>NZ_WUMM01000005.1:0-387524 GCF_009826875.1 Shinella sp. AETb1-6 | reverse complement strand
TTTGTGGCGAGACACACCCCCAAAAAACCGCGCCCTGGTCAGTCGACGGTCGTCAGAAAAGTTGGCCACCGCTTCGGCATGGAAGACATACCGCAAGCGCAAGCAGGCCTCCTATTCCGTCGAGTCTGCAGCGATATGGCTATCGATGCCGCGTGTCGCGAGGCCTTCGGCCGTCACATCGCGCACACCCTTCACGCCTCGAACGAAGCGGATGAGATGGTTTCGGTCATCTTCGCTGTCGACGGCGCCATCGAGTTCGGCAACGCCGTCGCGAATGGTGATCTGCAGCATGTCCAGTTCCACGCGGCCATCGTCCTCGAGCGCCTCCATGATGCGGGCCTCCAGATCATCGTCGCTGATTGTTCCACCCTCCTCGTCGGAGAATGGCGTCGGTGCGCCGGCGACGGCGCGTTCCTTAGGATCCGACGTCACCGCAAGACGCTCGTTGTCGATCTGGTCGAGTTCCGCGCCGCCGGCGCCGTAGGGTGCGTTGCCGCCGGCCTTTCGGCCGTCGTCATTATCCGAATAAGGCCAGCCGTCGCGGATATCCCGCTCTTCATAGTCGCGAAAATCCTCTTCGCGGGATGGGTGTTTGCGATCGGTCATCGTCGTTTCCTCGCTCACAATTGGCGTTGCATCCCTAACCGATCAGGGTTCGCCCTTGTTCCACGTCGCATTTCGCTCGCCGGGAAGACCGGCGGCGACGATGCGGCTTTTGAGGAACAATCGGCGAAAAGCGTGGTTGGTCATCAATCCCGACACACGATGCCCAACACAAGAGGCGAAGATGGCACTGACAGCACTGGCGCTCAACTGCACCTTGAAGACGAAGAGGGCCGAAGACCCCTCCTCGACCGACCGTATGTTGAAACTCCTCGCCGCGGCCATGGAGCCGCTCGGCGTCACCACGCAGTTCGTGCAACTGGCCGATCACGATATCAAGCCGGGCGTCACGTCCGATGAAGGCGATGGCGACGCGTGGCCGGCCATCCGCCAGAAGATCCTGGACGCCGACATCCTCATCATGGGCACGCCGATCTGGATGGGGCAGCCGTCCAGCGTCTGCAAGCGCGCGCTTGAACGCATGGATGCATTCCTGGAGGAAAAGGACGAAGAGGGGCGCATGGTGTCCTACGGTCGCGTCGCCGCCGTTGCCGTCGTCGGCAACGAGGACGGCGCGCATCATGTCTCCGCGGAGCTTTTTCAAGCGCTCAACGATGTCGGCTTCACCATTCCCGCAAATGCCTTAACCTACTGGGTCGGCGAGGCGATGGGATCCGTGAATTTCGTCGATCTCGATGAAATCCCGGAGCCCGTGCGCTCCACGCTCTCGCTTGTCGCACGCAACACCGTGCACGCCGCGACGCTGCTGAAGGCCCGTCCCTATCCAGGTGAAGGTGCATGACCATGGGAAAGAAAAAGAAGAAGTGGTCGCAGGACGTCACGGAAAACAGCGACGCCATGGACCTCGAAAACGGCGTCTTCAAACAGAAGAGCGCCAGGAAGATCGCCAGTTCGCTCAAGCAGTCTGCCGAAGAGAGCGGCCGGCGCAAATCGAGCCCGTTCCGCTCGGCCATGTCCATGCTGACGTTCTACATCAACCGCGCCGGCAGCCAGCTCTCGAAGAGCCGGCGCGACACACTGGAAGACGCGAAAGCGGAGTTGCGAAAGGATTTCGGCAAGCAGCCAAAGAAGGGTAAATAGCCTGAGATTCATGATACTCAGGGCGCCAAAGGCGTCACCCTCCAGACCAAGACGCCGCCTCAACTATCCTGCGCAATGATGGACGATCGCTTTTTCAACCAGCGAAACACCTGGATTTCATCCTCGTCCATCCAGTCCAGAAGACGTTTTGCGCTTGTCTTCATCTTCAATACCTCGCCCAGCCTGCCGGCATGAAAATCCTCGAAAACGGCCGGATGAATGTAGGATGAGCGACAGACGGCACGGGTGTTCACCAGTCTTGCCGCGACCGTGTCGATCGCCTGGTTGATCTGTCGGGTGAGTTCGCGCTTGGTCGGCGGAACATCGACGGTAGCAAGCGCCTGGACGGCCATGCACGTTGCGCCCCAGGTGCGAAACTGCTTCGAGCTGAAACCGTCGCCGGCGATCTCGCGAATATAATCGTTTACGTCCTGCGAGGAGATCGGCCGGCAGCCGCCCTCATCACACACATATTTGAAAAGGTGCTGTCCCGGCAGCTCCTGCAGCTTGCGGACCACATTGGCAATCCGGCGATCGCTGTGGACGAGGTTCCACTCCTTGCCCGACTTTCCCTTGAAACGGAACTTGAGGTTGCCGCCGTCGACCTTGACATGCCGCCTGCGCAATGTCGTCAAGCCATAGGATTTGTTCGCCTCGGCATAGGCCGCGTTGCCGACACGGATATAGAGATTGTCGAGCATCCAGATGACGGTCGCCAGCGCCTTGTCGAACGTCAGGCCGGGCGAACGCAGGTCGTGTTCCACACGCTCACGCAGGTCCGGCAGCCGGTTCGCGAAGTCGATGAGCCGTTCGAATTTGGCACGGCCGCGCTCGGCATGCCAGTCGGCGTGATAGCGATACTGACGGCGGCCGCGCGCATCCTTGCCGATCGCCTGCAAATGAGAATACGGGTTGGTGGAAATCACCACGTCGGTATAGGCCGGTGGAATCGCGAGAGCGTTCAGGCGCGCGATTTCCGCGCGGTCTGTGATCCTTCGCCCGTCGGGCCCGTAATAGAGATATCCCTTTGCGCCCGTTTTGCGCGTGATACCGGTTTCCAAACCTTCGATGTAAACCAACTTCGCGTGGAGGTCGGTATCGGAAGGGGCATCGGCGAACACGCGGGGCATCTGGTTCATGACGCGATAACTCGCAGACCCGTCCGCTGTTCCCGGTCTAAATCGTCGGAAGGACCTCAACGGCTCCAAGATCGCGCAGAGCTTGGAGCTGGTCGCCGGAAGGCTCGCCATCGGCAAAGACGCGGAAAGCCTTTCCCTGGTCCTTCAGCCCCTGCGCCATTTTCAGCGCATCCGGAAAGACCAGTTTCGGCTCGTCGCGCGTGTCCGTGCCTTCGGGATCGAGCGCGCTGAGCGCGACGATCTGATAGGTGGTCGGCATCCGCCTCTCCTCTTCAACCCTCATTTCCATCCGAAACGAAATTGTCGGACACAGCCGCACGTGCGCGTCTCATCGCCTCGATCTGATCGAGCCAATTGCGGCTCAAGACCTGCTGGATCGCCAGAGCGATGTCCTCCATGTTCCAGCCGGCATCTTCCAGTTCCACAACGAGAGCGGTCAGCTTGGTATCGATGACGGCGTTCAGTTCTTCGGTCCGGTCGTCACGGGAATCACGCATATGCCTGGCCTTCTTGTGGTGGCGCTCTAACGTCATGCGTCAGGCGCGGTGATATCTCGTGGCGTAACGCGTGAAATGACATCAGGTTTCGCGGGATGGATCAGACGGCGCGAATATGGAACTGTATCGGCACTTGGCGGTTAAGAGATGTTGGGGCAACGCAGCATTTTCGTCAAAGACCTGAAACCGGATGCTGTTGCGGGAAGGAGCCGGCCTTGGCCGAGGATAATCATAGCAACGGACTGCTTGCACGCGTCGACCCCGACGATTTGGCGGCGTTATCGGCGCAATTTGAGCGCGTGGATCTGGATCAGGGGCAATTCCTGTTCCACGCCCACGAGGCCATCGAGCACGTCTATTTTTTCCTGAACGGTCTATCGTCGGAAATCGCCGGCCCACGCGGCAAGGAAGTCGAGGTCGGCTGCGTCGGCGCCGAGGGATTGTCCGGCGTGCCCGCGCTTCTCGGCGTCGACAGCAGCCCGCATTATGCTTTCATGCAGGTCGGCGGGACGGCCCTGCGTATCCGCAGCGACGCCCTGAGGGACCTGATGGACAGGCGCCCGCGGCTAAGGTGGTTTCTCCTGCGTTTCGCGCATGTCTTCATGATGCAGATCGCCGCCACCAGCCTGGCCAATGGAAGGTTTAATGTGGAGCAGCGCCTCGCGCGCTGGCTGCTGATGTCGCAGGATCGCCTGGGCGACCGCCTTCCCCTCACCCACGATTTTTTCGCGCTTATGCTTGGCGTGCGTCGGCCCAGCGTAACGGACGCCCTGCATTTGCTTGAGGGAAAGCGCCTTATACAATCCAGCCGCCGGCTCGTGACGATCCGGGACCGCGCAGGGCTGGCACAGCTTGCCGGCGCCTCATACGGTATGCCGGAAACGGAATATCGACGACTTATATCGGGTCATTCCGAACCGTCGCCACCACTCATTGAGACTTCGATCTGAGCGCTGAGCGAAACGGCACGCTCACAAGAACCCGGCCCTCTTCATCGGCGATGTCGAAAAACTGCCCGTCCGGCTCATATCCCGCCAGAACATGCTCCGCCATGATCTCACGCGCCGCCAACCGTGCGTCCTCGATCGCAAGCTCCAAAGTATCGAATTCCGATCCTTCGAGATCCTCTTCCGTGCGCTCTCCGTCGCGAATATTAAAGAAGTATCGCACTCTTATTTCCTCCTGCAAACCATGCGAACAGAAAGCCGCGGTGCTTTGTTCCGGACGGTGTTGACCCGGCGGTTCGACGGGTCGCGCACAAGGCGACGCCGCACGCCCGATACTCTGCCTAGAGACCAGCGCCCGCCTTGTTTTCACGCCTGTCGGACCCTGTGGAAACGGAACATCCCGCGATCCAGACGGTTTAGAGCGTGAAAGGAGATGTCACATGGGTATGAACAAACCGCAGGACGGCGCACCGGGCACCACGGATCAGTCGCCTCGCTGGGAGGGGCCGGAATCATCCAGACCGCGCGGCTACCTGCCTGCCAAGGACGATCCCGACACCGCGCGCGACGCCGTCGGTGAGACGAACAAGGATCCCGAGCGCAATGGGGTAGCGGACGCGATGAAAGCCAAAGGTGATCAAGGCGGACAGTCTCCGGCCGTGCAATCGCTCAAGGAAGAGCAATCCCGCCAGGCGCGACCCAGTCAGGAAGGAGAGCTCCAGAAAGGGCTGGAAGACACGTTCCCCGCCTCCGACCCGGTTTCAGCCGCCAATACCTCGACCGTGAAGAAACACGTTCCCCAGGATGAAACATAGCCATCGCGGCCCCCGATCGGGCACCGCAACAACGAGATGAAAGACGGCGGCATTCCGGATGCCGCCGTTTCTTCTGAGGCGGTACGATAGAAAGAGCGGGCTCCTGTCAGTCGAACAATGTGCCGCGGGCGCCTTCCTGCTCGCGTGCCAGCTGCCTTATGGCGTCTTGCGCCTCGTCGGCGCGCCACCCTGCTCTCTCCGCTCCTGCAACAAGCTCCGCGAAATTGCCCGCAGGCCCGGTGGTCATCGTTGTCGTCAGATCCTCCGGCGCCGCTATCGCCAGGTCCGCGACGGCAGGTCGCAGCGCGGCGACGCAGTCGGCGCTGCGACCGGGATAGTCTGCACTCTCCTTGGGAGGCTCGATAGCGTGCTGATGCGGCATGGCCGTTTTTCCTCGTTGGCACTACACTGCCAATCCCCGCCAGCCTCCATTGTTCCCCGCCAAGGTCGGAACAATCCTTGAAGGCCGAGGTTGGCCCATTGTCCTGATGTGCAGCGGCACATGTCATGAAAGAGGCGCGCAAGAGACCATGTCCACCCATGACCCTTACACGCATTCACAGGTCGTCATCATCGGTGCGGGCTTTGCCGGCCTCGCCTGCGCAAAGGGCCTCGGCAAGTCGGGCATCACCGTTACCGTCGTGGACCGGCGCAACCACAATCTCTTCCAGCCCCTGCTCTACCAGGTGGCCACTGCCGCCCTGTCGCCGGCCGATATCGCAGAACCCGTGCGTCGGACGCTCGGGCGATATGACAATATCCGTGTCCTGCTGGGCGAGGTCGTCGGTATCGACAGCACCGGGCACCGTGTTCTGCTGAAGGACGGCACGTCGCTCCCCTATGACGACCTCGTCATCGCGACCGGCTCGGAATACAACTATTTCGGCAACGACGGGTGGAAGCCGTTCGCCCCGGGCCTCAAGACCATTCATGAAGCAAGGCTCATCCGCCACCGATTGCTGTCCGCCTTCGAGCGCGCGGAGCGCGCAACCGATCCCGCCATTCGCAAACGCCTGCTCACCTTCGCCATCATCGGCGGCGGTCCGACCGGTGTCGAGATGGCCGGCGCCATTTCCGAACTGGCGCGCCAGATGATCCATCACGACTTCAAGGCCATCAACAAGAACGAGGTCGATGTCCTTCTCATCGAAGCCGGGCCCCGCATCCTTGCCGCCTTCCCGGAGAAACTCGCGGCCTACGCGCATGCCTATCTGACGGATATCGGCGTTCGGGTCCTGACCGGACGCAGCGTGACCAAAATCGACGCCGACTCCTTGTCGCTGGGCGACGAGCGCATCGAAACAAGCTGCATCGTCTGGGGTGCGGGTGTGCGTGCCTCGCCCGCTGCGCGCTGGCTTGACGTGGAAGGCGGGCAGCAGGGCCGCATTCCCGTGGAACCGGATCTGTCGCTGCCCGGGCATCCTGATATTGCGGTCATCGGCGATACGGCCCTGGCGACGGATGAGGATGGAAAGCCGCTTCCGGCACTGGCGCAGGTCGCCAAGCAGCAGGGCGAGTATGTGGCGGACCGCCTGCGCCATAAACTGACCGGCCGCACGCACACGGCACCGTTCCGGTTTCACAACCGTGGCAACACCGCCGTCATCGGCCGCAACGCCGCGATCTTCGATTTCGGGTCCTGGACCCTGAAGGGCCGCATGGCCTGGTTCCTGTGGGCCCTCGTCCACGTCTATCTGCTGGTGAATTTCGAAAAACGCCTGCTGGTCAGCATTCAGTGGATAACGCGTTACTTCACCCGGCAACGCAGTGCACGCCTGATCGACGAGAACCACGGTCGTGACGACGACACATCGGATCCACCCGACAAACCGTTCGAGAACCCGCCGGCAGCGGGGCGTTAATTTCGCGAGGCCGACAAACCGGAGGCGGCCTGCGTCGCGTTCACGAACCGAACAGGAGGACGCTATGGAAGCGATGGAAGAACAGTTCTGGTTTCTGGCGATTGCGGGCGGCGCGCTGCTCCTGGGGGCTGTGCTGGTTTACGGTGTTATGAAGCAGCGACGCCTGTCACCGACGGAGCGCGCGCAGCAAAACCGGAAGGTCAGAAGCCTCTATGGAAAGGACACCCCCGCCGCAACGCCGCAGGTCGACGACGGTTCGGACCAACCCCGCGCACGGACCGGGCCTATTTTTCTGGCGGTCCTGTTCGTCGTGGTGGGCTGCATTCTCGGCTATTTCGTCATCAGGCAACCGACGGCGCCCTCCCCTTTCGTCGAAGGAAAGGAAACCAATGACGCCCAACCTGCCGCACCGGCTGACAAGAATGCCCTGCCCGGCCAGTCCTGAGCGCGCAGCCTACGTCTCTTTCGCGTAAAACATGCGGGCCGACGACTCTACGACAAAGCGATGCTTGGCGGGATCGAATGTAGCATCGGCGAAGGTATCGAAGAGATATCTGGCAAAGCTCTCTCGCGCTTCGTCCGAGGCAGCAAACCATGGCTGTGCGGTCAACTCGTCGAAGACCGACTGCAACGCGCCCAGTTCTTCAGGATCGAATGCGCCGTAATGTGTGTAGCTGCACATGCTCACCTCCTGAATGAGAAGAGGAAAGCTTAGAGAACTTGCGGCCCAATACAAAGCGGGAACACTGTACGAAAGCGTACAGTGTTCCCGCCGCTCAGCGCCGGCGCGCGTGGACGCCTACATGACCCCGGGCCGCCCGATATCGTCCTCGAGCATCTTTCTCGCACGGTTGACCCGGCTCTTGACCGTGCCGATTTCACAGGCGCAAAGCCTTGCCGTGTCGATGTAGCTGACACCCATCGCCACCAGCAGCAATGTGCGGCGGGTGCTGAAAGGAATGCGCTTGAGCGCTGATCGCAATTCGCTGCGGCAGACCGCCCATTCCTGCGGCGCGCTGATGCTGATCCGTTCGAAAAGCTCCGGATCCATGCCGGCGGGCTCCCGGCAGCGGCGATGATATTCGGTGTTGAAGGTGTTGCGCATGATCGTGAACAACCATGAGCGGAGATTTGTGTTCGGGCGAAATTGATGGGAGGACCGCAGGGCCCGCATCACCGTTTCCTGAACGAGATCTTCGCGATCGCTGATTGCACGACACAATTGCCGCGCAAACCGCCTGAGGGCAGGCAACTGGGCTTCGATCTGGGCATGAACTGTCTGCTCGATTGGGGCAGTAACCAAGGCGTCCATTCGTTCCTCCATTTCAAAGGGAACGAGACGGCTTCAAAGAGGTTGCAGTACGTTATCGTACGGATCACCGCGCGGAAATGCGCACGTGGTCGCGCTTCGCGATCGGCGGGACCGCACGGTTTCCGGCAAAACATGAAGGCATATTCCGATCAGTCCGAGGAACGCGCGATGCTTGTCCCGATGAGGCGCTCATATTCCCGCTCGCATTCGCCATAGGCGTCCCGCGCGAAGGCGACCAGCCCCGCCCTGTCGCGGACGCTGACAACACCCCGTTCGGAATAGATGAGCTTCTTGCCTTCCAGCACGTGGAGCGCCGTGGTGATGCTGGGACGCCTGACCGCAAGCACCATCGACATGAACTCGTGCGTCAGACTGATCTCCGTTCCGTCCACACGGTCATGGCACATCAGGATCCAGCGGGCGAGACGCTCGCCGATCTGGTGCACCGCGTTGGAGAGCGAGGTGTAGGCCTGCTGGACGGTCAGCGCCTGGACGTAACAGGCAAGCAGCCGGTGGATCTCCGGATCTTCGGCCATCATCGACTTGAGAGCGGGCGTGGCAATCCGGTGCGCTTCGCCCTGGATCTGCATGTGGACCGAGAATGGATCGGCGTCCACGTCCAGAATGGCCGAGGCGGGATACATGCCATCCCTGCCGACGATGCCGATCTCGCTGCACCGTCCATCAGGCGAGCGGATAACCACCGATGCTATGCCGCTTTCGAAGAAATAGGCGTGTTTCATCGGCTGCTGGGGTGAAGACAGCTGATGCCATCGGGGAAGCCGCACCCGTTCGAGATGCGGCAAAATCCGTTGCAGGCTCGCTTCCGGTAAACGCCGAAGAAGGTTGTTCCGAAACCCGCCGTCACAACCAGCTGCCATCAATAAATCCAATGCAGTTCATCGACCGCATATCCGCCAAAGGCCTCGGTCTCTCCCAAAGTCAATGGCTGTCCATCTATGGCCATACAATCGGCGAAACAACCCGGTCTGGAGGGTCGGTACGAAAGCGGACAGAGGTCTCCCGCCCGCAGGCGCCGCATCGCATTCGTACGGTTTCGTACGGAGCTTTTCCCCGCGGAACTTCCCGCCTCCGCGTGCATTTTGCGGGCTTCACCGGGAGGAACACCATGCAACACGTCGACAGCAATCGCTCCGTAGCGCAGGTCAGGGTGTATGACGTCGTGCTCTATTGCAGGCAGCAGGGCATACACGAAGCGGAAGCCCGGAAACTGGTCCGCCTGATCGGGCCATTCGCGGACCGCTTGGCGATCCAGATGAACCTGACGAAACGACCGGTCCGTTTCCGCTAAGCCAGCGGACGCCATCCGTCCTTGACAAGGTTCTGATATAGAACGCTTGCGGTTTAACTCTCGCGCCCGCGCCTATATCTTGTCGGACTGAACAGCAGTGCGACAGAGGGCATTCGTGACGGGCAGACTAAGCCATCCGGAAACAAAACTCGGCCGTAACCGGCGGCGGGACATTGCGGGGAACGCCATTTGGGGCCCGTTCCGCTATGGTGTCGCCGGCCTCCTGATCTGGCTTGCGGCATCCTGCCAAGTGTGGGCGCAACAGCCCGTACCGGCGGGCTGGAGGAAACAGACCTTCGACTTCGGGAGCACGGACCTGCGAGGCGAAATCCTCGTTCCCGCCAACGCTGATTTCCAGACCGTGGAAATCCAGCCTCGCCGGGCGGGTACCGCCGGCAACGTGACGGTGGTCGGCAAGATCGCACCATCGGCTGCCGTGCCGGCGGACGTGACCATCATGGCGCTGGATCTCCAATATCCGGCGGCGGCATTACGGGTCTGCCTCTACGAGGTGGGATTGATTGGCCTCGAAGTTTTCTCACGATCCATCGCGGACGACCTGTCGAGCGCATCCGTGCGCAGCATGCGCGTCAAAGACGGCCGGTTCGAGCAGGTGGCCTATTCGCGCTGCCTGACACGCGGCACCAAGCTCCTCGTCTTTCATTTCATCGCCACGCCCGCCGGTACGGACGAGGAAAGCGCCTTCGCGACCGGCGGGAACATCGAGACATTCGCACGAACGGCGCTCGATGGCCTGACCTTTGCCGACGGCAAGCCGGTCAGCCATTGGGCCGGCATGACCGATGTCCCGCTGAAACTCGGGTCACGCACCGTGGCCCTGCCGGTTTCGCCCGCCTGGAGCATCGCCATCAACGACTTCCAGGGCGGCGTCCCCGCCGAACTCAGCATGGTGCGCAAGCGCGATGGCAAGGATGCCGGCCTCGTCTGGCTTGGCGCTTTCGATGCGCCCGCCGGCTTCGACATCGCACGCGATGGAGAGACGTTCCTGCGCGATTTCATCGCCAGGCAGTCGCCGGATTTCGGTAGCGCGCAACTGCTGTCGAGCGACAGCGCTTCGCCGCCCGATGGCGTCGAGGGCACGAAGAACCATTTCCACTTTGACATCGCCACGAAAACCGGAGGCGAGGCCGGAGAGGTTTTCGCAACCGTCACCCTGAGCGGCGACAGGCTCTACACCGCTGCATGGTGGTCGCCGCCCGTGTCCGGCGATGGTCGCGCCGCGTTCATGGCCCGCCTGCCCGGCATGACGGCTTTCGATCTGGCAAGGCGGGCGGCCGACCGTATGATGGCCGCGCCGTAGCGTCCGGCGCGCCAAACCGAATCTCCGAAGAATATTCCAGGCCGCGCGGACGTCGAACAATCGGGTACGGGCTGGGGCGCACGACGAACACGCAGATGGAGGACAGCACGATTTCGAACAGACCGGAACTGAGCGAGCTTTTCCCCCTTCCCTATGCGCACTGGTACGCGGCATCGCTCTTTGCCGATGTGGGGCGCCCCGCACGCGAAATCCTCTCCCGGCTCGGCATCGACGCTGCGCGCTGGCAGAACTGCAACAACCGTTACGGGCAGCTTCACTTCGCCAATACGGGCTGGGTTGCCGGCGCCTATGCCCGCGAGGGCTTGCCTGAGCCCGAGCATGACCGCGCACTCTTCGATCATCTGACCGAACATGACGGCATCGACCTGCCCGTGCCCGAGCCGTTCAGCATGCGCCGGGAACTCGGCACCCTGCGGCGGGCGGTCGAAGCCAACCCGCGCATCGGCCCCTTCTCGGACGTCGACTGGGTCGCGCACTACATCTGCGAGCGGCGCTTTCCCGTCATCCGTTACGTTCACGATGGCAGCCATGTTTGCGTCGACGGTGCTCCGATCGCAGATCGAAAGGGGGTGCCTCTCGCCGGCCTCGACCCTTTGACCTTCCGCCAGCTTGGCGATCGCTGGTTCTGCGACGCCAAGCGCGTCTACGGCCAGGGCGAGACGCCCACGAAAATCTTCTGGTTCGTCGCGCGCGGCGCAGATCCGGAAAGCTTCACCGTGCTGAACGAGCGCTACGGCGCCGATAAGGCCGCCGGCTTCTACATCACCAACCTGCGCCTGCCGATGGCGGAGCCCGGCACGTTCGAAATCGTGAGTTATTATTACGGACGCGGCCAGAAACCCGGCATCCATGTCGATGAAAGCCACTATGCCAAGGACAGCCGCAAGGTCTATGCCTATGGCGTCGAAATCAAGGGCGCGGACGCACCGAGCTTCCACGCGATAGGCGACGAGGGTCGGTATTTCGCCGACAGGAACCGCATCTACTGGGAAAACCGTCCGATCCCCGAGGCGGACCGGCAAAGCTTCACCTGCGCGTCCGAGGCCGGCCAATATTGCGCCTACGACAAGGACCGGCCCTTCTCGCGTGGGGAGCCGAAATCGGTATCCGCCGAATTCGAACACTGGAGCCGCTATTTCGAGTCGCATCCCGAGCTCACCGGCACCTGGTGGCATCGCGAAAAGGCGCGGCGGGAGCGTGGGGCCGCGGACGCCGCCGAGCTGGTCCCCATGGGCGGACCCTATTTCAGCGACGGGAGCCGTGTCCTGGTCCGACCGGCACGTCCGCATGATGGCGCGTGGGTCTCACTGGATCATTTCGACCATGACAGCCTTCGCCACATCGTCGATGTCTTTGCCGAGGACAGGCACGGGCTGCGCTATTTCGAACCGGGGATGGAGCGTTACGGATGCTCGCCGGTCAAGGGTGCCGACGCCGCGAGTTTCGAGCGTGTGTCCGGCCCCTGGTTTCGCGATCGCCGGCAGGCCTATTATTTCGACAGCACGGCGCCCATGCCGGCGCTTGTCATCGTCAAGGCGGATCTGAAGAGTTTCGAGGTGCTCGGCGGCGCCTATGCGCGCGATGCCAAGGGGCTGATCGTCGAGGGCGTGCGCAAACGCGGCATCGATGATCCCGATGCTGTCGAAGCGCTCGGCTGCACCTTCGCCCGTATGGGCGAGACGCTGCTTTACCGTGGTAAACCCGTCACCAGGCCCGGCAAGGTCGATCCCGCAACGGCGCGTGGCGTCCACGAGCAGCTTCTGATCGATGCCGAGGGACACATGCTTTTCGGCGGCAGTTATCGCAAGCCCCTCCCCGGCATCGATCCCGCCACGCTGACCTTCCTCAACCGCATTTTCGCGGCCGACGTGCGGCATGTCTATGCCCTTACCGATTCCGGCCTCGTCGCCTGCCCGGAGGTCGACCGCACCCGCGTGCATACGCTGGGGCACTATGCCGTGCATGTCGGAGACGTCAAATTCCAGGTCGTCAGCGGCCGCGTTCGACAATTCCCGTTGGAGGAGCAGGTGTGAGCGACTGGCGGATCCCCTTGCCATACGTCATGACTGTGACCACGATCGACATCAAAACACCGAGGCGAAGCGAACCCAGATGATGACCACTCCACGCCGCGACCACAGACGATACACGATCCTCATGACCGTGCTGGCCTTCATCATCATCGCGGCCTGCATGCGTCTTCCCATTCCCGGCATCGATCTTATTCCGGCAAGCCTCCAGCTGGCGCAGTCCGGCGGCATGGAGCGGCTGTCGCTGTTCGCTTTGGGAACCGTTCCGCTGTTCAGCCTGCTGGCGCTTGTCGAACTCGTGAGATTGATGGCGCCGGACCTGACGGAACGGCTGGGCCATGCCGGCTGGCCAAGGCTGCTCTTCGGCATTGCCGTGCTGCTTTTGACCGCCCTGCAGGCCTACGGTGTGCTGACGGCATTCGTCACCATGGGCCTCATGGCCGATACGCTCGGCGCCATGGCCCTGGGGATCGCAGCCTTTGTCGGCGTATCCGCCCTGTTGCTGTGGCTGAACGATGCGATCCGGCTTCCGGGCCTCGGCAGCGGCATATGGCTGCTCATGACGATCCCTATGTTTTCGCGCGTGCCTCGGGAAATCGTCATGTCCATTCAAACGGTCCGATCCGGCATCATGCCGCCGTGGCATCTCTGGATGCTTGCCGGCGCCGTCGTCGTAGCCGTCGCCATCGTCGTGGCGTTGAACCGACTGCTGCTCGCTACCGGCCGGGACGACGGCATGCGGCAGGATACGCCCTTGAGCGTTCTCCTCTGGCCTCCGTTTCTGGCGGGCATCGCCACCGGATATCTGATGGTCGTTCCCATCATCCTGCTGCCGGCTTCGCTCGAAACAGCGCCATGGCTCGCCACGGCGATGCACACCGTGTTCATGAGCGTGCTCATACCGCTCTTCGTCTATGGCTATTTCCGGCAGCTGCCGTTCGACCGCCGGGCAGACATGAAGCCGATCCTGACTGTCGTGGCCTTGGCGCAAGTCCTGCTCTGCGCGGGCCTGGGGCTGCTGCACCTGATCGTCTTCGCGCCGGCGGCACCCACCGGCCCCGCGCTCATCGTCTGCGTCACCGTCGTCCTCGCCCTGGGTCGGGTTCTGGTGAGCGGCCGCCGGCAGACCCGATGAGGCATTTGGCCGGTCAACTGAACTGTCGGGTCAGGCGGCCGCGAGACCACTCATGCGAAGGTGCAGTTATACCGCGCTACATCCCGCAAAACCGCACAGCCCGTCGGGCGTGCATAATGCGCGATAATAATGGATTATGGGGCTAAGGTTGGTATCGTCGCCAAGCACATCGAGGCCCAGCGTGCCAAAAAGCATCCGCATCCCGCCATGGGTCGCCATTTGCCAGCTTGGCCGAATCGAGATGCTCCTTCGCGCACGACTTTTATGAACGAAACTCCCTTTGAATTTCAGCGCCGGAGATTTGTCGGGAAATTTAGGAACTGCGTGGCAACCCGCCCGCATGAAGGGCAAAACCGAGATGAGCCGCCAAGTTCATATGGGATTGAAAGTAAGACCCTTCCGCAAACCCGTTCAGGTGTTCTCACGCGCGCTTGATGTTGGCGGCCAGCATTTGCCTGAGGTCGTCGATCTGGGCTGGCGTGAGGACACGCTTGGGCAGCATGTTGAACAGGCGCGGTCCCTGGAAGAGGAGGATTACCTTGCTGTCCTCGGTCCATTTGAGGTAGTCGGCCCAGGGGATGTTCCATTCGCCCTGCTCTGCGGTGCTCTTGAAGCCACCGTCCGACCATGAAACCCTCATCGGATGCTGAAGGGTTTTCTGGTTTGCGTAAGCCTTGCGGGCAAACACGGTAGCAGCGAAGAAATATTGATAGAACGGTATCGCGATCACAACCGCCACACAGATGTAGAAGAATGCCGCGTAAGGCTCAACACGAAGTCGCAGCGCCGGTACGAAGAACGAGCCGAGCAGCAGCGCAACGAATATCAGCCAGCAAACGAGCGGCCGGAGTGACGTTGCACTTTTCAGGATGAACAGCTTGTTGGCCGCGACATAGTCGTCGGCGGTCAAGGTGAGGGTAACGCTGCGGTTCGTATCGCTCATTGCCTGCCTGGTAAGGGTCTGTTTCAGCTCTTTAACAGCAAACGTTTGTGACGTGGAAAAGCAACGACTGCGACGGGCGAAAAATCAGGATTTCGACGACATCTGGTGGATAAGGAGGTGCTGAACGGGCTGCCGATGAACAAACTCGGCCTCCACGCACAACAGCGGGCTATTATCATGCCGGTCAGAACAAGGAGAAGATCATCATGCCGGCGAAGGCTATGAGCAATACGATGTAAAACGGACGGAAGAGATAGAAGCGCTGCCAATTCGTGAGGCCGAGAGCATTGATATGAACACGCTCATCAAGCTTCAGATTGTCCACGCCGCTGTCGACGGAAAAATCACCGCCGTTGCTCTTATAAAATCGGTACTCCCTGACCTGCGTGACAATTTGGTGAGCCGCCAGAAAAATGACCGCCAAAAACGCTGCTGAAAAAAGCAAGATTTCCAATAACAGCAAAACTGGAAGACTCCTCTTTAATTCCCGGGGCAGGAATAAATAGCAGCCAGCGTCTCTATGACCAATGGCGATGCACTCCCTTTGAGACGCTTTGGCGTGACGCTTCGAAGACGCGCGTAAATCCGGTCTGTCAGCCCATGGCGAGAACCGATCAGTCCATCGCCTCGTTCGATATCTCGATGAGGTTCTTCTCCTGGAACAGGCCATGGCCGGGCTGAAACAGCACCAATTGCGGCCAGGTAAATCCTGTCGTCTTGCTCACGAAGACCGGCGGCTTTCCCTTGCGTCGCACGCGACGAGCCGGGAAAGCGGCTCGCGGCCACTGGTTCGGATGAAGCGAAAATGACCGCTCGACAGGGGCCCGGGCAGGGTTCGCAGTCGAAAAGCCATGACTGCCGCGGCCGTCACTGTATAGTAACGTCCGATATACGGTTCATTCATTGTTTAAAAATTGGGGGTCTAAAAATCGCAAAGGCTTTTTCAGCCGACGAAGCCGAAAACCACGGCGCTCACGAAGATGAAGGCACCGGCAAAGAGCACGGTGCTGACGAGCGCCTGACGCTCCGCCCGGCGGGCACGGCGCGAGCCGAAGGTTGCGTAAGTCGCACGGCTGTCGAGTTTCATATCGCGCATTGCCACCGTCCTTTGCTCGAGCGTCTGCTTATCGCAGGTTGGCCAAGAAGAGCGCTTCACTCCGCTCCGGAGATATTTCTATAGGATCCCTATAAGATTGGTAGGGTATTTTTTCTCATTTTGGCCGCAATCGTAAATTCGCGTTTCTCCCTTCTTCCGGCGATGACTTGCCACAGTGGGTGACGGGTTGCAGGGCAAGGCGTTCTGGGCCATAAATCCCGCCCCACCTGTCGGAGGCAGCCGTCATTGCGAGTGTTGCGGGCCGTGCGTGAATGTCACGCCACGACGCCTCCCCTGCGCTCCTCCCGCCCCGACAGCACCGGACACGACTGCGGACCGACCAAAAAGGAGAACGCATCATGGGCGCAACGGGACACCTTGGCACAGCCTGGCGCAAGCGCGACTATCACCGCCAGTGGCTCTGGCGGGAGGCAAACCGCCTGTTCGATTTCTTCCAGAACCGGGCCTTCAATCCGCTCGGCGGCTTTCACGAACTCGACGTCGACGGTCGCCCGCTCAATGCCGGCAACCCGGTGCGCGGCATTCATTCCACCGCCCGCATGGTCCATTGCTTTGCGATCGGCAGCCTGCTTGGCCGCCCCGGCTCCGACGAGATCGTTGACCACGGCATGAAATTCCTCTGGGAAAAGCACCGCGACCACGAGCGCGGCGGCTATCATTGGTCGCTCGACAATGCCGGCCTGCTGGATGCCACCAAGCAGGGCTACGGCCACGCCTTCGTTCTGCTGGCCGCCTCGAGCGCCAAGCTTGCCGGCCACCCCGATGCCGACCGCATGATCGCCGACGTGACCGAGGTTCTGGACAAGCACTTCTGGGAAGACCGTCACGGCGCCATCGCGGAGGAATTCGAGGCCGATTGGACGCCGGTTGCCGGCTATCGCGGCCAGAACTCGAATATGCACCTCACCGAGGCCCTCATGGCGGCATACGAGGCGACCGGCGAGCGTTTCTATCTCGACCGCGCCGAGAGCATCGCCGACCTCATCATCCGCCGCCGTGCCGCCGAGAGCGGTTTCCGCGTGGGAGAACATTTCGACGAGAACTGGGTGCTGGATCGCGATTACCGCGGTAACGAGATGTTCCGTCCCTCCGGCACCACGCCGGGCCACTGGCTGGAATGGACCCGCCTGGTGCTCCAGCTCTATGCACTCGGCGGCCGCAAGCATGCCTGGATGCCGGACGCGGCGAAGGCCTTGTTCGACCAGTCCATCGCATTGGGCTGGGATACGGAAAAGGGCGGCTTCTACTACACGCTTGATTGGGACGACGTCCCGGCCAAGCGCAACAAGCTCTGGTGGCCCATGGCCGAGGGCGTGGGCGCCGCAGCGTTTCTGTGCGAACATCTGCCCGATGAGAAGCATGAACTCTGGTATCGGCGTATCTGGGGCTCGATTTCCCGCCATTTCCTCGACAACGAGCGCGGTGGTTGGCACGAAGAGCTCACGGAAGACCTCACGCCGAGCTACACGCTGTTTGCGGGCAAGAGCGATATCTATCACGCCCTCCAGGCCTGCCTCATCCCGCTCTATCCGGCAACCGGCAGCCTGACGCGCGGCATCATCGAAGCGGGCCAGCGCTGACATCTGCTACCGCGCCGAGACCGTCGGGATCCGAAACGCCGCCGCTCCGGCGGCGTTTTACGATGTGGTGTTCCCGGCATCATGCGCGCACGACGACGCAGGATCGCCAAGGGAACGATAGCGACGGCGCTTTCCTCGGCCCGGAAGCCGGCTCGGCTTTTAACGACATCCTCCAGGCCGCAATCGTCTCCATGCCGGCCGTCGTCGCCGGCGAAGGATTTTTCTCCCGCAGACCCTTTCGTAAAATAGATTGTCTACTGATTTTATAGAAATCCTGAAAGGCTACGCTTTCCGCCAACAGGGAGCACCGCCATGGGGATCATCGAACAGCAGCCGATCGACTACACCGTTCATCCGCGCGTCAACTCCAGCGATCCGGTCCCGCCGCGGCCGCGGCCACAGACGCCGGCCCATATCATCACAAGCGATGCCGAAGCTATTGAGATTGCTCAGCGACTGGCTGCGGAGTTTACCACCGGCGCGGCACTGCGCGACCGTGAAGGCCTGCTTCCTCTCGCCGAAATCGACGCCTATTCCCAGAGCGGCCTGTGGGGCATCAACGTGCCCAAGGCCTATGGCGGGGCGGGCGTTTCCTACCGTACCCTCGCCCGCGTGATCGCCATCATCGCGGCGGCGGACTCCTCCATCGCACAGATCACCCAGAACCATCTCTCCATCAATGGCCATATCGATCTCGACGGCACGGAAGCGCAGAAACGCGAATTCTTCGGCTGGGTCCTCTCCGGCCTACGTTTCGGTAACGCCTTTTCGGAGCTGAACAGCAAGAATGTCGGCACCTTCGAGACGCGGGTGGCGTTCGATGGAGACGAGGCCGTCGTGAACGGCGAGAAGTTCTACACGACGGGCGCCCTGCTCTCCCATATCATTCCCGTCGTTGCCCTGGACGCTGACGAAAAAAGCTACCTCGTCTTCGTCGACAGGGAGGCGCCCGGCATCACCGTCACGAACAACTGGTCGAGCTTCGGCCAGCGCACGACGGCATCCGGCTCGGTCAGGATCGAGAATGTGCGCGTGCCGAAAAGCCGCGCGCTGCCTGTCCTCGCCTTCGATCGGCCGACAGTGGCCGGCCCGGTTTCGCAGATCATCCAGGCGGCCATCGATGCCGGCATTGCGCGCGGCGCCATCGATGACGCGATTGCCTTCATCAAGACGCAGAGCCGTCCGTGGATCGACAGCGGCAAGGAAACCGCGGGCGAGGACCCCTTCACCATCGCCGCCATCGGCGATCTGAAGATCAGGCTGCATGCCGCCGAAGCGCTGCTCGATATCGCGGGCGAAGCTATCGATGCCGGTCTGGCAAACGCCACGGAAGACACCATCGCCGAGGCGACCGTGAAGACTGCGGAGGCCAAGGTGCTCACGACCGAGATCGCCATCCTCGCCACGAACAAGCTCTTCGAGTTGGCCGGCACGCGCTCCACCCTTGCCAAGCACAATCTCGACCGCCACTGGCGCAACGCGCGGGCGCACACCCTGCACGACCCCGTGCGATGGAAGTTCTTCCACGTCGGTAATTACTACCTGAACGACCTCAACCCACCGCGCCACGCGTGGAGCTAAGAACCGAAAGGTTGCCCGCCGTAAACTGAGGAGGGCCGCCATACGCTGAGTACGACATGCGGCGGCAAAGTTCTCGCCAACGAGATGGCCCGCGAGCCTGGCGGGCCATCGTTCGACCATTTACTGCGGGATCAAGCGCGACACGTTCCGTGATCGTGAACTGTCCGATTACGACGGGCATTGCACATGAGAGCCCTCCTCCCATAACAGAACTTGCCTCCGTGACAGAATGACGGGTTGCGGACGGCGGGGCCCGCTCGTATCTGATTGTCTCTCGATGCGCGTTCGTCCGGGGAGGAATCAGGTGGGTCTGTCGCAGAATCTCGTTCGCCGGCTGGAAAATCCGGCCTTGTTCCGGGCTATTGCCGATGGCGCGGGTGCGGCGACGTTCGAGGTGTTCAACCCGTCCACCGGCGAGGTCCTTGCCACGCTTCCCGATATGGGCGCGGAAGAGACGCGGGCGGCCATCGAACGCGCCGCCGTCGCGCAGACCGAATGGGCAGCCCAGACCGCGCGCGAGCGCTCCGACACGCTCTGGCGGTGGCACCAGCTCATCGTGCAACACACCGACGATCTCGCCATCATCCTGACGGCCGAGATGGGCAAGCCGCTCGCGGAGGCGAAATCCGAGGTGTCGCACGCCGCCGCCTATCTGCAATGGTACGCCGAAGAGGCCAACCGCATCTACGGCGAGACGATCTCCGCCCCTTCCCGCGACCGGCGCATGATGGTCATCAAGCAGCCCATCGGTGTCGTGGGCGCCATCACGCCCTGGAATTTTCCGGCATCGATGGTGGCACGCAAGATTTCGCCGGCGCTTGCGGCGGGCTGCACGGTCGTCCTGAAGCCCGCCGAGCAGACGCCGCTCGTCGCCGGCGCCATGTTCGCGCTGGCCGAGAAGGCCGGGTTCCCCGAAGGCGTGGTCAACCTCATCTACGCATCGGAAGGCGATGCTGTCGGTCGAGAGCTTTGCAGCCATCCGAAGGTGCGCAAGATCAGCTTCACCGGTTCGACGGAGGTGGGTCGGCTGCTGATGCGGCAATGTTCCGACCAGGTGAAGAAGCTCAGCCTGGAACTCGGCGGCAACGCACCTTTCATCGTTTTCGATGATGCGGATGTCGATGCTGCGGTGGATGGCGCCATCCAGGCGAAGTTCCGCAATGCCGGCCAGACCTGCGTTTCGGCCAATCGGCTCTATGTGCAGGCCGGCGTCCATGACGAATTCGCGCGGAAGTTCACCGAGCGCGTCGGCACGCTGTCGGTCGGCGACGGGTTCGATCCGGCCGTTTCCATCGGTCCGTTGATCGACGACCGCGCGCTCGCCAAGATCGAGGCCCATGTCGCCGACGCCGTGGCCAAGGGCGGCAGCATTCATTGCGGTGGCCGGCGCTACGAGGGTGCCGGCACCTTCTTCGCGCCGACGGTCCTGACGGACGTCACGCGCGACATGCGCGTCGCCCAGGAGGAGACCTTCGGGCCGCTTGCCCCGATCATCCGTTTCGAGGATGCGGATGCTGTCGTGCGGGAGGCGAACGACACGATCTACGGGCTCGCCGCCTACTTCTACGCTTCGAATCTCAGCCGCGTCTGGCGCGTCGCCGAAGCGCTGGAATACGGCATGGTCGGCATCAATACCGGGCGCATGTCCTCCGAAGCCGCCCCCTTCGGCGGCGTCAAGCAATCCGGCATGGGTCGTGAAGGCTCCCGCCACGGGCTGGAGGATTATCTCGAGATGAAGTATCTCTGCATGGGCGGGATCTGACGGGACGGGAACAGCGAGCGCCCTGCCCCGTTTTCTTCCGATCGCGGAACCGGCATCCGTAATGATGTCGGCGTTCCCTACGCATGAGACCGATAAAATGCTGGTTGCACGATGGAGGCCGGCATGATGGCCCGGCGCTGCCGGCATCGGATTGGCGCTGAAAACCATCGAAAAGAATCTATACAGTATCTATAGAATGTGATTTTTTACCCGCTTGAGCCTGTGCGACCTGAAACCACCTTCGGCAAGGAGCAGACGACATGGGTACGATTTCGTCGACGCTCGACCATCCCTCGCGCACTGCTGCCGTTATCGGCACGGAGGACGAGGCCTTAACGATCATCCGCACGCTCGCGGGTGTCTTCGGCGGCACCGCGGGCGCGCCCGGCACGGCCGAGCTGCGGCTGGAACTGCTTTCGCGCTCCGGCCTCTTCGGCATATCCGTGCCCACCGACAATGGTGGCATCGATGTTTCCAATACGGTGCTGGCGACGATCTGTTGCGAGGCTGCGGTGCGCTCCGCCCCGCTCGCCGATATTCTGGCCGCCCATTTCGTCGGGCTTGAATCTCTGCGCAGCCACGGAACCGAGGGCCAGCGCAAGACCGTGTTCGCCGCCGCTCTCGCGGGCGCGCGTGTCGCTCGCGGCGCCGCACGGTCGGGCGAAGCCCTGCCGATCCAGTCGAATGGGGTTGCCTTGCGCTTTGGTGGCGAGGTCTTCTGCACCCCCTGTGCCCGCCATGCCGATTGGATGCTGCTGCCGGTGCAGACCGGCGGACGGACGGGGAAACTCCTGTTGCCCGTTCGCTCCGAAGGCGTGCATTTCGTCGCGAATACCTGCGAACCTGCGCCGGGAGCCGCACAGGCGGCCGAACATGTGCTGTTGAAGGATGTCGCGGTGGAGCCGGACTTCCTGCTTCAGGCCTCAGGAGATGCGGTGCCCGTGGCCGTTCCCCGCTCGCTCGGCCTGCTTCTGGAGGCGGCGTGCCGGCTCGGCGCCGCGCGGGGCGTCCTGGAACGGCTTCTGGATGCGGGTGATGCAGACCCTCTCGCGGTCGGGCTGTTCACGGCCCGCCTTGCCGCTACCGAAGCGATCATCGCGGATGCAGGGCGCGCGATCGACGCGGCGCAGATCGGCCTTGCCGATCAACATCGCATCAATGCGTTCCAGGCATCCGCGTCCGCGCTGGCTTCTGCGCAGGCGGTGGCGCATGACGCTGCATCAGCCGGTCGCGAGCCGCCGGCCGATATCCCCCTCACCGCGCAGGTGATGGAAGCGCTGGCCGAAAGCGGACGGATCACGATCGATGCGCACAGGAGCGGCGGGGCGCGGGACGTTTAGGCGCAGATCCGGCGGGCGCGATCAGCCCACCAGTTGCTCGCGCCCGTCTTCGTCCTCGATGATTGCCGCAGCACCCGGCACGGCGACGAACTGTTCCAGCGTCATCGTGTCGAGGATCGAGGCGATGGCATCGCGCACATCCGTCATGGCCCGGCGGACCTGACAGGTCTCCGGATCGGCACAGTCCTCGCAGGCCTCATAGGCCGTGCGGCTGGCACAGCGAATGGGCGCCAGCGGGCCGTCGAGCACGCGGATGGCGTGGCCGATGCGGATCTCGGACGCGGGATGGGAGAGCGAATAACCGCCGCCCGGGCCCTTCTTGGAGCGCAGCATGCCGGCATTGCGCAGTTCCAGAAGGATCGTGTCGAGGAATTTCTTCGGGATATTGTTGCGCAGGGCGATTTCGCTGACGAAAGCCGTTTCGCCCGGTTGAAGCCGTGCGAGGTCCACCAGGGCCTTCAGACCGTATTTTCCCTTTTTCGTCAGCATTCTTGCCTGCTTTCCATCAGCATCTATGCGTCGCGTGCCACACGTTTGCGCACGCCGCGTTTCCTCGTCTTCTTCGGGAAGATCGACCGATTCCCCTTTGACGGGTGATTCTGGCCCATTCTAGGCACCGAAGTGCGAAAAACATATAAAAACGGTATAATTTATTTACGGCATCGCCCGCAAGGAAATTGCTGCTTCTGTCAAGCCCTTAGGTCGTTTTCGTTCGACCCGTGCCCATTCGGCACCATCTCGGGCGATTTCTCCTTGCCGATACGGCGCCCGGCCTGCCATTGCGCGGCCGATAGCGCCGCTCGACCCGGTTTTCGCGGTGCGCGTGCAAAACGCAAAACCAATCGCGGACAGCCACCAAGATTGAGGCGAAAATTTCTCTACTAAAATTATTGATTATGTAGCTTTGAATAACCGGCCCGCAGACAGGGCGACGGCAATTTGAGGAGAGGACCATGACCATTACCCGCAGGACCCTGCTGGCCGCCACCGCCGCCGTTGCAATGGCGGCGTCGTTCAGCACCGCCCGCGCCGCCGATGTGACGCTGAATATCGGCTACCAGCCGATCGTCGAGCCGTCGCGCGTTCCGCAGGCCGACGGCACGTACGAGAAGGCGACGGGCGCCAAGATCAACTGGCAGAAGTTCGATGGCGGCGCCGATGTCATCGCGGCGATCGCTTCCGGCTCGCTCGATATCGGCTATGTCGGTTCGTCGCCGCTCGCGGCGGCGGCAAGCCGCGAACTGCCCATCGAGGCGATCTTCGTCGTCGGCCTGATCAGCGAAGCCGAGGCGCTGGCCGTCAAGTCGGTCGAGAAGCCGGAAGACCTCGTCGGCAAGAAGATCGCGACGCCCTTCGTTTCCACCGCGCATTACAGCCTCCTGACCGCGCTCAAGCATTGGAATGTCGATCCGAAGTCGGTCGAGATCCTCAATCTGCGCCCGCCGGAAATCGCAGCCGCCTGGGAGCGTGGCGACATCGAGGGTGCCTATGTCTGGGATCCGGTACTGGCGCAGCTGAAGAAGAGCGGCAAGGTGCTCGCGACCTCGGCGGATGTCGCCGAATGGGGCGGGCCGACTTTCGACGCCTGGATCGTCAGCAAGAAATTCGCCGAGGAACATCCCGATGTCGTGACGGCCTTCGTCAAGGTGACGGGCGATGCGACCGCGGCCTATCGCGCCAACCCGGATGCCTGGAACGCGACGTCGCCTGAAGCGGAAAAGATCGCCCGCCTCACCGGTGCCAAGCAGGATGAGGTGCCGGCCCTGCTCAAGGGGTACATCTTCCCGACGCTCGAAGAGCAAGCCGGCGAACCGCTCCTGGGCGGCGGCACGGTGAAGGCCGTTTCGGATACGTCCGCCTTCCTGCTCGAACAGGGCAAGATTCCGGCGGCACTCTCGGACTACACGCCCTACGTCTCCACCCGCTGGGTGACGGATGCGGCAAAGCTCGTCAACTGACGCGCGACGATCCTGCGGCGGAGATGGCCCGGTCGCGCGAAAGCGCCGCCGGGCCATCGGCTGAACCCTTTACCTTCCGGAGGCCTCATGAGCATCCTGACATTCCGCAACGTGTCGCTTCGTTATCCGCCGCAGCCGGGCCGCAAGGGCGCGGGTGAAAAGCGTGTCCTCGACGGCATCAACCTGCAGGTCGCCTCCGATGAACTCGTGGCCGTCATCGGCCGCTCGGGCTCCGGCAAGACAAGCCTGCTCAACCTCGCCGCCGGCTTCCTGGCACCGAGCACCGGCACGATCACCGTGGATGGCGCGCCGGTGCGCGGGCCCGGCGCGGACCGCGCGGTCGTCTTCCAGGACGATGCACTCTATCCCTGGCTCGATGCGCGCGACAATGTCGCCTTTCCTCTCAAGCTCAAGGGTGTGCCGCTCGGCGAGCGGCGCGCGCGTGCACAGGCGCTGCTCGATCGTGTCGGCCTCGCAGATGCCGGCGACCGGAATATCTGGGAACTGTCTGGCGGCATGCGCCAGCGCGTCGGTATCGCGCGCGCGCTCGCGGCCGAACCGCGCTTCCTGCTGCTGGACGAACCGCTCGGCGCGCTCGATGCCCTCACCCGCACGCGCATGCAGGAATTCCTGCTGCGCATCAAGGCGGAAAGCGGCGCGGGTGCGCTTCTGATCACGCACAGCATCGAGGAGGCGCTGCTGCTCGGCACGCGCGTCGTCGTTCTCTCTCCCAATCCGGGTCGTCTCACCGCCGAGATCGAGGCCGGCTTCAATGCCGAGGTGCGCGCAGGCGCCTCCGTGGCAGCCGTGAAGGCCTCGCCGATCTTCAAGCGCATGCATGCCGGGCTGACCGGCCTGATCCATTCCGGTGACGACGAGGAGCTCGCGGCATGACATTCTCCACCGACATCGAAACGCTCGCCCCCGCGGCCGACACCGCAACCGACGAGAAGGCCGCCGGCCGCCCCATTCCCGTGGCCCTTATCTCCGCGGTCACGGTCGCGGCAATCATCGGCGCGTGGGCTGTTGCAGCCTCCTACGCGCTCGTATCGCCCGTGTTCCTGCCCTCCCCCCGGCAGGTCGTCGTGGCGCTTTACAATCTCGTCGTGACGGGCTTCGTCGATGCGACGCTCGCCGAACATGTCGGCGCCAGCCTCTCCCGGATCTTCGGCGCGCTGATCGCGTCGATCCTGATCGGCATTCCGGCCGGCATCGCCATCGGCACGAGCCGCGTCGGGCGCGGCATTCTCGATCCCATCGTGGAATTCCTGCGCCCGCTGCCGCCGCTCGCCTATCTTCCGCTCATCATCATCTGGGTCGGCATCGGCGAGGCGTCGAAGATCACGGTGATTGCGCTCTCCATGCTGCCGTCGATCATTCTTTCGACGTCCGCCGGCGTACGCTCCGTCTCGAAGGATCACGTCAACGCGGCGCGCTCGCTTGGCGCCACCCGGCGGCAGGTGCTGGCCGAAGTCGTCCTTCCAAGCGCCGTGCCATCGATCCTGACGGGCGTGCGCATCGCGCTCGGGGCTGGCTGGACGACGCTGGTTGCGGCGGAACTCGTCGCCGCGACGAGCGGCATCGGCTTCATGATCCAGTCGGCCGCGCAGTTTCTCGTCACCGATATCGTGATTGCCGGCATCGTCGTCATCGCCCTGATCGCGATCCTGCTGGAGTTCCTCGCGCGGCTGATCGAGCGCCGGCTTGTGCCGTGGGCGGCGCATCGCTGATGCTCAGTTGAGCATCAGCCCCGTATTCGACACGGCCGCCGAAAACAGGCGGCCGTCTTTCGTTGCGGCGAAGGCCGCGCGTTCCTTCAGAAGTTCGAGAAAGTCGTAGCCCGCGGCCCAGCGGCCAAATCCGCTCGCGATGTTGATGTGGCCCGCTCCGCCGATATCGATGAGATCGCTGCCCCAGTTGTCCGCCGTCTTCTTGAGCCGGGCGACCGGCATATAGGGATCGTTCAGGCTGCCGACGACAAGCGAGGGAAACGGCAGCCGCGCTGTCGGCATCGCGCCGAACCGGATGATACACGGATGCATCGTTTCCGTCGTATCGAGGTCGCAGGGTGCGACGAGCAGCGCGCCGCGGATGCGCGAGGCGATGGGGCTTTGTGCCAGATGTGCCGCCAGCACGCAGCCGAGGCTGTGGGCGACCAGCCAGACGTCGTGGCCCACCCGCTCGATATCCTCTTCCACGCGGCTGAGCCAACTCTGCCGCTCCGGGCAGGTCCAGTCATATTGCTCGACGACACGGCTTTGCGGATTGTCACGCACCCAGTGGCGCTGCCAGTGGGCCTCGGGCGAACCGTTGAGGCCGGGCAGGATAAGTGTGTCGAGCGGAATATCGATCGAGCGCATCGCGCAATCTCCTTCGCAAATCGGAATGCTTGCGATGATGCGCGCGAAGGCTGCGGAAGATAAGAAAGTCCCTCCTATAGTCCTGCAAATCCATAGAATTTCCTTGCAGAAGCTTGGGCCGCGAACGGCAAAACCCCGGGCGTTTAACCCGGGGCGTGCCAGGAGCGCTGCCGATCAGCTGTGCGTGATCTTCGTGCCGAGCACGTTCAGGCACTCGCGCATGAAGGCGGCGAGGCCCGTCCAGCCCTTGGCCGAGACCATGTTGCCGTCGACATAGGCCTCGGTGGGCTTCACGTCGATATAGATGCCGCCGACGGCCGTCACTTCGGGCTCGCAGGCGCCGAGGCCGGCGACCTTCCTGCCCTTCAGCACGCCGGGCACGGCCATCAGGATCTGCACGCCGTGGCAGATGGTGAAGATCGGCTTTCCGCTCTCGTGGAAATGGCGCACCATGTCCTGCACGCGCTTGTCGGTGCGGATATATTCCGGGCCGCGGCCACCGGCGGCGTAGACGGCGTCATATTCCTCGACGCGGACTTCGGAAAAGGTCTTGTTGATGTCGGCGTAGTGGCCGAGCTTTTCGGTATAGGTCTGGTCGCCTTCGAAATCGTGCAGCGAGGTCTTGATGCGGTCGCCGGCCCTCTTGTCCGGGCACACGACATGCACCGTGTGGCCGACAGCCTCCATCCCCTGCTGGTAGACGTAGATTTCGTATTCCTCGGTGAATTCGCCGGTCAGCATGAGGATTTTCTTGCCGCTCATGTCTTGTCTCCTTGTCTCATGGTTGTCGTGATGTGCCCGGCTGAAGCCGGGCACGGTCTGCGATCAGAACGGGGATGCGGGGAAGTAGAACTGGTCCGCATTTTCCGGGGTGATGAGCGGCGCGCCAAGCAGGAAGGAGCCGCGCACTGGTGCCTGGCCTGCAAACTGGGCAGCCGTCATGTAGATGGCCGACTTGATCATCGACGGCGGATAGGGCGTGGAGATCGGCGTGCGCTCGTTCTTCTCCTTCACCATCTCGATGACCTGCTTCATGCCGTTGCCGCCAAGCGCATACTTGATGTCCTTGCGGCCGGCATTGTCGACGGCCTCGAGCACGCCGAGCAGCATGTCGTCGTCATTGGCCCAGACGGCGTCGATCTTCGGATATTTCGCCAGATAGTCCTGCATCAGCTTGAAGGCTTCGTCCTGGTTCCAGTTGGCATACTGGATGTCGAGGATCTTGATGTTGGACTTGGCGATGACATCCGAGAAGCCCTTGATGCGCTCGTCGTCGATGACGGTCGGGATGCCGCGCAGCACGACGATCTGGCCTTCGCCGCCCAGCTTGTCGACGAGCCAGTGCGCGGTGTTGGCGCCAACGGCGATATTGTCGCCGGCAACATAGAGATCCTGCACCGCCGGGTCCGTCAGGCCGCGGTCGACGACCGAGATGAAGGTCCCCTTCTGCTTGATCTGCTCGACCGGCCCCGTCAGTTCCTCCGACGTGAAGGGCAGGATGACGAGCGCATCGAGCTTGCGGCTCGCCGAAAGATCCTCCAGCGCGGAAACCTGCGCGGTCGCCGAGGACGCCGTGGACAGGACGACGTCGATGTTCGGGAACGCGGCCTCGATTTCCTTTTCGGCCTGCTCGGCGTGATAGACCACGCCGCCCGTCCAGCCGTGCGTTGCGGCCGGAATGGACACGGCGATCGTCACCTTCTCCTCCGCCTGGGCGCTGGCGAGCGGCAGGGCGATGGCCAGGGCGGCCGTTGACAGCAAGAGTGCTGCTTTCTGCATGATAGACTTCATTTTCTCCTCCTTTTGAAGTCAATGCCGGTCTCGACCGAGGGCCGGGATCAGCGGTTGGCGGTAAAGCGGTGCGCCAGCATGGCGATGATGATGATCGCGCCCTGAACGGCGGCGACGAGATATTCCGAGACCATGTCCGACAGCACCATGACATTGGCGATGACCTCGAGGATCAGCGCGCCGGCGACGGTGCCGCCGATGCGTCCGCGTCCGCCGCGCAGCAGCGTGCCGCCGATGACGACTGCGGTGATGACCTGCAGTTCCCACAGCTGTCCCGTCGTGGGGGTCGCGGCGCCAAGTCGCGGCACGTAGCAGATGGCGGCGACGGCCACGCAGACGCCCTGGATGACATAGGCCATGGTGCGCACGGCAGCGACATTGACGCCGGAAAAGCGCGCGACCTCGACATTCGAACCCGCCGACGTGAGGCGCCGGCCGAACTTCGTCTTGTAGAGCAGGAAGGCGCCGACGAGCACGACGACGAAGGTGATCAGCACCGGATAGGGAATGCCGAACAGGCTGCCGAAATAGACCGGGCGATAGGCCTCGCGCAGGCTGCGGTCGATCGGCAGCGAGCCGCCGTCCGTCATGAAGGTGATGAAGGCGCGGAAGATGCCCATGGTGCCGAGCGTCACGATGAAGGGCTCGATGCGCCCGACCGTCACGATCAGCCCGTTGAAGAGCCCGCACAGCGAGCCGACGACCAGGGCGACCCCAGCCCCCATCGGGATGGCCCAGGCGCCGAAGTTGGGCGCAAGATGGTTCATCACCATGATCATGATGCCGGTAACGAAGGCCATCATGGAGCCGACCGACAGGTCCAGCCCGCCCGAGGAGATCACGAAGGTCGCCCCGACAGCAATGATGGCGATGAACGCGCTGCGCGTGATGACGTTGATCAGGTTGGCCGACGAGACGAAATTGGAATTCACCAGCGCGCCGAAGAGCACGATCAGCGCAAGGGCGATGAACGGCGCCAGATCGGCCCAGCGGATGCGGGCGGCGTCGTCAGCCGGCGGGATTGTTATGGTCGCTGCGGTGGTCATGGTCTTCCTCCCCGCCGTCCGCACCGCCACCCGTCGTGGCCGCATAGACGACATTCTCCTCATTGATGTCATTGCCGCGAAGCTCGGCGACGATCCGCCCGGCCCGCATCACCAGCACCCGGTCGGCGAGGCCGACCAGTTCGGGCATTTCCGACGAGATGACGATGCAGGCCTTGCCGGCGCGCACCATCGCGTCGATGAAGTCGTAGATCTGGCTCTTGTTGCCGATGTCGATGCCGCGGGTCGGCTCGTCGATGATGACCACCGAAGGATCCGCCATCATGACTTTGGCCAGCAGAAGCTTCTGCTGGTTGCCGCCGGAAAGCTTTCCGGCCTCCAGGCGCAGCGAGCGCACCCGGATGTCATAATCGGCCACCGCCTTTTCCAGCCGCACGACTTCCGCCCGCTTGTCGAGAACGGCGCCCGGATTGACGGAATCGAGCGCCTGGAGCGTCAGGTTGGGGCCGAGCTTCTCCTCCAGAAGAAGGCCCTTTCCCTTTCGGTCCTCGGTCAGGTAGACGAGCCCGGCTTCCATCAGCGTGCGCACCGACCGGCCGGCGATCTCCTTGCCATTCACGGTCACGCGCGCCGCCTGCGAAGGGCGAAGCCCCATCAGGCCTTCGATCAGTTCCGTGCGTCCTGCCCCGATCATGCCGCCGATGCCGAGCACCTCGCCCGGACGCACGTCGAAGGATACCGTCTCGGAGCCGTGATCGACGGCAAGACCGGTCACGGTCAGGATCGGCTCGGCCGTGGCTTGCGGCCGCTTGTGCGGATAGAGCATGTCCAGCTCGCGTCCGACCATCAGCTCCGCCATCTCGCGCTGGCCAAGGCCGGCGGCAGGCCAGGTGCCGATCATCCGCCCGTCGCGCAGCACGGTGATGCGGTCGGCCAGCGCCTGCACCTCGTCGAGGCGGTGCGAGATGTAGAGCACGGCGACGCCATGGTCGCGCAGGCTGCGCACGATGTCGAGCAGCGCCGCCACTTCGTCATTCGCCAGCACGGCCGTCGGCTCGTCGAGGATCACGACCTTGCGCTCGTCCAGCAGGGCGCGGGCGATCTGCACGAGCTGGCGCTGGGCAAGCGGCAGGTCGCAGACGCGGTCGCGCGGACGCGCAGTCGAGCCCACCCTTGCCAGGAGTTCGGCGGTGCGCCGGTTCATCGACCGATCGTCGACCATCAGGCCGCGGCCGACCTCCCGGCCGAGAAAGAGGTTTTCGGCGACGGTCAGGTCGGCGGCCAGCAGGATTTCCTGGTGAACCAGCACGATGCCGGCGTCCTCGGCCTCCACCGCATTGCGGAACGCGACCGGCCTGCCGTCCAGGAAGAGGCTGCCTTCGGTTGGCGCCACATGGCCGGAAAGAAGCTTCATCAACGTCGACTTGCCGGCGCCGTTCTCGCCGATGATCGCGTGCACCTCGCCGGGGCGGATATCGAGTGTGACATCCGACAGCACGGTGATCTGGCCATAGGTCTTGCCAAGCCCCTCGGCGCCGAGGGCGGCGGCCGTGCCTGCGGGCGCCATGGCCAGCTGTGGGGTGACGACCGCGTTCATTCGAAGGCCGACAACAGGCGGTCGCGCGAACGCTCGATATGGACGCGCATGGCATCGTATGCCGCCTGCGGCTCGCCGGAGCGGAAGGCGGCGAGCAGGTTCTCGTGTTCTTCAAGAGCCTCCTGCGTGACGCGGGTGTGGAACATCAGCCGGAAGATATGCAGGTGGACATGCTGGTTCGACAGCGTGCTGCGGATGATCTCGTTGCCGGCGATCTTGAGAATGGCGTCGTGGAACTGTGCATCGGCGCGGGCGAAGCGGGAATAACGGGTGTTGCGGTCGACCGGCGTCTCGCCATGACCCATATCGGCGGCGGAGGTCTCCAGCTGCGACAGCGCCTCAGGCGTCATGTTGATGACCGCAAGCCGCGCCGCCTCCGGCTCGACCAGAAGGCGGAAGACGTAAAGGTCCTCGAACTGCTTGCGCGTCCACTGCGGGGCAGCGCTGTAGCCGACGAGATGTTCCTTGCGGACCAGCCCCTCGCGCTCCAGACGGCTCAGCGCTTCACGGATCGGTGTCTGCGATACGCCGAGGTCCCGGGAGAGCACGTCGATCGGAATGCGCGCTCCCGGCGCGATCTCCAGCGACATCAGGCGATGGTAGATACTGTCGTAAACACCTTCCACGACGCTGATGGGGCGAATAACCGGCGCCTTGCCTTCCCGCTCCGCTGCAATTGCCACGTTTGCTCTCCGACTGCTTATTGACATGCGATCTTTTGTTGCAAATAAGATATCCTATGTCAAATACAATATCGTATATGATCCGATATAGGATATGAAATGCAGGTGATGCCCGATCAACTCCGTAGGCTGGCGACGGCGCTGCTCGAAAGCCGGGGCGTGGAGCCTCGGGCCGCAGCGCTCCAGGCCGACCTTCTGGTCGAGGCGGAGTTGCGCGGCCTGCCCTCGCACGGACTGCAACGCCTGCCCCTTTTGCTGTCACGCCTTGAGAAGGGACTGGCGGACGGGCGCGCGCAGGGGGCCTTCAAATGGTCGCGGCAGGCCTTTCTCGATGTGGATGGCGAGCGCGGCCTTGGTCCCGTCGTGCTGATGAATGCGATGCAGCGCCTGAGGCAGAACCTGCCCGAAACGGGGATAGCGGCGGCGGCCATTCGCAACGCCAACCATATCGGCATGCTCGCCTATTATGCAGAGACCGCCGCGCGCGAAGGGCTGATCGCGATCGTGATGTCCACGAGCGAAGCCCTCGTCCATCCCTTCGGCGGCACCGAGGCCGTGCTCGGCACGAACCCGGTTGCGATCGGTATTCCCGCGGGCGAGCGACCGTTCGTGCTGGACCTCGCGACCAGCGTCGTTTCCATGGGCAAGATTCGCAACCATGCGCTGCGCGGCGTGCCGATCCCGCCAGGTTGGGCCGTCGATGCGCACGGGAAGCCGACCGAGGATCCCCTCGCCGCGCAGAGCGGCGCCATCGCGCCGTTCGGCGATGCGAAGGGTTATGGTCTTGGCCTCGCCATCGAGCTTCTTGTGGCGGCGCTTGCCGGTTCGGCCCTGTCGCCTGACGTGCACGGCACGCTCGATGACGCTCACGCCGCCAACAAGGGCGACCTTCTCGTCCTCATCGACCCCGCGGCCGGCAAGGGCGCGGCCCCCGCGCTGACCGCCTATCTCGACAGCCTGCGGCTCTCCCGCCCGCTCGATCCTGCAAGACCCGTCGCCGTTCCCGGCGATGGCGCGCGCAGCCGCCGGGCCGCCGCGATGGCCGAGGGCATTACCCTGCCGCAACCGCTTTTCGAACAGCTTATGGCCCTTGAGGCCGCCTGAATTCACTGGAGGAGACACGGAATGAACCTATTCGGCACATTGAGGGCGCCGCGCGAACTGCTCTTCGGGGCCGGCCAGCGCCACGCGCTCGGCAGCGTCGCGGCCACGCTCGGCCGGCGCGCGCTGGTCGTCACGGATACCCGCCTTGCGGCGGACGCCGATTTCCGTGCGCTGGTCGGCCAGTTGGAGGCCGCAGGCCTTGCCGTGCTCATCGACAGCTCCACCCTGCCGGACGTTCCCGTCGAGCAGGCCGTCGCGAGCGCCGAGAATGCGCGGATATTCCGGCCTGATCTCGTCATCGGCATCGGCGGCGGCTCCTGCCTGGACATGGCGAAATGCGTGGCGCTTCTTCTTGCGCATGGCGGACGCCCGCAGGACTACTACGGCGAACACACGGTTCCCGGGCCGGTGCTGCCGCTGATCGCCATTCCCACCACCGCCGGTACGGGGTCCGAGGTGACGCCGGTCGCGGTGCTGTCGGACAGCGAGCGCAGCCTGAAGGTCGGCATTTCCAGCCCCCATCTCATTCCGACCGTATCGATCTGCGACCCCGAACTGACCCTTTCCTGCCCGCCCGGTTTGACGGCGATTGCCGGCGCGGACGCCCTGACCCACGCCATCGAGGCCTTCACGGCCATCCGGCGCGATCCCGTGCCCGGCCTTGCGCTGCAGCGGGTCTTCGTCGGCAAGAATGCGCTGTCGGATCATTTTGCGCTGAGCGCCATACGCCTCCTGTGGCAGGGGCTTGAAGCGGCCTGCAAGGACGGCGCCGATCAGGCCGCGCGCGAAAAGGTCATGCTCGGTGCGACGCTTGCGGGGCTTGCCTTCGGCGTGGCCGGCACGGCTGCGGCCCATGCCATCCAGTATCCCGTCGGCGCGCTCACACACACCGCTCACGGCCTCGGCGTCGCCTGCCTCATGCCCTATGTCATGACCTGGAACCAGCCGGCCATCGGGCCGGAACTTGCCGAGATCGCCGACGCCGCGGGTCTCGACGGCCCCGAGGACGTCATTCCTGCGCTTGCCGCGCTGTTCGAACGGATCGGCATTCCCGTCACGCTTCGCGATCTTGGCCTGGCCGAAGACCGCATCGACTGGGTGGCCGAGCAGAGTTCCGGTATCGCCCGCCTCATCCAGAACAATCCCCGCCCGCTGAACCCGCAGGAAATGCGCTCCCTCGTCGCCGCCGCGCATGGCGGCGACCGCGCCAGCCTGATCTGATCTGATCTGAAAGGACAAGCCATGACGTTCCACGCCAAAGTTTCCGGCTATGCCGATCCCGCACTCCACGCCCAGGGCCTCTATATCGGCGGCAGCTGGGTCAAGGGCGACGGGATAAAGGTTCTCGACCCCTCGACCGGAAACCTGCTCGCCGAGGTAGCCGACGCGTCCATCGACGATGCCCGCCGTGCCGTCGACGCGGCCGAGGCGGCTGCCGCAGGCTGGCGCGCCACCCCGGCCCGCCAGCGCGCCGAAATCCTGCGCCGCTGGTTCCAGCTGATGACGCAGCACGCCGAGGAGCTGGCCACACTGATCTCGCTCGAAAACGGCAAGGCGCTGCCCGATGCACGCGGCGAAGTGGCCTATGCGGCTGAGTTTTTCCGCTGGTATGCCGAGGAGGCCGTGCGTATTCCGGGCGAATATCGTCATACGCCGTCCGGCTCGCACAATATCCTCGTCGATCACGAGCCGATCGGCATTGCGGTCCTCATCACGCCGTGGAACTTCCCTGCCGCCATGGCGACGCGCAAGATCGGCCCGGCGCTTGCCGCGGGCTGCACCGTCATCCTCAAGCCCGCCTCCGAGACACCGCTCACCGCCTATGCCATGGCGCGCCTCGGCGAGGAAGCAGGGGTGCCGCCCGGTGTCGTCAACGTGCTGACCACGACCAATCCGGGCGGCGTGACGAACGCCATGCTCGCCGATCCGCGCGTGCGCAAACTCTCCTTCACCGGCTCCACGGGCGTTGGCCGTACGCTTCTGGCCGAGGCCGCCAAGTCGGTCGTCAGCTGCTCGATGGAGCTTGGCGGCAACGCGCCGTTTCTCGTCTTCGACGACGCGGATCTCGAAGCCGCACTCGACGGCGCGATGATCGCGAAAATGCGCAATGCCGGGGAAGCCTGCACCGCCGCCAACCGCTTCTATGTGCAATCGGGCATCCACGACGCCTTCGTCGCCGGCCTGACGGCCCGCATGGCGGCGCTCAGGATCGGTCCCGGCTACGATCCGGAGACGCAATGCGGTCCGATGATCACGACGAATGCCGTGCGCAAGATCGACCGCCTCGTTTCCGACGCTGTGGCCGCAGGCGCCCGCGTCACGACGGGCGGCAAGCCGCTTGGCGAAAACGGCTATTTCTATCCGCCGACGGTTCTTGAAAACGTGCCCGTCGACGCAGCCATTGCGCGCGAGGAAATCTTCGGCCCCATCGCGCCCGTCTACAAGTTCGACACCGACGACGAGGCGGTTCGCCTTGCCAATGACACCGAGTATGGTCTGGCCGCCTATATCTATTCCGGAGACCTGAAGCGGGCGCTCAAGGTCGGCAAGCGCCTCGAAAGCGGCATGCTGGGCATCAACAGGGGGCTGATGTCTGACCCGGCAGCACCCTTCGGGGGCGTGAAGCAGAGCGGTCTCGGCCGTGAAGGCGGCGTTACCGGTATTCTGGAATTCATGGAGGCGAAGTATTACGCCGTCGAGTACTGACGCGGGGGAGCGAAGAGGATGACGTCACAGGACCTTTACCGGATTCGCGATTTCGTGCCGGATTTCGACGCGATCGCGGCCGAATTCGCCGCGCGCAGCCGGGCGTTTTCGGCTCGTGCGGAGGTGCTGGCCGATCTGCGTTACGGCGCGCGGCCGCGCGAGGTGCTTGATGTCATCCTGCCGGAGCGCCCGAAGGCCGGTGCGCCGATGCACGTCTTCGTCCATGGTGGGTACTGGCGCTCCGGCGAGAAGGAGAACTATCGCTTCGTTGCCGCACCGGTCCTGGCCGCCGGCGGTGTCGCGGCCCTCGTCGAATATGATCTCATGCCCGGCGAGCGGCTTGATGTGCTCGTCGGCCAGGTGCGGCGTTCCGTGCTCTGGCTTCAGGAGCACGCACGCGATTTTGGCGCCGATCCCACGCGGCTCACCGTCAGCGGCCATTCGGCGGGCGCCCATCTCGCCTCGTTCCTTGCCGCGACGGGCCTCGACGAAAAAGACCCGCCACCGCTTCCTGCCCTGAAGGGACTTTTCCTGCTCAGCGGCATCTATGACCTCTCTGGAATTCCCGGCAGCTTCCTGCGCGACGAGGCGAGGATGACACCCGCGGAGGCGGCGGCGTGGTCGCCTTTTACCGCCGCCCAGCATGCCTGCCCCCTGCGTGTGATCGCTTTCGGCGCGGAGGAAACGACGCCCTTCCTTGAGCCCGCATCGGCACTGCAATCCCGATTGAACGCGCAGGGCGAGGCTGCCCAGCTTCTCCCGCTGCCCGGCCTCAACCACATGTCGGTCGTGCTGGACCTGGCAAACCCGCTCGGCATCGCCGGCGGCCGCATCGCGGATATGGTCGCGTCGAGCTGACGCGATCCGGGCGGAAAGCGAAGCCGCGCCGCCCTGTCTCTTCCCCTCCATTTGCCAAAGCTGCAAATGTTGCCGGCATTTTCGCCCGGAAAATTCCCGCAAACGCAATTTTGCACGCCGCATTCGCGCAGGCAGGATGAATCTTCCTGGAAAAATCACCGATAAAAGTAGCAAATTCAATCGGTTGGATATTCTTTCCGTCAATGCCTCGTCACGGGATTGACAAGGTTCCGGCGCCCATGATGCCATGCTAGCAACATATGTGAAATAATATCACTTATGTTGCTCTCTGGGAGAGAGGGCGATTTTCGGTTCTTTAGGGAGGAAACCAATGAACACGCGTCGTACATTTCTTGCCGGTCTCGCCGGCACCGTTTCGGTTCTCGCCGTCATGGCGCTTTCGCCTGCCGCCGCCCATGCCGAGGGCCTGAAGATCGGCTTCAGCCAGGTCACGCTTCAGTCGCCCTTCTATGTCCAGCTGAAGAACGGTGCGGAGGCCGCCGCCAAGGCATCCGGCGACACACTCGTCTTCCTCGACGCCAATGGCGACGTCAGCAAGCAGAACAACGATATCCAGGATCTGATCACCCAGGGTGTGAGCGCGATCATCATCAACCCCGTCAACCCGGAAGCCGTCGCCCCGTCGCTTGAGGCCGCCGCCGCTGCCGGCATTCCCGTCATCACCGTCGACCGTCCCGTCACCGGCGGCAAGGTCGCCGCCCATGTCGGCCGCGACAACAAGGCGATGGGCAAGCTGGTCGGAGAAGCCGTTATCGCGAAGCTGAAGGCCGATGGTGTCACCGGCGCCAAGGTCATCGAGATCCAGGGCGATGCCGGCGGTGCAGTCATGATGGACCGTCGCGATGGCTTCCATGCCGCGCTTGAAGGCTCCGGCCACACGATCGTCGAAGGCCCCTATGCGGAATATATCCGCGCCAACGCCGTGACCGCCATGCAGGACCTTCTTCAGGCCAATGCCGATGTGAAGGTGGTCTACGCCCATAACGACGACATGGCGCTCGGCGCCCTGCAGGTTCTCAAGGAAAACGGCCGCGACGACGTGCTGATCGCCGGCGTCGACGGCCTGTCCGAGGCGCTCGAGGCCATGGCCGACGGCAAGTACATCGCCACCGCGCTGAACGACCCGCAATATCTCGGCGACGTCACCATCCAGGTCGCACGCGAGGCTGCTGCCGGCAAGACGGTCCCCGCTTTCGTCGATGCAGGCACGGCCCTCGTGACGCCCGACAAGGTCGGCGAATACCCGCATAAGGAACTGTTTGCGGAATACCGTCCGCAGGTTCTCGACAAATAACTCCCAGGGCGGCGGGGGGAGCTCCGGCTCCTCCCGCTCTTCCGAACGCTGGCGGCTGTCCGCCGGCGCAAGCCATTTCGTTTTTAAAGGAACCCATTCATGCGCGCCGCCGTCCTCCACACGCCCGGAGACATCCGCCTCGAAAATGTCGACAAGCCCGTTCCGAAGGCAAACGAGGTCCTGCTGCGCGTGGCCGCCGTCGGTGTTTGCGGATCGGACCTGCCGCGCATGCTCATCAAGGGCGCGCACAAGATGCCCATCATCTGCGGCCACGAATTTTCCGGACATATCGAGGAACTGGGCGCTTCGGTCACGGGCTTTTCCAGGGGCGACCTCGTCACGATCCCGCCCATGCTGCCGTGTGGCACCTGCGACCAGTGCGCAACCGGCAATTTCTCGCGGTGCCGCAACTACGACTATTTCGGCTCGCGCCGTGACGGCGCCTATGCCGAATGGGTCTGCGCGCCGGTCGAAAACCTCCTGAAGGCGCCGGCAGGCTGCGATCCGCGTGCCGCCGCCATGGTCGATCCCGCCTCGATTGCCCTTCACGCCATCTGGAAGGCCGGCGGCGTGCGCATGGGCGATCGCGGCGCGGTCATCGGCTGTGGCCCGATCGGCCTCTTCGCCATTCAGTGGATGCTGCTGATGGGCGCGCGCGAAGTCGTCGCCATCGATGTTTCCGAGGAAAAGCTGGAACTTGCCCGCCAGGCCGGCGCGACGCACGCCTTCCTCGCCGGAGCCGACCTGCCCAAGGAGCTTCTCGCCGATATCATCGTGGAAGCAGCAGGGCATCCGACATCCGTCAACGCCGCCGTCAGGCTCGCCGCGCCAGGCGGTCATGTGGTCTTCATCGGCATTCCCGTCGGCGACATACCCCTCACCAATGCCGCCTTCCAGCATTTCCTGCGCCAGGAAGTGTCGCTGCACGGTTCGTGGAACTCCTTCGGCGCACCCTATCCAGGCCCGCAGTGGACGGTGACGCTGGACAAGCTTGCGTCCGGTGCGCTGAAGTGGGAGTTCATGATCACACACGATCTGGAGCTGGAGGAACTGCCTGGGATCTTCGAGCGGCTTCGCACCGACCGCGAATTCTTCTTCTCGAAGATCATGTTCCACCCCTGACGGGGTGCCCGGCACTGGAGGCGTTGCCGGGCGACGGAGAATTTAGGGAGGATCATCGGTCATGGCTCATATCCTGAGCTTCGACTTCGGTACGGGCGGCCTTCGCGCCGGCGTCTACGACACGGACCGGCGCCAGATGCTGGCCCAGGCGGAGGCGGCCTACGCGACGCACTATCCGCGCGCCGGCTGGGCGGAGCAATCCGCTGCCGAGTGGCGTGCGGCCCTGCGCACGGCCGGCCGCGCCGTGCTCGAAAAGGCGGGCCGGCGCACCGTCGATGCCGTCTGCACCGCCACGACCGCCTCCACCGTGGCGATCTGCCGGCGCGACGGCACGCCGCTCTCGCCCGCCCTGCTCTGGATGGACTGCCGCGCTGAAGCCGAAGCGCGCGAGACGGCGAGCCTTGACCATCCCGTCATGCGCTATTGCGGCGGCTCTGACGCCGTCGAATGGCTGGTGCCCAAGGCCATGTGGCTGAAGCGCAACCGCCGGGACATCTGGGATGCCGCCGAGGTCGTCTGCGAGGCGCTCGATTACGTCAATTTCGACCTGACGGGCGAATGGGTCGGCTCACGAATGAACGCCGCCTGCAAATGGAACTACGACAGCGCCGTCGGCCGGTTCGTGCCAGAGGTCTATGAAGCTTTCGGCATTCCGGACCTGACCGAGCGCCTGCCGCAGCGCATCGTGCCCGTCGGCGGCGTGATCGCGCCGATGCGCGCCGAGATGGCGGCAGAACTGGGACTGGACAACCGGCCCGTCGTCGCGCAGGGCGGCATCGATGCCCATATCGGCATCCTCGGTGCCGATACCATCGAGCCCGGCGGCATGCTGTTCATCGGCGGCACGTCCATCGTCCAGCTGGTGCAGCTAGCAGAAGAGTCCGACGTTTCCGGCTTCTGGGGCCCCTACCCCAACGCGCTCAACGACGGCCGCTGGCTGGTCGAATGCGGACAGGTGGCGGCCGGCTCGATGCTCAACTGGCTTGCCGGCGAGATGTTCGGGCTGGATGCCGCCGGCCACGCCGCGCTGATCGCCGATGTCGCGGCCAATCCGTCGCGATCGGAAGGCCTGCTGGCGCTGGATTACATGATGGGCAACCGTACGCCCTATCGCGACGCCGCCCTGCGCGGGGCGCTGATGGGCCTGACGCTCGGCCATACCCGAACGGACGTCTATGCCGCCTCGATCGATTCCATCGCGCTCGGCTCGGCCAATGTGCTGTCGGTGCTGAAGGCGCGCGGCGTTTCCGTGGACCGCGTCATGATGGCGGGCGGCATCGTCAAGAACGCCGCCTGGCTTCAGGCGACGGTGGATGCCATCGGTCAGCCGGTGCAGGTCGCGCGCGAGGACAATCTTTCGCTCGTCGGAACCGCGGCCGCAGCCGCTGCCGCCATCGGCGAGTTCCCGGATCTTCGCGCCGCCGCCGCCGCTTGCGTGGCGCCGTCGAAGGAACTGCTGCCCGATCCGGCGCGCGCCGAATGGTTCCAGAAGATGCTGCCGCTCTATCAGGATGCGACGGAACGGCTGAGGCCGGTGCTCCACCAGCTGGCAAGCCGCCAGAGGGAGGCGTGACATGGCAGAACGCAATCCCTATTCCGCTCGCCTGCCCTCCTCCGATCAGCGCGATCACCTGATCGTCCAGGTCGCCAAGCTCTATTACGACCTCGACCGCACCCAGTCGGAAATCGCAAACGAACTCGGCCTCACGCGCTGGCAGGTCGGCAAGCTTTTGACCGAGGCGAAGGAGGCGGGCATCGTCCGCATCGAGATCACGCCGCGCGCCGGCCGCAGGACCACGGTCGAACTCGAATTGCAGCGTAGCTTCGGCGTCAAGGAGGCCATCGTCGTGCCGACCGGCGAGATCGACGACCCCAGCCTCGTCATCGACAGCGTCGCCCAGGCCGCCGCCACGCATCTGGCAAGCCTCAGCCCCAAGCCGAAGCTGATCGGCGTCAGCTGGGGGCGCACCATGTCGGCGGTCGCCCGCGCGCTTCCGAAGGACTGGTGCCCTGGGCTTCATGTCGTGCTCGTCAACGGATCGACCGCGCTGACGGCGACCAGCAGCCGCAATTCCGCCGTCGCGGAGGAATTCGCGCAGTCGACGGGTGGGCGCGCGACGCTGCTGCCCGTGCCGGCGATCATCGGCTCGAAATCCACCCGCCAGGCGCTTGAACAGGATCCCATTCTCGGCCGCGTTCTGGCGCTGGCCGAAGAGGCGCCGGTGCTCTGCTTCGGTCTCGGCGGCCTCACATCCCAGTCAGTCCTGCTCGGTTCCGGCTATCTCGGCGACGAGGATATTGCGCGGCTGCGCGATCTGGAGGCCGTCGGCGACATCATGGGCCGCTTCGTCGATCGCAACGGCCGCATCGCCGACACCCAGCTCGACGACCGAACCATCGGTCTGAAGCTGGAAGCGCTTGCGGCCAAGGAGCGGGTGATCGGTGTCGCGGCGGGCGAGGACAAGCACCGCATCGCGGCGGCCTGCCTGCGCGCGGGCTACGTCACCGATCTCGTGACCGACGAGGTTACGGCACGCCGCATTCTGGAGGAGGGCGTATGACGCCGGACGTATTGACGATCGAGGGCCTGTCGAAACGCTTCCCGCCGAGCATCATCGCGCTCGACGAGGCCAATATCGCCGTGCGCAAGGGCGAGGTCCATTGCCTTCTCGGCGCGAATGGCGCCGGCAAGTCAACCTTCCTCAAGCTCATCGCCGGCGCGCTATCGCCATCGGCCGGCAGGATCGAGGTGGACGGCAAGCCCGTGCAGTTCCGCGCGCCGGCGGAAGCGGCGCGCGCCGGGATCTCGATGATCTATCAGGAACTCGATCTCGTGCCGCAGCTGACGGTGGCGGAAAACCTCTTCCTCGGCCACCCGCCGTCGCGCTTCGGCTTCCTTGATAAACGAAGCCGCCGGGCGCGCGCCCGCGAGGCGCTTGCCCGGGTCGGCGCGAGTTTCACGCCGGAGGACCGCGTCGGCAGCCTTTCCATCGCCAACCAGCAATTGACCGCGATTGCCCGTTCGCTGACGCGCGAGGCCAAGGTCATCATCATGGACGAGCCTTCGGCGGCACTCAACGAGACCGAGCTGAAATCCGTCTTCCGCGTCATCCGCGAACTGACGGCGCAGGGCGTCGCCATCCTGTATGTCAGCCACCGCCTGGGTGAGCTTCGCGAGATCGGCGACCGCGTGACCGTGCTGCGCGGCGGGCGCACCATCGAGACCTTCGATGTCGAGGGCACGCCCGACAGTGCGCTGGTGGAAGCCATCCTTGGGCGCGATCGCGGCTTCGTCGAGCGCCGCGAGCGGCCGCCGGTCACCGGCGAGGTCGTGCTGAAGGTCGATCGTCTGACGGCAGCGAACGGCCTCGATATCCGCGATTTCGAACTGCGGCGCGGCGAGATCGCCGGCCTCACCGGGCTGAATGGCTCCGGCCGCACATCCTTCCTCAAGGCGCTGTTCGGGGCCGACGCGCACGAGGCGCGCATGTCGCTCTACGGCAAGCCCTACAAGGCAAAGACGCCACGCGATGCCATCGCCGCCGGCCTTGGTCTCGTGCCGGAGAGCCGCAAGACGGAAGGCCTCATCCTCGACGCGCCGATCTATCGCAACGCCACCCTGCCCGCCATGCAGGGGCAGTTCCTCGCGCGGCACGGCGAGCTCAAGGCGAAGACGGTGCCGGTGCTCAGGCAGCTTTCCACCAAATACGGCTCACCGGAGCAGAAGGTCATCCAGCTCTCGGGCGGCAACCAGCAGAAGGTCGTGCTGGCCAAGTGGATCATCAAGGGCGCCAGGCTTCTGCTGCTCGACGAACCCTCGCGCGGCCTCGACATCGGCGCCAAGGCCGATCTCTACCGGCTGGTCGATGAACTGGCCGCCGATGGGGCGGCCGTCATCGTCGCCTCGTCCGAGCTGGAGGAGCTTTACGCCGCCTGCGACACGATCTGGGTGTTCCATGAGGGGCGCAACATCGCCCGCTTCGACCCCGCCACCACCGATCAGGACACGATCCTGAAACATCAGATTCTCGGAGACCACCATCATGACTGATACTGTGACGGGCGTTGCGCCGGCACGCACTTCCGGGCGTCGCGTCGCCGATCTTCTGATCGAGTACAATTTCATCGCGATCTTCCTCGTCGTCGTCGCGATCGCCGCGATCCTGTCGCCGAACTTCCTGACCTCGACCAACATTGCCAACCTGTTTCAGCAGGCGGCCGTGGTCGGCGTCGTGGCCGTCGGCATGACCTTCGTCATCCTGACGGGCAATATCGATCTTTCCGTCGGGTCGGTCGTGGCGCTGTGCGGCATGCTCGTCGCCGTCTTGCTTGCCGGCGGCATGCCGATCGTGCCCGCACTGGCCATCACCATCCTGACCGGCGCACTTGCGGGCGCCGTCATCGGCCTCATCACCGCGCTGGCCGAGGTGCCGAGCTTCATCGTCTCGCTTGCCGGCCTCGTGTCGTTCCGCGGCATCACCTACCTGCTGACGGATGGCGTGCCCGTCTCCGGCCTGCCGCCATCCTTCGGCGCGATCTCCTCGACCATGGTCCCGGTGCTGCCCGGCCTGCAGGTCAGCTCGATGGGGCTCATCTTCGTCGTGCTGTGCATTGCCGCCGGCGCGCTGCTGCGCCTCACGGTGTTCGGCGAATCCGTCTATGCAACGGGCGGCAATGCGGAGGCGGCAAGACTTTCGGGTTTGCCGACCACCCGCATTCTCGTCCTCGTCTTCACGGTGTCCGGCGTCATGAGCGCGCTCGCCGGCATTCTCCTCACATCGCGCCTGCGCATCGGCCAGCCGACCGCCGCACAGGGGCTTGAACTTGACGCCATCGCAGCGGTGGTGCTTGGTGGCACATCGCTTTTTGGCGGGCGTGGCGGCGTGCTCGGCACTTTTTTTGCCGTCATGTTGCTGCAAGTGCTGCGCAATATCTTCAACCTGCTCGGGCTCGGTTCCTTCTACCAGATGACCGTGACGGGCCTGATCATCGTCGCGGCCATCCTTCTCAACCGCTTCATCGACATCCGCAGAGGCCGGGCATGAAACCGCAAGAAAAATCGCTGGAAACCACCATGACAGATCACTTCCCCCGGCCCGAGGGCACGCCGCTGACGCTCGACTGGTTCGAGACCCATTCGGTCAACCTGTCGGCCGCGCAGCGTCGTGCCGCGACCCTGCCCACCCGGCGCGCGGTCAAGAAGGAGTGGCAGGCGGCGTGGCTGCTGCGCGCAATCACCTGCATCGACCTCACGACGCTGGCGGGCGACGACACCGAAGGCCGCGTCCAGCGTCTCTGCGCCAAGGCGAAGGCACCGGTGCGCGCCGATATTCTCGAAGCGCTCGGCATCGAGCGCCTGACGGTCGGCGCGGTCTGCGTCTACCCGACGATGGTCGGCCATGCCGTGAAGGCGCTCGAAGGCAGCGGCATCCCGGTCGCCTCCGTCGCGACGGGGTTTCCCGCCGGCCTCACGCCCCTGCCGCTCAGGCTCGGCGAAATCCGCTACGCCGTCGAGCAGGGCGCCAAGGAAATCGACATCGTCATCACCCGCGAGCATGTGCTGCGCGGCAACTGGTCGGCACTCTATGACGAGATGCGCCAGATGCGGGAAGCCTGCGGCGACGCCCATATGAAGGCGATCCTCGCGACCGGCGACCTCAAGACGCTTTCCAACGTCTACAAGGCCTCGATGGTCGCGATGCAGGCAGGTTCGGATTTCATCAAGACCTCGACCGGCAAGGAAGACGTCAATGCCACGCTGCCGGTGTCGCTCACCATGGTGCGGGCGTTGCGCGATTATAAGGACCGCACCGGCCAGATGGTCGGCTTCAAGCCGGCCGGCGGGTTGAAGACTGCCAAGGATGCGATGAACTGGCTGATCCTCATGAAGGAGGAACTCGGCACGCGCTTCATGATGCCCGATCTCTTCCGCATCGGCGCGTCCTCCATGCTCGGCGACATCGAACGCCAGCTCGAACATCACATTACGGGCCGCTACTCGGCCGCCAACCGCCACGCGCTGGCCTGAGGTTAGACCATGCCTTCCATCAAGGACATTATGCAGACCATGGAATACGGCCCCGCTCCCGAAAGCAACGCAGAGGTCAAGGCCTGGCTTTCCGCCCGCTCCGCCGGCATCGGCCATTTCATCGACGGCAGGTTCACGAGCGCCGCCGGCGATCTCATCGATGTCGTCAACCCCGCGACGGAGGACGTCATCGGCCGTGTCGCCAAGGGCACCGCTGATGATGTGGATGCGGCGGTCGCGGCTGCGCGCGCGGCGTTCCCCGAATGGTCGGCGCTGCCGGGCCATGAGCGCGCGAAATATCTCTATGCCATCGCGCGCCACATCCAGAAGCGCGAGCGCTTCTTCTCCGTGCTGGAGACCATGGACAACGGCAAGACGATCCGCGAGACCCGCGATATCGATATCCCGCTCGTCGCGCGCCACTTCTACCATCATGCCGGCTGGGCCGAACTCGTCGCCGACGCGTTCCCGCAACACAGGCCGGTCGGCGTCTGCGGCCAGATCATTCCGTGGAACTTCCCGCTGCTGATGCTCGCCTGGAAGGTCGCGCCGGCGCTTGCGGCCGGCAACACGGTCGTGCTCAAGCCGGCCGACCTCACGCCGATGACCGCGCACGCCTTCGCCGAACTTCTCGTCGAGATCGGCCTGCCCGCCGGCGTCGTCAACATCGTCCAGGGCGACGGCGAGACGGGAGCCGCCATTGCCGGCCATCCGGATGTCGACAAGGTCGCCTTCACCGGCTCGACGGATGTCGGTCGTATCATCCGCCGCCAGATCGCCGGCTCGGGCAAGAAGCTCAGCCTGGAACTCGGCGGCAAGTCGCCCTTCATCGTGCTGGAGGATGCCGATCTCGATGCCGCGGTCGAAGGCGTCGTGGATGCGATCTGGTTCAACCAGGGCGAGGTCTGCTGCGCGGGCTCGCGGCTCCTCGTCCAGGAAGGCGTCGCGCCGCGCTTTTTCGACAAGCTGAAAGCCCGCATGGCGACGCTCCGCATCGGCGATCCGCTCGACAAGACGATGGACATGGGCGCCGTCGTCTCGATGAAGCAGCTTTCGCGCATCAAGACCCTTTTGAAGGCCGGTGAAGAGGAGGGCGCAACGCTCAATCTCGCTCCCGTGGCCCTGCCGGAAAAGGGCGCCTTCTGCACGCCGGGCTTCTTCACCGACAGCCATCCCGCCAACAGCGTGTCGCAGGTCGAGATCTTCGGCCCCGTGGCAACGACGCTCACCTTCCGCACGCTGGACGAGGCCGTCGCGCTCGCCAACGACACCCGCTACGGCCTGGCCGCCTCTCTCTGGTCGGAGAACGTCAACCGCGCCATCGAGCTCGCCGCGCGCGTCAAGACGGGCGTCGTGTGGATCAACGCCACCAACATGTTCGATGCCGCCGCCCCCTTCGGCGGTTATCGCGAAAGCGGCTATGGCCGTGAGGGCGGCCGCGCCGGCATGCTCGAATATCTCACCACCGGCTGGGACAAGCAGGGCAAGGTCCGCGCCGTCTCGGCCGCCCCCATCGATGTGGCCCCTGCCACGGGCAAGGCCGACCGCACGGCAATCGACGTGACGGCAAAGCTCTATATCGGCGGCAAGCAGGCGCGGCCGGACGGCGGCCAGAGCTACACGGTCTATGGCAAGGCAGGTGCGGCCATCGGCGAGGCCGGCCTCGCCAACCGCAAGGATGTGCGCAACGCCGTCGAAGCGGCAAACAAGGCGACCGCCTGGGGCGGCGTGACCGCGCATAACCGCGCGCAGGTGCTCTATTTCCTCGCCGAAAACCTCGAGCAGCGCCGCGATGAATTCGTGGCGGCACTCGCTGCAACGGGTGCCGTCGCGAAACCGGAAGAGGAGTTCGAGGCGGCGATCCGCCGGTGCTTCTGGTATGCCGCGCAGGCCGACAAGTTCGACGGCGCCGTGACCGCGACGAAATCGCAGCACGTGACGATGACGGTCAACGAGCCCTTTGGCACGATCGGCGTCGTGGCGCCCGACGAGGCGCCGCTTCTCGCCCTCCTCTCCTTGATCCTGCCGGCGATCACCATGGGCAACCGCGTCGTGGCCGTCGCCTCGCAGGCGCATCCGCTCATCGCCGCCCGCCTCTACCAGGTCTTCGAAACGTCGGACATTCCCGCCGGCGTCGTCAATCTGCTGACCGGCGAGCGCGATGTGCTGGCAAAGACGCTTGCCGAGCACGACGACGTGGCAGCACTCTGGTACTGCGGAAGTGAGGACGGCTCGCGCATGGTGGAAGTGGCGTCGGCCGGCAACCTCAAGCCGGTCTGGTCCGATCTCGGCCGCCTGCGCGACTGGCTGGATCCGCGCTTCGGCCAGGGCCAGGAGTATCTGCGCCGCGCCAGCCAGGTGAAGACGATCTGGCTGCCTTACGGCGAATGACCAAGACAGGCGGGGAGCGACAGCCTCCCCGCCCCGCCGTCCCCGATCTCGACTTTTGACACCCTGGACCCGCGGCATATCGCATCCGCACGACCTCCAGTGACCAGCGCATCCCCGGCTTAATTCGTATTTGAATGATCAATTCCTCTGTGGCAGTGTGGCCGCGCGGAGGAGGCACGCATCATGATCATCGATACCCACCTGCATCTCGTCTATCGGGACCGTCTGACCTATCCCTGGCTTGCCGACGTGCCGCCTCTCAACGCCGATTTTACCCACGATCTTTACGCCAGGGAGGCCCGGCGTCTCGGCATTGCGGCCTCGCTGCATATGGAAGTGGATGTCGCCGAGACGGACATCGCGCGGGAGACGGAGGTCATCGAGGCGCTCGCCACCGCTGCGGACAGCCTGCTCGTCGGCGCCATTGCCAGTTGCCGGCCGGAGCTGCCGGACTTTCCCGCCTATCTCGAGCGCGTGCGCGCCAACCCCTTCGTGCGCGGTTTCCGCCGCGTGCTGCATGTCGTGCCGGACGATGTGTCGGAAGGGGCCTTGTTCCGCGAAAACATCGCAAGGCTTTCCGGCAGCGGGCTCACCTTCGATCTCTGCGTCAAGCCGCACCAGATCGAACGGGCGATCGCCCTTGTCGATCTCGCGCCCGATGTCTCCTTCGTGCTGGATCATTGCGGCGTGCCGGACATCGCCGGCGGCGGGTACGATCTCTGGAAGGGCCCATTGTCGGAGATCGCCCGGCGCCCCAACGTCACGGTCAAACTGTCGGGGATTCCGGCCTATGGCGCGGAAAACTGGACGCTGGAGGACCTGAAACCCTATTTCGCCCACGTCGTGCGCTGCTTCGGCTTCGACCGCATGGTCTGGGGCAGCGACTGGCCGGTCTGCACGCTCGGCGGCGGCCTCTCAACCTGGATCGGCGCCACGCATGCGCTTCTGTCGGGCGTCAGCCTGCCGGAAAAGGCCGGGGTGCTCTCGGACAATGCGCGCCGCTTGTGGAAGATCAGCCCGCGAGCGTAGCGCCGGCTTGCCGCAGCGGTCAGAGCGTCTGCGGCGCGATGAACTGATAGTAGGCCCACGCCAGCACGATCACGGCAAGCACGGCGAGCCAGATGTGCCCGGCCTGGAGCCGTTGTTCGGCGGCGGGTTTCTTTTCCGGCTGCGGCTTGCGTCGTTCGAACTTCACTACATTGTCGTCGTCCAAGGCGTTTCCTCCCGATGGCAGCACCGCTGACTTACCGGTGCTTCGCCATGCAATGCAAGAGCGGTGTGGCTTGCTCGCCTAATCTGCCCTGCCGGTGATCGCCACACGTTCGAAATGCCCGCGGCCGAGATGGCCCGCACCGTCACGTATGTCGGCGGTGATGGCGGCCTTCAGCGCCTCGGCGTCCTGTCTTGTTATGGCCAACAGCGCTTCGGCGTGGCGATCGACCTGGTAGGTTTGGGAAAGGTTTTCGCCGGCCCGTCGCATGAAGGGGCCAAGACGCAGCCAGAGGGATTCGATCAGCGGCAGCATCACGGTGCCCGGGCGCGCCTCATACAGGGCGCGGTGGAAGGCGAAGTTGGCTTCCACCAGCCGGCGGAAATCGCCCGCGGCCAATGCCTCGTCCGCCTGTCGGTCGAAGGCACGCATACGGGCGAGCGCAGGCGGGTCTATAAAGGGCATCGCCCGTTCGGCGGCGCGCGTCTCCAGCGCGATGCGCGCCTCGAGCACCTCATCGAAACCGGCGGAATCGAGATCCGGTACGCGGACCCGGCGATTGTCGAGCAGTTCCAGCGCACCTTCGGAGACGAGCCGGTGCAGCGCTTCGCGCACCGGCATGGCGCTGACGCCAAGCATGTCGGCAAGGCCGTTGATCGTCACCGGTTCCCCCGGTTCGAAACCGCCTGTCATGATGCTGTGCCGCAGGACACGATACACCCACTGCTTGGCGGATTCGCTCTCTTCCCGCCGCTCGGAAACCAGCATGCCCTTACCCTCCCTGTGCGGGTCCGCCAATCTGTGCCAAAAGCCGACTCAGGGCTGAATTCTCGGTAGATTGCACGCAGAACTGATAATGTTGCGAAGCCGAAAATGACCCTTTACAGATTTGATCAAATTATGATTTGTTGTGATCATAAGCAAGACAAGCATATCACATAAGAGCCGTGATCGACGGTCAGACAATGGTAAGCCGGCGATCCGGACAGAGGAAGTCTCGGGTGTCGGTCGACGAACGGGGAACCGATGACTGAATCGCGAACGACTGCGGCGCATGGCGGTGCCATTGGCCTGCACGGTATCAAGAAATGGTTCGGAAACTTCCAGGCCGTGGACAATGTCACGCTGGATATCCGCCCCAATGAATTCTTCACGCTCCTCGGCCCGTCGGGATGCGGAAAGACCACGCTCCTGCGCATGATCGCCGGTTTCGAAATGCCGACCGAAGGGCAGGTCCTGCTCGACGGGTCGGATATTTCGGGGCTTCTGCCCAACCAGCGCCCGGTCAACACGGTCTTTCAGAACTACGCTCTCTTCCCGCACCTCACGGTCGCCGAGAATATCGGTTTCGGCCTCAAGATGCTGGGGCGGCCGAAGGCGGAGATAACCTCCGTCGTCAACGACATGCTGAAGCTCGTTCATCTCGACGGCCGTGGCCACAATCCGGTCACCCAGCTTTCCGGCGGCCAGCAGCAGCGTGTCGCCCTTGCCCGGGCATTGGCCCCGCGACCGAAGGTCCTCCTGCTCGACGAGCCGCTGTCGGCGCTCGATCTCAAGCTTCGCAAGTCGATGCAGATCGAGCTGAAGCGTCTTCAGCTGGAAACCGGCATCACCTTTGTCTTCGTCACCCACGACCAGGAAGAAGCGCTCACCATGTCGGACCGCATCGCGGTCATGTCGGCGGGAACGGTTCGTCAGGTCGGCTCGCCCTGGGATATCTACGACCGCCCGGCCGAGCGTTTCGTCGCCGACTTCATCGGCGAGACCAATTTCCTTTCGGCCGACGTCGTCTCCGTGGCGGATAACCGGGCGCGGGTGCGGCTCTCTTCCGGCGCCGAAATTTCCGCAAGCTTCCCCGCGGATGTGACGCCGAACGGCTCCGTCACCGTCGTGGTTCGGCCCGAACATGCCCGCGCGGGCGCGCCGACCGGCACGTCGGCGCTGCGGGGCGTCGTGCATGATATCGTCTATCTCGGCACCGATACGCATGTTCACGTGCGACTGGACGACGGCACCGCTTTCATGGTGCGCCAGCAGAATGCGCGCAGCGGCCATTGCGGCTTTTCCAAAGGCGATACGGTTGGCATCGACTTCAGCGACGACGTCGCTCAGATTCTGAGGGACTGAGATGAAGGGCGCAGAACAGGTCGCGATCGAGGCCAGGAAACAGGATATCCGCTCCCGCTGGCTCCTGAGCGCGCCGGCCCTTGTCATCATCTTCGTGGCGGCGATCGGGCCGCTCTTCGTGATGCTGCTCTACTCCTTCATGGTCAAGGGCGATTACGGGGATGTGAAGCCCTGGGAATTCTCGCTCGATGGCTGGACCTCGGTCTTCTTCCAGCGGGATATCTTCGACGATACGCTCGGACTGGCCGATGCGCATATTTCGATCATCTGGCGCTCCATCCAGCTGTCGTTCTTCACCACCATCCTCACCCTGATCCTCGGCTTCCCGACCGCCTATTTCATCGCGACACGGCCGCCGCATACCCGCGAAATCTGGGTATTCCTCGTCACCATCCCGTTCTGGACAAACCTTCTCATCCGCACCTTCGCCATGCAGCAGGTCATCCGCAACGAAGGCCTTCTCAACAATGCGCTGATATGGCTCGGCATCATCAAGAGCCCGCTGCAGATCATCTATACCGACACCGCCAACCTGCTCGGCATGACCTATGTCTATCTGCCGCTCATGGTGCTGCCGCTCTATGCCTCCATCGAGAAGCTGGATTTCCGGCTGGTCGAGGCAGGATACGATCTTTACGCGACACGTTTCCAGGTGCTGCGCAAGATCGTCATCCCGCTGGTGAAGCCCGGCATCATTGCAGGCTCGATCCTGGTCTTCATCCCCTCGCTCGGCGCCTATGTCATCCCGCGCGTTCTCGGCGGCGGCAAGAACATGATGCTCGGCAACCTGATCGAGATGCAGTTCGGCGCCGGCCGCAACTGGCCGCTCGGTGCGGCTATGTCGATCACGCTGATGATCATCGTGATGGTCGCTCTCATCGTCTATGTCCGCAACGCCTCGCGCGGAGGGTCCGGACATGTTTAGATCGCGTTTCGACATCAAGTCGCAGCCGGGCTTCGGCTTCATCACGCTTTTCACCTTCTTCGCGCTTTACCTGCCGATCGGCGCGCTGGTCGTCTATTCCTTCAACGACGCGGAATCGCTGTCGCAATGGGGCGGCTTTTCCGGGCGCTGGTTCGTGGCGGCATGGCAGAACTCCGCCGTACAGGACGCGGCGATCCGCTCGCTCATCATCGCGCTCTGGGCGGCAAGCCTCGCGACGGTCGCGGCGCTGATGGCGGCGCTCGCCACGACCCGCACCGCGCCCTATCGCGGGCAGACGCTGAAATACGCGATGATCAACCAGCCGCTGATGGTGCCGGAAATCGTCACCGCCGTTGCGCTGCTGATCGTCTTCTCGCGCATCAAGGTCTGGACCGGCTATTCCGGCCTCGGATACCTCGTCCTCGCGCACACCGCCTTCTGCATTCCCTTTGCCTATCTGCCGATCCGCGCCCGGCTGGAAAGCATGGACCTCACGCTGGAACGCGCGGCAGCCGACCTCTACGCCTCGCGCTGGCAAACCTTCCGTCATGTGACGCTGCCGCTCCTGCGGCCGGCCGTCATCGCCGGCTTCATGCTGGCCTTCGTCATTTCGCTTGATGACGTTGTGATTACCGAGTTTGTCAAATCGGGCGGGCAGGATACGCTGCCCACCTACATGCTGGGACAGCTTCGCCGTGAAACCACGCCCGAGATCAACGCGATCGCCACCGTGTTCCTCGCGCTTTCGACCGTGCTGGTCGTGATCTTCTTCTTCATCAACCGGAAAAAACAATAGCCAAATCCGACAGACCAACGACAGAGAGGAACAGACATGAAATCGAAATGGATCACCACGACGGCAATGGCTGCGGTCGCCGCCCTCGCCTTCGCCAACAGCGCATCGGCCGCAGGCGAACTCAACATCTACAACTGGGGTGACTATACGAGCCCCGAACTGATCAAGAAGTTCGAGAAAGAGTTCGACGTCAAGGTCACCGTGACCGACTACGATTCGAACGATACGGCGCTTGCCAAGGTCCGCGCCGGCGGCCACGGCTTCGACATCGTCGTTCCCTCGGCCAACTATGTCCAGATCTGGGTCAAGGAAGGCCTCATCGAGGAGGCCCGCCCGGACCAGATGGAGAACTTCAAGAACGTCGACCCGCGCTGGGTGGACGTTCCCTGGGATCCGGGTCGTCATTACACCGTTCCGTGGCAGTGGGGCCTGACCGGCATCGGCGTCAACACCGCGGTCTACAAGGGCGATATCAACACGTCCGCCATCTTCCTCGATCCGCCGCCGGAACTGGTCGGCAAGATCAACGTCGCACCGGAAATGAACGACGTGCTCTTCGCCGCGATCAAGTATTTCGGCGGCGACTGGTGCACCACCGACAAGGAAGTGCTGCGCAAGGTCCGCGACAAGCTGGTGGAAGCCAAGACCAAGTGGCTCGCCATGGATTACAGCGTCACCGAGAAGCTGCCCTCCGGCGACTATGCCGGCGTCTACTACTGGAACGGCGCCATCATGCGCTCGCGCCTGAAGAACCCCGATGTCAAGATGGGCTATCCGAAGGAGGGCTTCCCCTACTTCATGGACAGCGCAGCGCTTCTCAAGGACGCGAAGAACCCGGAAAACGCCAAGCTGTTCATGAACTTCATCATGGACCCGGAAAACGCCGCGATGATTTCGGCCTTCGCGAAATATGCCAACGGCATCAAGGGGTCGGACAAGTTCCTGCCGGAGGATATGAAGACCGCGCCGGAACTGGTCGTTCCGCCGGAATACGAGAAGGCCGGCGAGTTCCTGCTGAGCTGCGAGCCGGAGACGCAGCAGCTCTACACCCGGATCTGGACCGAACTGCAGAAGTAACGCGTCGCATGTAACAAGGACAGCCATATGCGGGAAGGCTTGACGCCTTCCCGCAGACCGGCGGCATTCTCATGATCAAGACCTTCAAGGAAACGCACGGCTTTGCCCGTGCCGATGTCACGCTCGCCAACTGGCGCACCACTCCCTACAGCCGCTGGACGTTCCAGAACGTGCGCGATTTCGTGCCGACGGCCGTGATCGCCGCTGAACTGGTCAGCGCGGAGCAGCCGCTTGTCAGCGATGCCTTCCTCGATGCGGCGATGGAGACGGGCCTTGCCGGGGCGGCCACCGCACGCGCCTTCCTCGATTTTGCCCATACCGACGCGTTCGTCCTGATGCGCCGGGGCGAGATCGTCGCTGAATATTACGCCCCGCATGCCGATCCCAACGCGCCGCACCTCGTGTTCTCGATTTCCAAGTCGCTGACGGCCGTCGTCTCCGGCATCCTTGAAGCCGAGGGCATCATCGATCCCGACCGCCCCGTCACGGACTACCTGCCCGAGGCAAAGGGCAGCGTTTATGGCGACTGCACCTATCGCGACGTGCTGGACATGCGCGTGAGCCTCGACTTCGAGGAAGCCTATCTCGACCCCTACGGCGCGTTCGCCCGCTATCGCCGCGCCATGCTGTGGAACCCGCCGATGCCGGATGTGGAGCCGGAAACGCTGGCCTCCTTCCTGCTGACGCTTCAGAAGGCCGAACGGCCGCATGGCGGACCGTTCTACTACGCCTCGCCCAATGCCGATCTGCTCGGCGTCATCATCGAACGGGCGACGGGCGCGCGCTTTGCCGACCTGACCTCCGATCTGCTGTGGAAGCCGATGGGCGCCCGGAACAATGCCGAGGTCACGGTGGATGCCATCGGCACGCCGCGCACCGCTGGCGGCGTTTCCATCACGGCCCGCGATCTGGCCCGGCTTGGCGAACTGCTGCGCAATCACGGTGTGCGCAACGGCCGTCAGGTCATTCCGGAAGGCTGGATCCGCGACATGCAGGACAATGGCGACCGCGAAGCCTGGCAACAGGGGCGCAATGTCGACCTGCCGAATGGCCGCTACCGCAGCCAGTGGTATCAGTCCGGCGAGGCCGACGGCGCGTTCTGCGCGATCGGCATCCACGGCCAGTGGCTCTATGTCGATCCGAGCACCGAGACCGTCATCGTCAAGCTCTCCTCCCAGCCCGAACCGCTGGGCGACGAGGAGAACCAGGACGTCTTCACCTTCTTCCGCGCGCTTTGCCGCCGGGCAATCTGACCCTTCAAGGAGCATTCCATGCAGGCCGAGGCGAGCTTTATCATCCGCAATGCGCGGGTGCTGACGATGGACGACGCCAATCCGCGTGCAAGTGCCGTGGCGCTTGCCGGCAACCGCATCCTCGCCGTCGGCTCGGAAGCCGAGATCGATGCCTTCTCCGGTCCCGACACGCATGTCATCGACGCCAAGGGCGGGACGGTGCTGCCGGGCTTCAATGAGGCGCATATGCACATCTTCGGCGGCTCGGCCGAGCTGCGCGAACTCTCGCTCGCCGGCGTGAAGGGCTTCGATGCGCTGGCGAAGGCCTTGCGGGATTATGCCGCCGAATATCCCGACAGGGCGCTGCTGATCGCCCAGCATGCCGACTACACGGTCCTGTCCGACGACGAGCGCGTGACGCGCCACCACCTCGACCGCATCCTGCCGGACCGCGCGGTGCTGATCTTCGCACCCGACCATCACACCGCCTGGGCGAACACGCTGGCGCTGAAGGGCGGCGGCATCCTGGAAGGCCGCGATGTCGGTATCGGCAACGAGATCGTGATGGGCGATGACGGGCTCGCCACCGGCGAACTGCGCGAAAGCAACGCTATCCGTCCGGTCTCTGCGCTCGGCGAAACGGGCGGCCGCGAAATGCTCGGCGTCGGCACCGGCGGTGACCCGGAGCATGTGACGGACGAAGAGCGCGCCGGCGATATCGCGATCCTCAAGGAAGGTCTCGCCTACGTCGCCTCGCTCGGCATCACCTCGCTGCAGAACATGGACGGCAGCCTCTACCAGCTGGAAATGCTCGAGGAGATCGAGAAGACCGTGGGCTTGCCGGTGCGGGTGCGCATGCCCTTCCACATGAAGAACTTCATGCCGCTGTCCGAACTCGAGACGAAGGCCGCCGCCTGGCGGGCGCGCTTCGATACGGACCGGCTGCGCTCGGATTTCGTCAAGTTGTTCATGGACGGCGTGACGGAATCCGGTACGGCTGTTTTCGTCGACGACTATGCCCACCAGCCCGGCTGGAAGGGCGAGCCGCTTTTCACGCAGGAGCAGTTCGACGCCATCGCGATCGCCGCCGACAAGCTCGGCCTGCCGGTCGCGGTCCATGCCATCGGCGACGGCGCGGTGCGCATGGTGCTGAACGGATACGAGGCCGCCATCAAGGCGAACGGCAAGCGCGACAGCCGCAACCGCATCGAGCATATCGAGGTGGTTCACCCCGACGACATCCCGCGCTTCAAGGAACTGGGTACGGTCGCCTCGATGCAGCCGACACATCCGCCGGGCAGCGCCGGCCTGCCGCTCGAACCCTACCTCTCCTATATCGGGGAGGAGCGCTGGCCCTACGCCTTCGCCTGGCGCACGCTGGTCGATGCCGGCGCGCCGATCGTGTTTGCCACCGACTGGCCGGTCTCGCCGCTCGATCCGATGCATTCCATAGAGTGCGCCATGTCGCGCGGCGTCTGGGCAGAGGGCATGAAGGACGAACGTCTCTCGCTGCACGAGACGCTCGCCGCCTATACCAGGACCGGCGCCTGGGTCGAGTTCATGGAAGACCGCAAGGGCATGCTGAAGAAGGGCTACCTCGCCGATGTCGTCGTGCTTTCGGCCGATATCGAGGCGACGGACGTCACGGCGCTCGCGACGGTGCGTCCGGTCACGACGATCTGCGACGGGCGGATCACCTACCAGGCCTGATGAAGGGCCGCCTATAGCGGCAACGACCGTATCCACGCGGCGGTTTCGCCCGTGGTTTCAAAAAGCGTTCGGACGGGGCGCCGGAAGCTGCCTCGACTGAAATGTATTTAGGTGACACCTTCCGGCGCCCCGTTCGGCGGTTTTTGCCTGCGACTTCGGTCTCTCTGCGATGACGGGGTACGTGGGAACGGTGGCGCGCCCCTCCGCAGACGGGGTCATGCGCGCCCTCAGACTTACGATGCCGCAGCCATGACTGCCGGTCGGCATCGTCTTCCACTGCGCCGCGCGACAGGGACACGTCCCCCGGACGCCCCGCGGCGCATCCGTCCACTTGTGTGCCACACAGGCACGCCCGGCGAAGGCGTGGTCGAAAAGGCGGTCCGACGCCCCTCGCCCGTCCCTTGCCGGAGGGAGACCATTTTCCGCAGACCCGGTGCGTGAAGTCCTGCGTCCTTCCTTCACGCCCCGCGCCGACCCCGCCTCGCCGCAACGCCTTGCGGTGTATCCGAGGGCGGGATGAAACGATTATAGGCGCGACCTGACTGTGCGGGGAAATCGGCGCGGGATTTTGCTTGAAAATCAAAGGGCGCCTTGGGGGATTGTCCCCGGGAGCAGCCCTCTGGAACCCGCCGCCGAGCGCTCAGGCGGGGCGGTCGAGATCGGTGAGGTAGGTGTTTTCGGCGCGTGAGGCCTCGTAGTCGGCCGGCCGGATGTCGGCGAAAAGCAGGGCCTCGCCTTGCGCCGGGGCTTCGGCGAGCAGCGCGCCATCCGGGGCGGCGATGCGCGAGAGGCCGGCATAGGCGAAAAGGCCGTCGCTGTCGCAATGATCGACATAGGCGACGAAGACCTGGTTCTCGAAGGCCCGCACCTGGATCATGTGATTGGCGATGAAGGTGCCGGAGGCGCCCTCCGGCAGGGCGGTCGGGACGACGACGAGGTCGGCGCCGGCACGGGCGAGCCGGCGGACATTCTCGGGGAATTCCACATCGTAGCAGATCAGCATGCCGAGCCTCAGCCCGCCAAGCTCGACAAGGACGGAGGCCGGTGTCGCAGGCTTGAAGGCGGCGCGCTCGTATTCGCCGTAGAGATGGGATTTGCGGTAGACGGCATTGGTGCCGATGCCATCGGTGAAGACGGCGCTGTTATAGACCGCCGTGCCCTCGCGCTCGGCAAAACCGGCGATAATGGCGATGCCGTTCTCACGCGCGATGGCGCTGAGACGGGCGACGGTGTCGCCGGATGCCGGAGAGGCGAGGTCCGCGAAGGCCGCCTCGCCCGCGCCATAGCCGGTGACGGCAAGTTCGGGCACGACGAGCAGGCTCGCGCCGCCCGTTGCGGCATCGGCGGCGGCGGCCGCGATGCGGGCCATGTTCGCTTCGACATCGCCGGCGACGGCTTTCATCTGGAGGGCGGCGATGCGCATGCTCTTACTCCTGGTCGCGCGACGACATGGCGCCGAGCAGCTTGGGCAGGTCGCCGAAACGCGCGACGAGGCCGAATATGGTGGCCGCGATGGCGACGAACAGGATCGTGACCGAGGCCATGGTGGGCGTGTAACCGTAGCGCAGGGCGTTGAAGATCTTGATCGGCAGCGTTTCCATGGTGAAGCCGACGGTCATGTAGGCGACGATATATTCGTTGAGCGACAGCACGAAGGCGAAGGCATAGCCGGAGACGAGATAGGGCAGGATCAGAGGCAGGACGACGGTGCGGAAGACCGTGCGGTCGTCCGCGCCCATGGTCGCGGCGGCCTCCACCAACGAGCGGTCGATGGAGGAAAAGCCGAGCGACAGCGTCACCAGCGGCAGCGTCACGAAGAAGATGGCGTGGCTGATGACGGCCGTCGCCGGCTGGCCATAGAAGCCCGTCGCCGCCCAGAAGGTGAGCAGGCCGAGCGCCGTGATGACCGGCGGCAGGGTGAAGGGTGCGATGCCGAGCAGCTGGAAGATATTGGCCCAGGGCGCATGGCGCCGCCACAGGAACCAGGCGAGCGGCAGCGCGATGAGAAGCGCCACGGCCGCCGACAGCGCGGCGAGCGTGATCGACGCGAAAAGCGCGTTGCGCCATTCGACATTGGTGAAGATCTCTGCGTACCAGCCAAGCGAGAAGCCCTTGGGCGGGAAGGCGAGATCCTGCTTCTCGTTGACGGAGACACCGGCGACCACGATGATCGGCAGGGCGAGGAAGAGGCCGATCAGGCCGAAATAGAGGCGCTGGAGAAACACGGTCATGCGGTTTCTCCCTTGCGCCCGGCATAGACGGTGAGCCCGACGAGACCGAGCGTGACGAGCACGAGGAACACGGCCATGGCGGCGGCGAACGGCATGTTCGACTGGTAGATCGCCTGGTCGGTGATCAGCACCGAGAGCGTCCAGTGCTGCGGCCGGCCGAGGATCTGCGGCAGCAGATAGCAGCCGAGCGCGAAGATGAAGACCATGATCAGCGTGGCGACGATGGTGTTGCGCAGCGCCGGAACGACGACGGTGAAGAAGGCGCGGATCGGTGACGCCCCGAGCGTGCGCGCCGCTTCCGTCAGCGTCGGGTCGAGCCGCACGAGCGCGGGATAGAGCACGAGCACCGTATAGGGCAGCGCCTGGTAGGTCATCGCCGTGAGCACCGCGCCGAAGCTCGGATTGAGCGCCACCGGCTGCTCCATGATGCCGAGCATGACGAGGAGATTGGTGATGCCGGCGGTGCGCGAAAACAGGGTCGACCAGGCAAAGCCGATGATGACTTCCGAGAGCGACAGGATCGACAGAAGGGCGACGAGCCAGAGCACCTGCGTGCGGCGCCTGGCGCGCGACAGGAGATAGGTGAAGGGCACGGCGAGCACGATGCAGCAGATGGCCACCGCAATGGCGAGCATCAGCGAGAAGCCGAGCACCTTGCCGAAGAACAGGCTGAGGAAGCGCGCGTAATTGTCGAAGACGAAATCCGGCGTGTAGAAGCCGGACGGATTGCGCTTGAAGAAGGAGACCGCGATCATCGTCGCGAAGGGCACGACGAAGAAGACGATGAGCATGCCGGCCGGGAAGACCAGCGGGCTGTAATCGGTGAGTTTCTGCGGCGTCTCGCGTCTCATGCCTTGAGCACCACGCAATCATCGGGGTTGAGCGCAATGCCGACGCTCTGCCCGACGGCGACGTCGGGGCGGGCATTGGGCATGGACACGGCGACGATCTGCTTGCCGGCGGCCTCCACGAAGGTCTCGATCGTGCCGCCGAGATCGCGCACGAAGGTGACGGTGCCCGTGATCGGCGCATTGCCCGGTGCGGTGAGGTGCACATCCTCCGGGCGCACCGAGATGATGCCGGATGGCAGGCCGTTCGGTATGACGAGGCCGGGAACGGAGGCGCCGAGAACCTGCGTGCCGGCGCCGTCGGCCTTGAAATCGATGAGGTTCGTCATGCCGATGAAATCGGCGACGAAGGTATCGGCCGGGCGGCGGTAGATCTCGACCGGGGGCGCGGCCTGGCGGATCTCGCCGCCATTCATCACGACCACGGTGTCGGCCATGGTCATGGCCTCGCGCTGATCATGGGTGACGACAATGGTGGTGATGCCGAGGCGCTGCTGGAGCTGGCGCAGCTCGACCTGCATGGCCTCGCGCAGCTTGGCGTCGAGGGCGGAGAGCGGCTCGTCGAGCAGGAAGAGTTTGGGCGAGATGGCCAGCGCGCGGGCGATCGCCACGCGCTGGCGCTGGCCGCCGGACAGCTTGGCCACCGGGCGGTCGGCGTAGCCCGTCAGGTGGATCATGGCGAGAAGCTCGTCGACGCGCTTCTTCTGCTCGGCCTTGCCGACGCCGCGGATGCGCAGCGAATAGGCGATGTTCTCGCCGACGGTCAGATGGGGAAAGAGCGCCAGCGACTGGAAGACCATGCCGAGGTCGCGCTTGTGGGTGGGCACATTGGTGATGTCGCGGTCATCCAGGCGGATGGAGCCGCTGGTGGGAAGATCCAGCCCCGCGACCATGCGCATCAGCGTGGTCTTGCCGCAGCCGGACGGGCCGAGCAGGCAGACGAAGGTGCCGTGCGGCACCGTGAGTTCGACGTTCCTGACGGCGGTAAACGTGCCGAATTCTTTGGTGACGTTCTGGAGGGTCAGTCCGGACATTGGTTCTCCGCTCGGCGCGTTCGGTTCAAGGCACGCGGCCGCCAGCATAGGCTTCACGCTGGCGGCCGGGCAAGGTTTCGATGGATCGGGCTATCAGCCGGCGATCATTTCCGTCCACTTCTGGTTCAGCCAGTCGGATTTGGTCTGGTAGAGGTCGTAGCGCGGAATGATCGGCTCGATGTCCGACGACACGGCGGCGAACTCTTCCGCCGTCAGGTCGAGCAGATCGCGCTTGACGGTCGGCGCGGTGCCGACCTTGCGCGACAAGAGCGCCTGGATCTTCGGCTGGCTCATATAGTTGACGAAGGTATGGGCTTCCTCGACCTTGGCGGAGGCGCGCGACAGCGCCCAGCAGCCCGAATCCATGATGCCGCCTTCCTTGGGGAAGGTCGAGCGCACCGGCTGGCCATCGGCCGCGGCAAGGCCCGTCACGTCATGATAGTACTGGCCCATCGGGATTTCGCCCGACTTCAGGGACTGTTCGAACTGGGCTTCGTCGCGATACCACAGGCGCACGTTCGGCTTGACTTCGGCGAGCTTCTCGAAGGCCTTGAGGAGGCCGTCCTCGGTGTCGAGCGCGTTGGTGCCGCCGAAATGGGTCTTGGCGGTCACTTCCAGCAGGAACGAGTTGGAGACGAGCGCCAGCAGGCCGAGCTTGTCGGCATTCGCCGGATCCCACAGCGCGTTCCACGAGGTCGGCGCTTCCTTGTAGACATCCGTGTTGGTGACGAGCGTGATGTACCAGGCGACGGCGCCGATGCCGGCGATGCGGCCATCCGGGTACTTGTTGACGAAATGGTCGATGAGGTTGGAGGCGTTCGGGATCTTCGCCACATCGAGCGGCGCCCACAGCTCGGTGGACTGGCCCTTGAGCATGGCGACCTGCGACATCATCGAGACGTCGGCCGGGGCCTGGCCGGCCTTGGCGGCCTGCTCGAGCTGGACCAGCCATGCCTCGCCGGTCGGCTCGGCGACGGATTCGACGGCGATGCCGGTTTCCTTGGTGAAATCCGCAAAGATGTTCTTGTCGAAGGAATCCTTGAAGTAGCCGCCGTAGACGCCGACCTTCAGCGACTTGTCCTGCGCGCGCAGGACGGCCGGCATGGCCAGCAGCGAGGCACCGGCGACGCCGGCGCCCAGCACCGCGCGGCGGCTGACAGTGGTCTTGAGGATATCACGCATGGTCGTTTTTCTCCTGTTAGGCCGACCGGTCTGGACCCGCCGGCATGTTCCCGTTGTTGCTATTGTATGTCAGGCTTTCGCCGCCACGGAAGGGCTGAATACCATCAGGCTCAGAATTTCGAACAGCACCTGGGCGCCGGCATGGGCGCTGTTGGTCGTGGCGTCGTACTGCGGCGCGACCTCCACGACGTCGCCGCCGACGAGATTGATGCCCTTGAGGCCGCGGATGAGTTCCAGGACCTCGCGCGTCGTCAGCCCGCCGATCTCGGGCGTGCCGGTGCCGGGCGCGAAGCTCGGATCCAGGCTGTCGATGTCGAAGGAAAGGTAGGTCGGGCCATCGCCGACGATCGCCTTCGCCTTCTCGATGATGGCGGGGATGCCGAGGCCGGTGACCTCTTCCGCGTGGATGACGGTCATGCCGGAATCGTAGGAGAACTCCCACAGATATTCGGAGGAGCCGCGGATGCCGATCTGGATGGTGCGCTTCGGATCGAGCACGCCGTCGAGCACGGCGTTGCGGAACGGGCCGCCGTGGTGGAACTTCGTCTGGTCGAAGAGGCCGCCGGTGTCGCAATGGGCGTCGATATGGATCATGCCGACCGGCTCTCTCTTGCCGACGGCCTTCATGATCGGATGCGTGATCGAGTGGTCGCCGCCGACGGCGAGCGGAATGACGCCGGCATCGACGATCTGGTTGAAGCGCTTCTCGATGTCGTCGTGGCTGAGCTCGAGCCTATAGCGGCTCTGGAACGGCACGTCGCCGATATCGGCCACGCGCAACTCCTGCACCGGTGCGCAATCCAGCACGTGGTTGTAGGGGCCGATGCGCTCGATGGCGCGCATGGCGCGGGGCCCGAAGCGCGAGCCCGGACGGTTGGTGACGCCGAGATCCATCGGTACGCCTGTTATGGCCACCTGGAGATTGCCGAAATCGGGCGCTTCGGCGTCGACGGGCATATAGGGGGCGGAGAGGAAGGTGGGGACGCCGGCATAGGGCGCAAGACGCGTGCCGCTCTTGTTGAAAATCTTGTCCGCTACCTTGCGGAAAGCCGGGTCGAAGATGTCGCCGCCATGGCTCTCGCCGTATTTTGCCCTGAGCTCTTCGAGCTTCGTGTCGCTCATGATCCTGCCTCACCTGTTGAGATGCGGGCGGTCCGGGGCCGGTATGCGATAGCCTGATAACGTTCCCCGGGGCTTTGCCCTCGTTGACAGCATTATCGCGGCAATCCATATGGAAAATCAATTGACATTGTTGTAGCGGTATTCGTGAGAAAAACTCACATACAGGTTTGCCATGGCTTCGCGCCTTCCACCACTCAACCCGCTGCGCGCCTTCGAGGCGACCGCCCGCCGTGGCGCCGTCTCGGCGGCCGCGCGGGAACTGAACGTGACGCATGGCGCGGTGAGCCACCAGATCCGCGCGCTGGAGGAATCGCTCGGAACCACGCTCTTCGAACGCAACGGCAAGCGCCTGAAGCTGACGCCGCAGGGCGCGCTGCTTCTGCCGGCCGTCACCAACGCCTTCAGCGAGATCGCCGCGGCTACCGCGCTGATGAAACAGCCCGAAACGCGCGGCGACATCACCATCAGCTGCGTGCCCGCACTGCTGTCGCTCTGGCTTCTGCCGCGGCTGAACACGTTCACGGACCAGTTTCCCGGCGTGAAGGTGACGCTGATCGCCTCCAACGACCCCGAGCACCTGCGTTCGCTCGATACGGATGTGAGCCTGCTCTATGGCGATGGCAACTGGCCGGACTGCTGGACGCGGCTGTGGTCGAACCTGCGGCTTTTCCCGGTCGCCAGCCCGACGCTCCTCAACAGCCGGCCGCTGCGCTCCGTTCGCGATCTGGCCGATCACGCGCTGTTTCACGGCGATGACGGGCGCGAATGGAACACATGGCTGGCCGCCGCCGACGCCATCGACATGCCGCGTGACCGCCAGCATTTCATGAGCGATGCACGTCTTTCGACGGAAGCGGCGCTCTACGGACAGGGCATCGCGCTCGGCGACAACATCACGGCGAGCAACCTGATCGCCCGCGGCGAGCTTGTCGTGCCCTTCGACCTTTCGGTGCCGGCCAACGATGCCTTCTATGTCGCCTGCCGGCAGGCGCTGCGCCAGTCGCCCATCGTCAAGGTGTTCATCGACTGGCTCTTTGCCGCACTGGAAGAAACCCTGCCCGAGCCGCAGGCCTCCGCCCGCCTGCATCTGCGCGGGCGCGGCGGCCGTAGCGCCGATGCCTACCGCTCCACCACGACACCGGCCAAGCGCCTGATACCAACAAGCCCTCCGCGCAAGACCCGCGCCTGATATCAACGGACCGACCATGCCTCGCTTCAATCCTCTCGTCGAAACCCTCGCCGCCCCGCCGATCCCCTCCGTCTTCGCCTGGGCAGACGCCTATGACGGGCGCGGCGGCGCGATGATCGACTTCTCGCAGGCCGTGCCGGGTTATCCGCCGCATCCGGACATGCTGAGGCTGCTGGGCGAATACGCCGCCTCGCGCGCCTATACCGGCTACGGCCCGATCGAGGGCGAGGCGGTGCTGCGCAAGGCCTATGCAGACCATCTCTCGGAAAGCTACGGCGCGGCGCTTGCCGCCGGCAACGTCCATATCACCGCCGGCTGCAACCAGGCCTTCATCTGCGCCGCCATGGCGGTGGCGGGTGCGGGCGACGCGGTGCTGATGACCGATCCCTATTATTTCAACCAGGAAACGACGCTGGCCATGCTGGGCATCAAGACCCGGTTTGCCGCCTGCGACCCGAAAAACGGCTTCCTGCCCGACCTCGCGGCGCTGGCCGCCGGCGTCACGCCCGACGTGCGCGCCATCGCCCTCGTCTCGCCGAACAACCCGACCGGCGCGGTCTATCCGCCGGATATGCTGGGCGCGATCTACGATCTTTGCGTCGCGCGCGGTATCTGGCTGATCCTCGACGAGACCTATCGCGACTTCCTGCCCGCCGGCGCCGGCCGGCCGCACGACCTGTTCGGGCGCAAGGGCTGGGAGGATACGCTGATCGGCCTCTACAGCTTCTCCAAGTCCTTCTGCATTCCCGGTCATCGCCTTGGTGCGATCACGGCTGGCAACGCGGTGGTGACGCAGGTGGCCAAGATCATGGACAACCTGCAGATCTGCCCGCCCCGCTCGGCGCAGGCCGCCGTCGCGACGGCCATTCCGCTTCTGGCCGAATGGCGCGAGGAAAACCGCCGCGAGATCGCGCGCCGGGTGGAAGCGCTTCGCGCGACCATGGCAGCGGCGCCGGACTGGCGCGTCGGTGCGGTCGGGGCCTATTTCGCCTTCATCGGGCATCCCTTCGCCGGCACGCCATCGGCGGCGGTGGCGGAGCGCCTGGCCAAGGAGGCCGGCATTCTTTGCCTGCCGGGCAGCTATTTCGGGCCGGGGCAGGAAGGCTATCTGCGTTTCGCCTTCGCCAATGCGGATGTCGAGACGATCGGCAAGCTCGGCGCGCGCCTTGCCGGCTTCTCGATGGACGGGGCTTGACCTTCCCGCGCGGGAAGGCGCTAGCCTCGGTCCAACCATCAAGGAGTTTGCCATGCCTGCCGAAAACAGCCTCACCTTCACCGTTCCCGACATGACCTGCGGCCACTGCGTCAGGGCGATCACCGGCGCGGTGGTGGCCGCCTACCCTGACGCGAAGGTCGAGATCGATCTTGCCTCCAAACGTGTCACCGTCGAAAATGCCGGCGACCGGGCGGCGGTCGCATCGGTCATCGAGGCCGAGGGATATTCACCCGCCGATGCATAATCGGCGAAACGGGGCTTGACCTTGACATAATGGGAAGGTGCACGATCTATCCAAAAGGATGAAAGGTGCACCATGCTCACCACGACGGGACCGGGCGACCGGCAGACCATCAAGCTCTCCATTTCCGACATGACCTGCGCGTCCTGCGTGCGCCGGGTGGAGAAGGCCATCGAGACCGTGCCGGGTGTTTCCGGCGCCGCCGTCAATCTGGCGACGGAGAAGGCCGACGTGACCTTCGACGGCGCGCCTGACATTGCCGCCGTTGCCGCAGCCGTGCGCGGCGCGGGTTACGGCGTCGATGAGGACGTGCTGGAATTTCCCGTCGAGGGCATGACCTGCGCCTCGTGCATCGGCCGCGTCGAAAAGGCGCTAAAGGCGGTGCCCGGCGTGGTGGACGCCACGGCGAACCTCGCGCAGGAGCGGGCGCGCGTGCGCCTTGCCAGGGGTGCGGCGACTTTCGACGACCTTGCCGCCGCCATCGAGCGCACGGGCTACAAGGCAGTGCGCGTTGCCGCCGACGCACCCGCAGAGGACGACCGCCGCGCCGCGGAGGCAAGCGCGCTCAAGCGTGATCTCATCATCGCGGCCGTGCTGACGGCACCGCTTTTCGTGATGGAGATGGGGGCGCACGCCGTGCCCGCATTCGGCCATTACATCCACGACACCATCGGCATGCAGGCGAGCCGGGTCATCCAGTTCGTGCTGGCGACGCTGGTGCTCGTCGGCCCCGGCCGGCGCTTCTTCCTGAAGGGCATACCGAGCCTTGTCCGGCTTGCGCCCGACATGAACGCGCTGGTGGTGATCGGTACGCTCGCGGCCTGGATATTCTCCACCGTCGCGACCTTCGCACCGGCTCTTCTGCCGGGCGGTACGGCCAACGTCTATTTCGAGGCGGCAGCCGTCATCGTGACGCTCATCCTGGCCGGCCGCTTCCTGGAGGCGCGCGCCAAGGGCCGCACCGGCGAGGCGATCCGCCATCTCGCCGGCCTGAACGCCCGCTCCGCGCGCGTGATCCGCGACGGCAGGACCGAGGACGTTTCGCTGGAAAGCGTCGTGGCCGGCGATGTCGTTCTGGTGCGGCCGGGCGAGAAGGTGCCCGTCGACGGCGAGGTGATCGAGGGCGAAAGCTATATCGACGAATCCATGATCACAGGCGAACCGATGCCGGTCGCCCGCAAACCCGGCGACACGGTGACGGGCGGCACCGTCAACACGACGGGCTCGCTGACCTTCCGCGCCACGCGTGTCGGCGCCGATACGGTGCTCTCGCAGATCATCCGCATGGTGGAGGACGCGCAGGCGGCGAAGCTGCCGATCCAGGCGCTGGTCGACCGCGTGACGCAATGGTTCGTGCCGGCCGTCATCGCCGTGGCGCTCCTCACCTTCGGCCTGTGGCTGATCTTCGGGCCGAGCCCGATTCTCGCCCATGCGCTGGTGAATGCCGTGGCCGTGCTCATCATCGCCTGCCCCTGCGCCATGGGGCTCGCCACGCCGACCTCGATCATTACGGGCACCGGCCGCGCGGCGGAACTCGGCGTGCTGTTCCGGCAGGGCACAGCGCTCCAGACGCTCGAAGGCACCGATATCGTCGCCGTCGACAAGACAGGCACGCTGACGCTCGGCCGCCCGACGCTGACGCGCATCGTGCCGGCAGAGGGCTTCGGCCGCGATGAGGTGCTTGCCCTCGTCGCGGCTGCCGAGATGCATTCCGAACATCCGATCGCGGCCGCCGTCCATGGCGCGGCCGTTGCGGAGGGCGTGGCGCTGCCCGCGGCATCCGGCTTCGTGGCGACATCGGGCCAGGGCATCGCCGCCGAGGTGGCCGGTCGCAGGGTGGAGGTCGGGTCCACTGGCTTCATGGCGGGGCTTGGCCTCGACGTCGGGCCATTCGCGGCTGAGGCCGCGCGTCTTGCGGCCGAGGGCGCCTCGCCGCTCTATGCCGCCATCGACGGCAGGCTTGCCGCGCTCTTTGCCGTGACCGACCCCGTCAAGCCGACGACGCGCGAGGCGATTGCCGCGCTCAAGGCGCTCGGCATCGAGGTCGCGATGATCACCGGCGACAACAGGGGCACGGCACAGGCCGTCGCCGCCTCGCTCGGCATCGACCGGGTGATGGCGGAAGTGCTGCCCGATGGCAAGGTTGCCGCCGTGCGCGAACTGTCGGCGGGCGGCGCGAAGAAGGTCGCCTTCGTCGGCGACGGCATCAACGACGCGCCGGCGCTGGCGGCGGCCGATACCGGCATCGCCATCGGCACCGGCACCGATGTGGCCATCGAAAGCGCCGACGTGGTGCTGATGGCCGGCGACATGCGGGGTGTTGCGACCGGCATCGGCCTTTCGCGCGCGACGATGCGCAATATCAGGCAGAACCTGTTCTGGGCCTTCGGCTACAATGTGGCGCTCGTGCCGGTCGCCGCGGGGCTGCTCTATCCCTCCTTCGGCATCCAGCTTTCACCGGCGCTCGCCGCAGGAGCCATGGCGCTCTCCAGCGTCTTCGTGGTGACGAATGCGCTGAGGCTGAAGCGCTACAGGCCGTCCTTCAAGGGAGACAAGGCATGAATATCGGCGAAGCGGCGGAGGCCACGGGCGTGACCGCCAAGATGATCCGCCACTACGAGCAGATCGGCCTCATCAAGGCGGCCGGGCGCACCGGCGCGGGATATCGCGTCTATGGTCCAAACGACCTTTCGACGCTGTCCTTCATCCGCCGCTCGCGCGATCTGGGCTTCTCCATCGCGCAGATCCGCGATCTGCTTGCGCTGTGGCAGGACCGCGCCCGCGCCTCCTCCGAGGTCAAGCGCATCGCAAGCGACCATATCGCGGAGATGCGCGCCAAGATGCGGCTGCTGGAGGACATGGTGGGCACGCTGGAGCATCTTTCGGCGAACTGCCACGGTGACGCGCGGCCCGATTGTCCGATCCTGCAGCAGCTCGCCACGGGAAATGCCGAGACGTCCTGCTGCTAGCCGCCTTTCCATCGTTGGCACTTTCGGGGGCTTGCGCTTTTCGTCGCGCCGAAGGACATTCGCTGCCGGAAAGACGGACCGGCTCATGCAGGGTCGGCGCGATAAAACGGGAATGACGGGAGAAAAGCATGCTCGACAGGCGCAAGTTCTATATCGACGGCCAGTGGGTCGATCCGTTGACGCCGAACGATCTTTCGGTGATCAACCCGGCGACGGAAAAGCCGATCGCGGTCATCTCGATGGGCACGGCCGCAGATATCGACCGCGCCGTGGCGGCCGCCAAGAAGGCGTTCGCGACCTACAGCCAGACCAGCACGGAAGAGCGGCTCGCCCTGTTGGAAAAGCTGCTCGAAATCTACAAGCGCCGCTATGACGAGATGGCGCGCACCATCACGCAGGAACTCGGCGCGCCCATCACCATGAGCACCGAACAGCAGGCGGATGTCGGGGTCGGCCACCTCCAGGGCTTCATCGATGCGCTGAAGCGGCTGAAGAACCGCGAAGTGCTGCCGAACGGCGACGTGGTGCGCCGCGAGCCCATCGGGGTCTGCGGCCTGATCACGCCGTGGAACTGGCCGATCAACCAGATCGCGCTGAAGGTGGTTCCGGCGCTGGCGACGGGCTCGACCTGCGTGCTGAAGCCGTCGGAATTCACGCCGCTCAACGCCATGCTCTATGCGGAGATGGTGCATGAGGCCGGCTTCCCGGCGGGGACATTCAACCTCGTCAACGGCGACGGCCCGGAATGCGGTGCGGCCCTGTCGCGCCACAAGGACATCGACATGATGTCGTTTACCGGTTCCACCCGCGCCGGCATCGCCGTCAGCAAGGATGCGGCCGACACGGTCAAGCGCGTGACGCTGGAACTCGGCGGCAAGTCGCCGAACATCGTCTTCGCCGATGCCGATCTCGAGGACCGCGTGGCCGGCAGCGTGCGCGAATGCTTCAACAATTCCGGCCAGTCCTGCGATGCGCCGACGCGCATGCTGGTGGAGCGCTCGGTCTATGACAAGGTGGTGGAGATCGCCGAACGCACCGGCAAAGAAGCCAGGGTCGGCAATCCCGAGGAGGAAGGCGAGCATATCGGCCCGCTCGTCTCGCATATCCAGTTCGGCCGGGTGCAGGCGCTGATCGAGGCGGGCGTTGCCGAGGGGGCGCGGCTTCTCGTCGGCGGTCCCGGCAAGCCGGATGGTTACGAGACCGGCTATTTCGTCAAGCCGACGATCTTCGCCGATGTGAACAACACCATGCGCATCGCGCGTGAGGAGGTGTTCGGTCCGGTCCTGTCGATCATTCCCTTCGACACCGAGGAGGAGGCGATCGCGATCGCCAACGACACGGCTTACGGGCTTGCGGCCTATGTGCAGACCGGCGACCCGGACCGCGCGGAACGTGTTTCCGCCCGCCTGCGTGCCGGCATGGTGCATATCAACGGCGGCCCGCACCGCTATGGCAGCCCCTTCGGCGGCTACAAGCAGTCCGGCAACGGCCGCGAGGGCGGCATGTTCGGCCTGGAGGACTTCCTGGAGATCAAGACCGTGCACCGCCCCGAGGCGGCGTAATGACCCAAGGGCCGGGCCGCCCGCCGTCGCGGGTGGCCCGGCCTCCTCGTTCCGCGTCTTCGCCCGATGACCGGCCGTCGGCCAAAGCCCGTCGCTTTGCCGCCGCTCGCCGCAGACATCTCCGGAGAATACGCGGCTTGCCTCTGGCTGAAGCCGCTGCGCTCTGATAGCGCGCGCGGCATCGCCGCTCCCCTGGACGTCCGCCTTGTCCCCCGTTGCATCCCCATCGCATGCGCGACTCGCGCTCATCGCTCTCCTCGTTGGCGGCATCGCCATCGGCGGCTCGCCGATCTTCGTGCGGTTTTCCGAAGTCGGACCGATGGCGACGGCGTTCTGGCGCGTCGCGCTCGCGCTCGTGCCGTTCTTCATCGTCTCGCGCGCGCTCCCGCAGGCCGACGAGCGGCCATCCGGTCTTCGCGACCGCCTCTTCCTGTTCCTGCCCGGCATCTTCCTGGCCGCAGACCTGGGGTCCTGGCATCTCTCGCTGCACATGACCTCGGTTGCCAATGCGACGCTCTTTGCCAATGTTGCACCCGTCTTCGTCACGCTCGGCTCCTGGCTGCTTTTCCGCACGACCATCACGCCCGTCTTTCTTGCCGGGCTGGCGCTGGCGCTGATCGGCGTCGTCGTGCTGAAGGGCGGGCCGGCAGCGCTGGGCGGCGGGCAGATGGCGGGCGATGCGACGGCCGTCGTCGCGGCGATGTTCTACGCCGGTTACATGCTGTCGATCGGCCATTTGCGGGCGCGGTTCTCCACGTCGCGCATCATGGTGTGGACGACATTCGCCGCAATGACCTGCATGCTGCCGGTCGCCTTCTTCCTGGAAGCCGACCTGGTGCCGGCGACGCTCTTCGGCTGGGGCATGCTGCTCGGTCTCGCGCTCATCAGCCATGTCGGCGGGCAGGGCCTCGTCACCTACGCGCTCGCCTATCTTCCGACGGCGTTCTCCTCGCTGACGCTGCTTCTCCAGCCGGTCGTCGCCGCACTCCTCGCCTGGCTGCTGCTGGGCGAGCCTGTCGGGCTGATGCAGGCCATCGGTGGCGTGATCGTGCTCTTCGGCATCCTCGTCGCGCGCCGCGGCTGAAACGTATCAGTGGTTGTGGCGCGGCGGGGTTTCCGCGATCCTGCGGAAATCTGCCGCCCCGTCGATCACCGCACCATCCGAGAGCTGCGTAACGGTCCGGCGATAGAGGCGCTGCCACGGCGTGGCGTCTGCCGGAACGGCGGGAATGCCATCGGCCTTGCGCTTCTCGATCTCTTGCTCTGCCACCAGCATGTCGCAGCGGCCGTGTTCGAGGTCGATGCGGATGATGTCGCCGGTGCGCAGCCAGGCAAGTCCGCCACCCGCCGCGCTTTCCGGCGAGGCATTGAGGATGGACGGACTGTCGGCGGTGCCGGACTGGCGGCCGTCGCCGATGGTGGGCAGGCTGGTGACGCCGCGCCTGAGCAGATGGTCCGGCGGCTGCATGTTGACGACCTCCGCCGAACCCGGCCAGCCAAGCGGCCCGGCGCCGCGGATGACGAGGATCGTGCGCTCGTCGATGCCGAGCGCCGGGTCGTTGATGCGCGCGTGGTAATCCTCCGAGCCGTCGAAGACCGCCGCCCTGCCCTCGAATATGCCTTCGCGGCCGGGCTCGCTCAGATAGCGCTGCCGGAATTCCTCGGAAATGACCGAGGTCTTCATAATGGCGAAGTCGAAGAGATTGCCCTTGAGGACAAGGAAACCGGCGCGTTCCTTCAACGGTGCATCATAGGACCGGATCACCTCGCGATCGCTTGCGGCGCGTCCCTCCAGGTTTTGCGCCATGGTGCGGCCCGTGACGGTGGGACAGGTGCCATCGAGTTTTCCCGCCTCGAGCAGTTCGCGCATGATGGCGGGCACGCCGCCTGCACGGTGGAATCGCTCGCCGAGGAAGCGGCCGGCCGGCTGCACGTCCGCCAGCAGCGGGATATCGTAGCCGTACCGCTGCCAGTCATCGGGCTCCAGCGCGACACCGGCATGTTTGGCCATGGCCATCAGATGCGGCTGCGCATTGGTGGAGCCGCCGATGGCGGAATTGACACGGATGGCATTGAGAAAGGCCTGCCGCGTGAGAATGTGGGAGGGGCGGATATCCTCCAGCACCAATTCCACGGCGCGCCGGCCGGTGCGATAGGCGATCTGCCCGCGCTCGCGATAGGCGGCCGGAATGGCGGCACAGCCGGTGAGCGACATGCCGAGCGCCTCGGCCAGCGCGTTCATGGTGGAGGCCGTTCCCATCGTGTTGCAATGGCCGATGGAGGGTGCGGAATCCATCGCGGCCTGCAGAAATTCCTCTTCGTCGATGGCGCCGGCGGCAAGCTTGCGGCGTGAGCGCCAGATGACGGTGCCCGAGCCGACAAGATCGCCGTCGTGCCAGCCGTCGAGCATCGGCCCGCCCGACAGGACGATGGCGGGAATGTCGACCGTCGAGGCGGCCATCAGGGCCGAGGGCGTGGTCTTGTCGCAGCCGGTCGTCAGCACGACCCCATCCAGCGGATAGCCGTAGAGGATTTCGACCAGCCCGAGATAGGCGAGGTTGCGGTCAAGCGCCGCGGTCGGCCGCTTGCAGTTTTCGAAGATCGGATGGGTGGGGAACTCGATGGGAATGCCGCCGGCATCGCGGATACCGTCGCGCACGCGCCTGGCGAGATCGACATGGTGGCGATTGCAGGGCGTGAGATCGCTGCCGCTCTGGGCAATCCCGATCACCGGCTTGCCCGAGCGCAGCTCCTCCGGCGTGATGCCGTAATTCATGAAGCGTTCGAGATAGATGGCGGCCATGTCGACGTGGTCGCGGTTGTCGAACCAGTCCTGCGAGCGCAGCCGGCGTTTCGTCGTCTTGGTGTCCGTCATCATGAAGCTCCTCCGCAACGGCCGCACTGTTTCATTGCCGGCGACGGGTATCAACCGCCAGGTGGTGATGAAGGGGCTTATGGAGCCATCAAAAATAGTCGCTGGATCGGGGGCGCCGAATGTGCCACAGCGCGTCAACCGCCATCAGAGTTGCCGACATGACAGACACCGCCGCCGCCACGCCCGCCACCGGCTCCGCCCGCCTCGGCGTGCTGTTGATGCTGCTCGGCATGGTGATGTTTTCGCTGAACGACGTGCTCGGCAAGTGGCTGGTCTCGACCTATTCGGTCGGGCAGCTGATGCTGATCCGCAGTCTGGCCGCCATGGTCGTGCTGGCACCGTTCTTCTGGCGGGTCGGCTGGCGCCGGCTGATCGAGGTCGAGCAGCCGAAACTGCACCTGCTGCGCTCCGCGCTCTTCGCCTTCGAGGCATCGGCGTTCTATTTCGCGGTGGCCTATATGCCGCTGGCCGACGCGATGACCTACTGGCTTGCGGCACCGATCTATGTCGCCGCCCTCTCGCCGCTGATGCTGGGCGAGCATGTCGGCTGGCGGCGCTGGTCGGCCATTCTCGTCGGCTTTGCCGGCGTCATCATCGCGCTGTCGCCCTCCAGGGACAGCTTCACGCTGCCGGCCCTCATCGCGCTTGCCGGCAGCCTCGCTTTCGGGCTTGCCATGGTCTTCAGCCGATCGTTGCGCGCCACGCCCGACACGACGCTGGTGTTCTGGCAGGTGACCGGTGCGGCGCTCTTCGCGGGCGTCTGGTGTCTTTCCGATCCCGGCGGCTGGGCGCCCGTCAGTGCCGTCGATTTCGGCCTGCTCAGCCTGCTCGGCATCGTGGCGATGGCGGCGCATATGCTGGTCAACCGCTCGCTGAAGCTGGGCGATGCCGCGACCGTGGTGCCGCTGCAATACACGCTGCTGATCTGGGCGGTGCTGTTCGGCTGGCTGTTCTTCGGCGATGCGCCGCGCCCGGCCATGCTGATCGGCGCAGGCTTTATCGTGGCCTCCGGCCTCTTCATCTTCTTCCGCGAATTGCAGCTGAAGCGGCGTGGCGGCTGAGCGGGCTTACTGCGCCTTGACCGATTTCAGATAGGCGATGACGTCGGCGATGTCCTGCTCGGACTTGAGGCCGGAAAAGGCCATGCGCGTCTTGGGGATCATCTTCTTCGGGCCGGCGAGATAGGTGGCGAGCGTCGCCTCGTCCCATGTCAGGCCCTTGGCGCCTTCTTCCTTCATGGCATCGGAATAGTTCGTATAGTCGGCAAGCGCCGCCGCGGGCCGGCCGACGACGCCGTCCAGATGCGGGCCGACCTTGTTCGTCGCCTGCTCGGCATTGTGACAGGCGGTGCATTTCTTGAACACGACCTTTCCCGCCTCGGCGGAGCCTTCGGCTGCCAGGGCGGTCGAGGAAAGCGTCAGGAGGATCAGGGCGGCAAGCGTCTTCATGCGTCGTTCCATCGAAAAGGCGGCCGGCGTGAGCCGGCCGGAGTTGGCGCGGCCTGCCGGCCGCACGCGATCACCGGCCGCCCGAAGGCGACCGGGGAGGATCGCGGAAATATCAGATCGAGCCGGCGGCCATTTCCTTGGCGATATAATCGGCCTGCCGGATCGCAAGAGACACGATGGTGAGCGTCGGGTTTTCCGCGCCGCCCGTCGTGAACTGGCTGCCGTCCGACACGAACAGGTTCTTGATGTCGTGCGTCTGGCCCCACTTGTTGACCACGCCGTCGCTCGCCTTCTCGCTCATGCGGTTGGTGCCGAGATTGTGCGTGGACGGATAGGGCGGCGTGGGGAAGCTGCGCGTCGCGCCGACGGCTTCGTAGAGCGCCTGCCCCTGCTGGTAGGCATGGTTGCGCATCGCGACATCGTTGGCGTGATCGGTGAACCAGACGTCCGGGATCGGCATGCCGTACTGGTCCTTCAGTTCGCCGTGCAGCTTCACGGCATTCTGTTCCTGCGGCATGTCCTCGCCGACGATCCACAGGCCCGCCATGTTGGCGTAGCTGTCCATCGCCGAGGCAAACGAGCGGCCCCAGCCGCCGGGATCGAGGAAGGCCGCCATGAAGGGCACGCCGAGGGAGAGCGTTTCCAGCTCGTAGCCGCCGACGAAGCCGCGCGACGGATCGTGCTTCGCCTCGTCCCTGATGATGCCGGCCATGGTGGTGCCGCGGTACATGTGCACGGGCTTCTCGAACACGGCATAGACCGAGCCCGTCGTGTGGCGCATGTAGTTCTTGCCGACCTGACCGGAGGAGTTGGCAAGGCCGTCGGGGAATTTGGCCGAGGCCGAGTTGAGCAGCAGGCGCGGGCTTTCGATGGAGTTGCCGGCGACGGCGACGATGCGGGCCTTCTGGCTGTGCAGCTTGCCGTCCTTGTCGGCATAGACCACGGCATTGACCTTGCCGCTGGCATCATGCTCGATCTTCACGACATGCGACTGCGGGCGCACTTCCAGCTTGCCGGTGGCCTCCCCCTTGGGGATTTCCGTATAGAGCGTCGACCATTTGGCGCCCCATTTGCAGCCCTGGAAACAGAAGCCGGTCTGCTGACAGCTCATGCGGTCGTCGCGATCGGCGGAGTTGATCGCCATGTTGCCGGTGTGACATTCCTTGTAGCCGAGCTTGTCGGCGCCGGCCTTGAGGATCTTGAAGTTGTTGTTGCCCGGCAGGCCCTCGATGCCGTTGGTGCGGGTCACGCCCATCTTGTCTTCGGCCTTGGCGTAGTAGGGCTCCAGCTCGGCGAGCGTGATCGGCCAGTCGAGCAGGTTGGCGCCGTCGATCTTGCCGTAATGGCTGAGCGTCCTGAACTCGTGCTCCTGGAAGCGCAGCGAGGCGCCGGCCCAGTGGGTGGTGGTGCCGCCGACCGCCTTGACGATCCAGGCCGGCAGGTTCGGGAAGTCCTTGGCCACACGCCAGCCGCCACCCGTCGTGCGGTGATCGAGCCAGGCGAGCTGGGCAAAACTGTCCCACTCGTCGTTGATGAAGTCCTCATGTTCGTGCCGCGCACCGGATTCGAGCACGACGACGTCGATGCCCTTCTGCGCCAGTTCGTTGCCCAGCGTACCGCCGCCGGCGCCGGAACCGATGATGACGACCACGCTGTCGTCGTTGAGATCGTAAGGAGCTGCCATGGTTTCCTCCTGAAACGGGACGGTCGGCTTTGCGCCATGCGGCCGCGCCTCCTCCGGCGCTGGCCGTCAGACCGTCGTCAAAGCCATTCGATGTCGTCGAAACCGCGGGCGATGTACCCGCCCTTCGAGTAGGATTCGCCCTCGTAGCCGAAATGCGGCCAGAGTTCCTTCTGGTTGTAGAAGGAGACGACGAGATCGCCGCGCACCGCCTGGAAGAACGGTGTCGTCTCGATGTCGCGCAGGATCGCGACACGGTCGTCTTCCCAACCAAGGCCGCGATAACCGTTGGCGCCGGCGCGCTTGTCGAGATCGGCAATGCCGTCCTCGATCAGCGTCTTGTGCGCTGCGTCGGTACCGGCCTTTGTCTCGTGGCCCTTGACGGCGATGGCGTAGAAGCGATCGGAAATCGCGTCGTGCGGGTAGATGTCGCGGGCGAGCTTGATCAGCGTCGCCATGGTCTCCGGCTTCAGCGCCGTCGTCTCCATGGCCCAGGCCCGGTCGGGGCTGATGACGGCGTTGCCGGCGATGATGAGTGCGGCGCCGACCGTGCCGCGCTTGAGAAGCTCGCGCCGGGAAATGCCGGGGCGCTGCTCGTAGATGGTCGTCATGTCACGTTCCTCCCGTTGCATTCATGGCGGGCGGCCTCCCCCGGGCCGCCGGCCTCTTTACTTGTAGCGGCCGTGCCGCTGCAGAACCTCGATCTTGTAGCCATCCGGATCGGTGACGAAGAAGAAGCGGGCAAGCAGGCCGCCGTCCCGGTTGAATTCGACGATCTTGCCGGTGGTGAAGCCGAGCGCGGAGACGCGGGCATGCTCGCTGTCGAGATCGGACACCGAGACGGCGAGATGGCCGTAACCATCGCCGAGATTGTAAGGTTCGGTGCGGCCCTTGTTGATCGTCAGCTCGAGTTCGAATTCGCTTTCGGCATTGCTCATGTAGACGAGCGTGAAGGTCTCGAAATCCAGCCGCTCGGCGATTTCAAGGCCGAAGGCCCTGTTGTAGAAATCCACGGACCGGTCTTCGTCCAGAACACGGATCATGGAATGTATCGTCTTCGCCACGCCTGGTTTCCCCCGCTTGCAGTTCGCTTGTAGGGGGAGTGTGCGTCCGGAATCGGGGCTGCGGGTAGCAGCCCGTTACCGCACATGGATTTTCATTTCCGGAGTATATGGAGAAGGAATTTTTATCGGTTCGCACGCGCCGGGATGATTTGACCAAATACAAGCGTCGCCGCATAATCGAAGGCATAAAAACAAGACTGGAGGATATGCCAATGTGTGAGGTTTTCGCGGGCCAGGATCCGCAACGCTACCGGCCCGTCAACCGGTCGGTGCGCATCGGCGGGCATTCGACGAGCATCCAGCTCGAGGCGGCCTTCTGGGTGCTGATCGACGAGATCGCCAGCGGTCAGGGTATGTCGACGTCCCGCTTTCTCTCGACGCTCTATGACGAGGCGCTGGAGCGCAACGGCACGGTGTCGAACTTCGCGTCGCTGCTGCGCACGAGCTGTCTCATCTACCTGATGGGCGGCACCGCCAGGGAGGCCGAACCGCGCGCCTTCCACATCGTCGCGGCCGAGTAGCGTCAGAAGGTCGGCGGTGTGTTGATCCAGATCAGCACCGTCTCGCCGTCATGGCTGTTGTGCCAGGAATGGTGGCGGGTGCTCTCGAAATAGAGGCTGTCGCCGGGGCCGAGGTCGTGGAATTCGTGGCCGTCGAGCACGATCTCGACGCGCCCCGCCAGGACATGGACGAATTCCTCGCCGTCGTGCTGGTAGGCGCCGTCAGAGGTGGCGCCGGGCGCCAGCACGAAACGGTGGCAATCCATCATGTTCCGGCCATCGGCCAGCACCTGCACGGTCACGCCCGGCGATGTCTCCGGCCACAGCTTCCATTCCCCCGAGCGCACCACCGCACGGTTGTCGGTCTCCTCCTCGCCGGAAAGCTTGGAGACGGTCGTGCCGTAATAGTCGGCGAGATCGTGCAGCACGCGGAAGGTCACGCCCTGCGAGGTGCGTTCGAAGGTGGAGAGAACGGAGGTCGCGATGCCGATATCGCCGGCCACCTGCTCCAGCGTCTTGCCCTCGGCATGGCGCAGGCTGCGGAACTTGCGGCCGATGCCCTGCGGCGCATCGCCGTCCGACGCCTGCGTTTCCGCCGCAGGCTCTTCCGCCTCCAGCGCCTCGCGGATCGCGGCCGGGTTGAGGCCGCGCTCGGTGCGATACCAGGCAATGCGCTTGAGGCGGTTGACGTCGTCGGCGCTGTACTGCCGGTGGCCGGTGTCCGAGCGGCCGGGCACGACGAGACCCTGCGTCTCCCATAGCCTCAGCGTGGAGGCCGAGACGCCGGCAAGGCGTGCCGCCTCCGTCACCTTATAGTGCACCGGTTCCGGGGAACCCATCGCGCCAATCCCTGATTCTGTGTTCGTTTCGCTTATACACACCCACGCGGGCGGGCGGCCTGAAAATCGGTCGCATTTCCCGCGCAGAATGCCAGTTGCATTCTTGCAGAAAAAATGTAGGAATTCCACTCGAAGCTTGCAGAAAAAATGCAAGTTATTGATCGAAGCCTCCAGATTCAGGATAGCGCCATGACCGCCTCCCCGCTGACCGACCGCAAGAACGCCGCTATTTCGCGCGGCGTGGGCATGACCACGCAGATCTACGCCGACCGCGCGGAAAATGCGGAGATCTGGGACAAGGAAGGCAATCGCTACATCGATTTCGCCGCCGGCATCGCCGTCGTCAACACCGGCCATCGCCATCCGCGCGTCATCGAGGCCGTCAAGAAGCAGCTCGACCGCTTCACGCATACCTGCCACCAGGTCGTGCCCTATGAAAACTATGTGGAACTCGCCGAGCGCCTGAACGCCATCACCCCCGGCGATTTCGAGAAGAAGACGATCTTCGTCACCACCGGTGCCGAAGCCGTCGAGAACGCCGTGAAGATCGCCCGCGCCGCCACCGGCCGCCAGGCTGTCATCGCATTTTCCGGCGCCTTCCACGGCCGCACCTTCATGGGCATGGCGCTGACCGGCAAGGTCGTTCCCTACAAGGTCGGCTTCGGCGCCATGCCGGCCGACATCTACCATGCACCGTTCCCGGTCGAGATGCACGGCACGACCGTCGAGCAGTCGCTCGATGTGCTGAAGAAGCTCTTTGCCGCCGATGTGGACCCGAACCGCGTCGCCGCGATCATCATCGAGCCGGTGCAGGGCGAAGGCGGCTTCTATCCCGTACCGGTCAACTTCATGAAGGCGATCCGCGAAATCTGCGACAAGCACGGCATCCTGCTGATCGCCGATGAAGTCCAGACCGGCTTTGCCCGTACCGGCAAGCTGTTCGCCATGGAGCATTTCGGCGTCACGGCCGACCTCGTGACCATGGCCAAGGGCCTTGGCGGCGGCTTCCCGATCGCGGCCGTCACCGGCCGCGCCGACATCATGGATGCGCCCGGCCCGGGCGGCCTGGGCGGCACCTATGCCGGCAGCCCGATCGGCGTTGCGGCGGCCCATGCCGTTCTCGACGTCATCAAGGACGAGGACCTGTGCAACCGCGCGGAAAACCTCGGTGCACGCCTCAAGCAGCGCCTCGCATCGCTGCGCGACAAGGTCCCTGAAATCGTCGACATCCGCGGCCCGGGCTTCATGAACGCCGTCGAGTTCAACGACGTCGCGACGAAGCAGCCGAGCGCCGAATTCGCCAACAAGGTTCGCCTGAAAGCGCTCGAAAAGGGCCTGATCCTGCTGACCTGCGGCGTGCACGGCAACGTCATCCGCTTCCTCGCGCCGATCACCATCCAGGACGACGTCTTTGCCGAAGGCCTTGATATCCTCGAAGCGGCGATGATCGAAGCCCGCGGCTGAGCGGTACGAGACAGACGACACATGACCAAGCAAGCGACACCCGGAGCAGAGGCTCCGGGTGAAGGCGCTTTGCTGCCCGAAAGGAACGACAATGGCTTTCTATGATGCTCTGACCCGGCACTTCACGTCGGGCGACCTGCTGCGCGATGCCGGCTATGTGGACGGCAAGTGGATCAGCGACAGCGCGGCCGGAACCTTCGACGTGCTCAATCCCGCGACCGGCGAGACACTGGCGACCCTGCCGGAAATGGGGGCGACCGAGACGAAGGCCGCAATCGACGCCGCCTACCGGGTTCAGCCCGCCTGGGCCGCGCGGCCGGCAAAGGAGCGCAGCATTCTCCTGCGCAAGTGGTTCGATCTGATGATCGCCCATGCCGACGAGCTTGCCGCCATCCTGACCGCCGAAATGGGCAAGCCGCTGGCCGAGGCCAAGGGCGAGATCCTCTATGCCGCCTCCTATGTGGAATGGTATGCGGAAGAGGCAAAGCGCATCAACGGCGAGACGATCCCCGCCGCCAGTGCGGACAAGCGCATGATGGTGATCAAGCAGCCGGTCGGCGTGGTCGGCACGATCACGCCCTGGAACTTCCCGACCGCGATGATCGCCCGCAAGGTGGCGCCGGCGCTCGCCGTGGGCTGCACGGTGGTTTCCAAGCCTGCCGAGCTGACGCCGCTTTCGGCCATTGCGCTCGCCGTGCTGGCCGAGCGGGCCGGCATTCCCGCCGGTGTGTTCAACATCGTGCTCGGCACGGACGGTCCGGCGATCGGCAAGGAACTGTGCTACAATCCGAAGGTCCGCAAGATCTCCTTCACGGGCTCGACGGAAGTCGGGCGCATCCTGATGCGTCAGTGCGCGGACCAGATCAAGAAGATGAGCCTGGAGCTCGGCGGCAACGCGCCCTTCATCGTTTTCGACGATGCGGATCTCGACGCCGCCGTGGAAGGCGCCATGGCCTCCAAGTACCGCAATGCCGGACAGACCTGCGTCTGCGCCAACCGGCTCTATGTGCAATCGAACGTCTACGACGCCTTTGCCGAGAAGCTGGCCAGGAAGGTGGCCGAACTTTCCGTCGGCGACGGTTTCGCCAAGGGCACGACGGTCGGTCCGCTGATCGAGGAAGCCGCGATCGAGAAGGTCGAGGCCCATATCGCCGATGCCGTTTCCAAGGGCGCGACGGTGGTTTCCGGCGGCAAGCGCGTGGCCGGCAAGGGCACCTTCTTCGAGCCGACCGTGCTGAAGGGCGTCGCCCGCGGCATGACGGTCGCGCGGGAGGAGACGTTCGGCCCGCTCGCGCCGCTCTTCCGTTTCGACACGGTCGAGGACGTCATCGAACAGGCGAACGACACCGAATTCGGTCTCGCCGCCTACTTCTATGCCGGCGACCTGAAGAAAGTCTGGAAGGTGGCCGAGGCGCTGGAATACGGCATGGTGGGCGTCAATACGGGCCTCATTTCCTCCGAAGCCGCGCCCTTCGGCGGCATCAAGCAATCCGGCCTCGGCCGCGAAGGCTCGGCCCATGGTGCGGAAGACTATCTGGAAATGAAATATGTCTGCATCGGCGACCTCGCCTGATGAATGAAGGTCGCCCGCATGACGCGGGCGACCTTCATGCCCTGTCGACGTCGGTGCGGGCGAAATCGTCGCCTTTATAGAGCAGGGCAATGCCGTGCTGGTGGGCGCAGGCATAAGCGAAGCAGTCGCCGAAGTTCAGCGCCGCCGGATGGCGGCCCTTGCCGAACCGCTGGAACGCCTCGACGGCCGTCGCTGTGATGGCGGCATCGACGGCGAGCGTTTCGATTTGCAGCAGCCGGAGATAGGCCTCCACTTCGCCCAGCGCCGCCTTTGGCTCAAGGCCGGTCATGCGGGCATAGGCGACGGCGGCCTCCCAGATCGCCATGGGTGACGTCAAACGGCGGTCGGTCGCCATGAGGCGTCGACTAAGCGACTGAGCGTCGTTTTCGCTCGTCATCATTGCGACGATGGCGGAGGCGTCGACGAACATCAGTCCTCGTACAGGCTATCGATGAAGGCCTTGTCGGCGGCGGGACCGACAGGAGGATATTTCCGGTTCAGCGCGCGGGTCATCTCAAGCGCCTTGTCGACCAAAGAGGGCTCCTGCTCCAGCCGTTGCAGCTCATGCGCCAATGCCTGCCGCACCGCCTCCGTCTTGCTGACCTTGCGCAGTGCGGAGACGCGCTCGGCCAGACGGTCGACTTCGCGGTCCTTGACGTAGAGCGGCATGGTATATCCTTTCTTTCGCAGAAGTATATACCATGACCTTGCCGCCGCTGAAAGACCGGCGCGCGGCCGCTCAGCCTCTTTCGTAGTGCGTCACCGTCTGCTCGATGGCGCCGAAGATGGAGTGGCCGGTCTCGTCCTTCATCTCGATGCGCACGACGTCGCCGAACTTGAGAAACGGCGTCTTCGCCGCGCCGGTGGTGATGGTCTCGATGGTGCGCAGCTCCGCAAGGCAGGAATAGCCGGCACCGCCCTCGGCGATCGGCTTGCCCGGACCGCCGTCGAACCTGTTGGACACGGTGCCGGAGCCGATGATGGAGCCGGCGACGAGCGGGCGGGTCCTCGCGGCATGGGCGACGAGCTGCGCGAAGTCGAACACCATGTCGATGCCCGCATTGGCCTTGCCGAAGGGGCTGCCATTGAGCGAGACCAGAAGCGGCAGATGGAGTTTGCGGCCATCCCAGGCCGTGCCGAGCTCATCCGGCGTGACGGCGACGGGCGAGAAGGCGGAGGATGGCTTCGACTGGAAGAAGCCCAGCCCCTTGGCGAGTTCCGACGGCATGAGGCCGCGTAGCGACACATCATTGGCGAGCATGATCAGCCGGATGGCGGCCCCTGCCTCCTCCACGCTTGCGCCCATCGGCACGTCATCGACGATGACGGCGACTTCGCCCTCCATGTCGATACCCCAGGTCTCGTCCTGCACGACGATGGGGTCACGGGGACCGAGGAACGTGTCCGAGCCGCCCTGGTAGAGCCGGGGATCGGTGTGCGCGCCGTCGGGCAGCTCGGCGTTGCGCGCCTTGTACATGAGTTCGACATGATGGAGATAGGCGGAGCCGTCGGCCCATTGATAGGCGCGGGGCAGCGGCGAGCCGGCATCGTGTTCGTGAAAGCGCATGATGGGCTGCGAGCCGGTCTCAAGCCCCTCGGCGACCCGTGCCAGGCGCGGGGCAGCGTGTTCCCAGTCGTCGAGCGCATCCTGCAGCGTGCGGGCGATATGCCCGACCTCCGAGCAGCGCGTCAGGTCACGCGAGACGACCACCAGGCGGCCGTCACGGGTGGAACTTTTCAGTGTCGCCAGTTTCATAAGTCTCTCTCTCCCAGTCTTGTTTCCTGCCCTGCGATCGTGTCATCTACCGGTCGCATGAACCTTCCCGCGCCCTCCCCGGCGCACCGCTTTCAAGGACATTCCGCTTGAACCCTACGGTCCGAAACGCCCTGCTGATCGTCGCAGCCTTCGTCGCCGCGACGGCCACGATCCTTTATACGATGGGCCAGCCGCTCATCTGCAAGTGCGGATATGTCAAATTGTGGCACGGGGTCGTGGTCTCCTCGGAGAACTCGCAGCACCTCACCGACTGGTACACGCCAAGCCACATCATTCACGGCATCCTGTTCTTCGGTTTGTTCACCCTCATCCTGCGCAAGGCTAGCATCAATGTTCGCCTGACGCTCGCGCTCATTCTCGAATGCGCCTGGGAGATCGTCGAAAACACCGACATGGTGATCAACCGTTATCGCGAGGCGACGATCGCGCTCGATTACTTCGGGGACAGCGTCATCAATTCGAGCGCCGACATCCTGGCCATGGTGGTGGGCTTCTTCCTCGCAGCGCGCCTGCCGGTCTGGGCGAGTGTGGCGATCATCATCGTCTTCGAGGCGACGACGACATGGCTCATCCGCGACGGACTGGCTTTGAACATCCTGATGCTCGTCTGGCCGATCGACGCCGTGAAGGCATGGCAGGGCGGCTGAGACATCTGGCAGCACTCATGGGAGCCGGTCTTCTCGCGCGGCAGGACAGCCCGGACGGCAAAGGTTACGGGCGGATCGTATGATGGCGACACAGCGGATTTGCGATTGGAAACCGCGTGTTAACCACGGACTTCCTAATGATGGGCGGAGCAACAGGGAAATCCGAATCAATGCCGTCACCTGCCTCGGCCCAGCCGCGCCGCCGTTCCACCGCTATCGAAGCCGGCCCGGTCGTGCCGTTTCCGGCTGCGCGTCGCACCGCGCATGTCCGTCAATGCGCAGGCGAACTGGGCGGGCTGCATGGCGAGGACGCACGCCGCTACTGGTTGAAGGTCTGCCGCGAGCTTGCCGACGAGCTTTTGAAATTCGGTTCGAGCGAAAGCCAGGCACGATCCGCGGTGCTGGCCTTCCAGGATGAAGTGCAGCGCGAGCTTCTGCGCCAGCATGAAAGCGAACAGGACTGATCCGATTGGTTTGCCGTCACCGAGGGTGAGCCCCACCCTCCTGCCCTTCCCTTTCCCAAGAAGGCCGGCTAGGAACGGTCGGGAAAAGCACTGGGAGGATGGCTATGACGGAAGCGATTGCGGACGATATCCGCCGGCTTGAAGAACAGGAACGCCTGCTGCGTTTCAGCCGGTTCAGTCCCGATGATGCCTGGGCGCTCGGCAACCGCATTCGCGAGATGGCCATGGCGCGCGGCGCCGGCGTCGCGATCGATATTTCGCTGCGGGACCGGCCCCTGTTCCATTGTGCCCTGCCCGGCACCACCACGGACAACGGGGAATGGATCCGGCGCAAGCGCAACACCGTGTTGCGTCTGTGGAGCGCTTCCTATCTCGTCGGCCGACGCTTCGCGCTTTCGGGCCGCGACCAGGTGGAGGCGCGCAATCTCTCCTATGCGGATTTTTCCGTGCATGGCGGCAGCGTTCCGCTTTTCGTCGCGGATCTCGGTTGCGTCGGCGCGGTCACCGTCTCCGGCGTGCCGGAGCGCATCGACCATGCCATCGTCACCGACGCGATGGCGCGTTTCCTCAACATCGATCTCGGCGACAGCCGGTTGCCGGAGTAACACCCTCCCCCTGCCGCGGAATGGGATGACCGACGCCCTGACGTTGTCAGGCGGTCGGAACGCCCGAATTTATGGCGTGCGTGAGCCGTTACCCGGGAGCGCTGTGTTCGGCGGCAAAGCGGCAATCGCAGCATTGCCGGGCCGCTGAGCCGCCCTATGCTTCCTTGAAGCACTACCGGGAGAGACCAATGGATGTCGTCGAAATCGCCGATCTGACCGAATGGGATGCCAACGACCTTGGAAACCTCAATCTGGCCGTTCCGCTTTTCGCAGAAAGCGTGCCGTTTGTGCTGTTTCCCGCGCCTGGGGCGCGACCGGTCGTCACCGAAAAAATGGCAGCAACCGTAAACGACGTCCTTGCCCTGAAACGTAAGCATACGCTAACGCAATGACCGGCTTCGCGACGATTCCTGGCGTGGGTGCGGAGGCTAACGACAAGCGATTTCCCTTCCCAACCGGTCCCCTCGAATTGGGCCATGTTGCACGCGGCGCCGTTTGCCTGTAGAAAACTTGAGGGAGACAAGAAGGTATAACCGGACGGCAAGATGACCTTCCAGCCGCGCATGCAAAACAGGATCGAAGGCTTTTCCGTTGTGGGCGATCTCAGCCGGCGGCATTGGAACGGCATCGTCGCCGACGTCTGGAATGTGGAATGTGCACCGCATGCCGGCGGCTACTATGTCGGGCGCGATCCTCGCCTGTTCGTGCTGCTCGACAAGCGGGGCCCCGGATCCTCCCGAATGCGCCTGTCATCCGGCGGCAAGGAGACGGTCGCGGATTGGGGCTTGCAGCCGATTGCCTATATCCCGGCGGATTTCGAGCTTTGGGCCGAACTTGCCGACCACCGCTTCATGCGCCATCTCGACCTGCATTTCGATGTCGAGACGATCCGCCGGCGGCTGGCCGATGATCTGGACGCCGAGCGCCTGGCGACGCCGCAACTGTTTTTCTCCGACAACCGGCTTCTCTCCTTGGCGCACCTGATCGCTGCGGAATGCTGCAACCCCCTCCCCCTGCACGACCTCTATGGCGACGGCCTTTCGCTCGCCCTGCTGATCGATGTCATGAAACTGGCCAAGGTGCAGGGCCGCAAAAGGAGCAAGCTTGCCGGGTGGCAACTGCGTCGCGCGACCGACTTCATTGAAGAAAACTGCTTGCGCAATATCAGGCTTGAGGAACTGGCCGGGCTCGTGGGGCTTTCCCAATCGCATTTCAGCCATGCCTTCAAGGCCTCCACCGGCATGGCGCCGCATCAATGGCAGGTCAATGCGCGCCTGCGTCGCGCCAAGGCATTGATTCGACGTGGAAATTTGTCGTTGATCGACATTGCGGTCGAGACGGGCTTCGCTGACCAGGCGCATTTCACCCGGGTCTTCCGCAAGAACTTCGGCACCACGCCCGCCAATTGGCGCAAGTCCAATGGTGCCTGAAAGTGTTCCATCCGTGCCCGCGACCTCGGCTGAAAATAGCCCAAGAACGTTCAATTTTCGCGGAATGTGACAATCCCGAATATTAAAACTGAGTTAATTACTCATCTTATTGCCATTCGCTCGGCCGAACGGGGCCGAGCCTGAACTGCGTGGGATGTGTAGGGGATGATCACGTTGAAAAACCAAAAGAAAATCAGACTGGCCCTCGCCTGCGGGACCGCCGTCTGCGCCATGATCGCGTCGGCAGGCGCGTTCGCCCAGGAGCGTGCGACCCAGCTTGAGGAAGTGCGCGTCGAGCAAGGTGCGGAGCGTGCCGATACCGGTATCGAGCCGGTCAAGGGTCTTGTCGCAAAAACCACCCGTGCAGGCAGCAAGGCAGCCACGAAAATCAATGAGATTCCGCAATCGGTCACGGTCGTCGGCCGCGAGCAGATCGATGCGCAAAGCCCACAGAAGGTTGACGAGGCGCTGCGTTATGTTGCCGGCGTGAACGCATCGACCTACGGCACGGATGCGGATACGGACTGGCTGTTCATTCGCGGCTTCCAGGCGGAACAGTCCGGCATTTTCCTGGACGGGCTGTCACTCTATCAATCCGGCTTCGGCACATTCCTGATCGATCCGTTCTTCCTGGAGCGCATGGATGTGGTGAAAGGGCCGAGTTCCGCGCTCTATGGCAGCGGCAATCCCGGCGGTTTCGTCGATCTGATCAGCAAGCGGCCGACGGATGCGCCGCTGCGCTATGTCGAGACCGGCGTCAACAGCTTCGGCAACGGCTATCTTGGGCTCGACTTCAGCGATCAGCTCGGCGCGGACGACGCGGCCCGCTATCGTGTGACCGGCAAGGTTTCCGGCGGCGGTTGGGAAACGGACAAGGCGAAGGATTTCCGCGGCACGATTGCGCCAAGCCTTACCTGGCAGCCGGACGAGGATACGAGCCTCACCATCCTGAGCTCGTATCAGCATATCGACCTGACGCACACCAGCACCGGCTTCCTGCCCTATGTCGGCACGGTCATCGACGCGCCCGGGGGCATCCGTATCCCCCGTGACTTCTTCTATGGGGAAGAGAACTTCGACACCTACGATCGCCAGCAGGCCATGATCGGCTACGCTTTCGAACACCGGTTCGACAATGACTGGACGGTGCGCCAGAACCTGCGCTACGCGCATGTTTCGCTTGAGGAAGATGCGCTTTATGCCAACGGCATTACGGGTACGACGCTGAATCGGTTCCGCTTCGCCCACGATACGGATGTCGGGTTGTTTACCGTGGACAACCAGCTTGAAGGCGCTGTGCAGACCGGCGAAGTCGAACATAACCTCTTGTTCGGATTGGATTATCGCCGCTATGGAATTGATCAGGTACAGGCGTCGGGCAATGCTCCGGGCATCGATCTGCTCAACCCGGTCTATGGCGCGGCCCCCTCACCGCTCTTCCCGCCCTATCTGAACGAAGACCTCACCCGCAACCAGCTTGGTCTCTATGCGCAGGATCAGATCAAGTTCGGCGGCGGCTGGATCGTCACGCTGAACGGTCGCTACGACCTCGTTTCCACCGACATCGACAACCGCAACAACGGCACGTCGATGAGCAGCGACGACCGCGAATTCACCTGGCGCGCCGGGCTCGCCTATGAGTTTTCAAACGGCCTGACGCCCTATGTCAGCTACACCACTTCCTTCAACCCGACCACGTCGACAGATCCGGTCAACGGGCTGCTGCCGCCCGAAACGGGCAAGCAGCTGGAGCTGGGCGTAAAATACCAGCCGGACTTCATGGACGGCCTGATCTCGGCCGCCTACTTCGACATCACCCGGCAGAACGTGCCGACCGCGCTCATGGAGAACGGCGTTTCCCGCAACTTCGCCATTGGCGAGGTGGATGCGCGGGGCTTCGAGACCTCGGTCCAGGCGAACGTGACGGAGGGCCTGAAGCTCATCGGCGCGTTCACCTATATCGACATGGAAGTGACCAAGGCGACCGGCGGTGCATTCGACGGCACGCCGGCCGGCAATACACCGATCCAGGTTCCGGACGTGACCGCGTCGCTATGGCTGGACTATGCCTTCCAGAACGAGACGCTGGACGGCGTGAGCGTGGCCGCCGGCGTGCGGCATGCCGGCCAATCCTGGGCGGACCGGGCGAATACGCTCAAGGTGCCGTCGGCGACGCTGGTGGACGCGGCTATCCGCTACCAGAAGGACAACTGGGCCGTCGCGCTCAACGTCGCCAACCTGTTCGACAAGGATTATGTGGCGAGTTGCCAGGGGCTCGGCTCGTGCGGCTACGGCGCGGGGCGCACCTTCATGCTGAAGGCGAGCACGCGCTGGTAGTTCGGGCGGACGGTTTTCGTCCAGCATGACGTTTCAACGGAACGCCCGGCGGTTTTTCGCCGGGCTGGAGACGCTCATCCAACCGCATCATGCCTGCTCCCGAGCGGGGAGACGGTCGGTAATCTGCTGAAAATGGTTTCCCTCGTCCCCGCCAAGCGATATGGCTCAACTCATCGAGAGAGCAACGAGCCGCCGTGCTATGCTTATCAGAAGTGAGCGCCATGGATGAGACGACCGAGACGATGACGATCGCCAGCCGCGGCGATTTTGCCATTTGGGCTATCGAGCGAGCGAAGGCGATTGTCGCCGAACAGGGCGGCAACCTCGCGGTCGCCACCCGGGATCACGGCGACGAAGAGATTGCCACGTCAGCGAACGCGCTCGGCCAGGCCATCGTCGATGCGCTCCTGGAAGTCTTCGACGGCCTGACGGAACAGTAGGATAGAGCGGCTGCCGCTCTGCCTCGTCTCATCGTCGCCGCTTGGGCGCTCCCTCTCGTGTGACCGCGCCGACCCTATTAATTCTGCATTAATTCGGCTCGCGCATATTTGCAGCTCACGCGGAATGAAACCGCTGTCCGAGGCGAGAAGCGAGCGCATGAGAATGCCCGAAATCGCAGTGAAAAGCGCGCTCCCACAGGAGACGGAAGCCGTGGGCATTCCTGCGCATGGCCGTTCCCGCCAGGATGTCGATTTCTGGATGAACTGCGTTGGCGCGCCCCTGGTGCTCGTCGAGATGCAAGACCTGACCGTTCGTCAGGCCAACCGCAACGCTGCGATCCTCTTCGGCCGCGGCCTGGAAGCCTTCAACCACTGTCAAATGGAAGAACTTGTCGGGCCGGAAGCCACCATGATGCTCGGCCAGATCTGGAACGTCGCGCCCGTGGGAACGCCCGGCGAGCCGTTCATTATCCCGGCACAGGTGCAGGGCCAGGAGCGCTCGCTCATGGTGCAGGTCACGAAGATCGCGGTGGAGGACGAGACGCTTCGCCTCTTCACCTTCATGGACGCGCCGCCCCAGGGCTCGGTCACGCTCGCCGGATGGCAGGACAACATGCTGTCCATGCTCAACTGGCTGCCTTTCGGTTTCGAGATCGCCAGCTCCGACGACCAGATTCAGTTCGCGAACTCCACTTTCAAGGAGCTGTTCGGCTTCTCGCAGGACGACATCTCCGACATCGAGGACTGGTGGCGCGTCGCCTATCCCGATCCCGAGTACCGCGCCTACGCCCGCAAACAGTGGTACGATTCCATTGCCGCCGCCCGCGCCGAGCAGCGGGAGATGACACCTTTCGACCTCGATGTTGCCACGGCAACCGGCCGGACGCGGACGATCCAGTTCCGCCACCGCACGATCGGCAATTTCAACATCAATCTCTATATCGACGTGACGCAGGAGCGCGCCGCCGCACGCGAGCTGAAGAGGCTTGCCGAGACAGACGCCCTGACGGGTGCCATGAACCGTCGCCGCCTGATGGACGAGGCCGCGCGCCTGCAAGCCGAGAGCGAAAATCGCAGCGCCGCCTGTGCCTTCCTGATGCTCGACATCGACCACTTCAAGTCGATCAACGACCGCTATGGCCACAGCGTGGGCGACCGCGTGCTGGTGGACTTCACCAGGCGCTGCCTCGACGCGTTGGAGCCGCGGGATCGTTTTGGACGCATGGGCGGCGAGGAATTCGCCGTGCTCCTGCGGCGGCCGGATGGCGCCGCAATCGCCGACGCGGCGGAAAGGCTCCGCTCTGCCGTCGGCTCCACGCCCTTCCGGATCGATCACCACGACCTTGCCATTACCGTCAGCATCGGTGCCGTGCTGTGCGACCCCGAGACAAGCCTGGAAGCCGGTATTTCACGGGCCGACAACGCGCTCTACATGGCGAAGGAAGCCGGGCGCGACCGCGTCATCATGTGGAAAGCCCCCTAACCGGCCGCCAGCCGCCCATTTCGCTATGCCGTGCGCCGACTTGGCGTATGATACCGGCGAGTTCCAATGTCGCATGAGAGGACGATGCGCAAACTTCCCGGCCTGTCGGCCATGAAGGTTTTCGAAGTGGTTGGCCAGACCCGCAGCTTCACGCGGGCCGCCGAACGGCTGAACCTGACGCAGAGCGCCGTCAGCAAGCAGATCAAGAGCCTGGAAGACGATATCCGCGAGCCGCTGATCATCCGGCGCCATCACCGCCTTGAGCTGACGCCGGCCGGCGCCGCCTTGCTCGAAACCGTGCAGCAGGCATTCCACGATATCGAGACATCACTGCGCGGCATTGCCGACAAGCAGAACCGCAACCGGCTGCGCATCAACGTTCCCGCGACATTCGCCCGGCGCTGGCTGATGCCGCGGCTTGCCGATCTCAGGCGCACCCTGCCCGACATCGATCTCAGCATCGGTACCGAGGCCGCAGACAGCCTTGCGGAGCGCGGTCTTCTTGATTGTGCCATCCGCTTCGGCGACGGCGAGTGGCCCACGCTCGATGCCAGCCTGCTGATCAGCGAGGAACATATCGCCGTCGCTGCGCCCGGACTTGTCGACGGCAGGCCGCTTGCCACACCCGCCGACCTTGCGCAATTCACCTTCCTGCATGTGCTGGCTGCCCCCGACCAGCGCTATCTCACCTGGCGGCACTGGCTGGACGCAGCCGGCTTTCCCGAACTCGACACCAGCCACGGCCTTGAATTCGACGTGCTCGACCTCGCAATCGAGGCGGCGCGCGCGGGCCTCGGCGTCACCATCGCCGACCGCTCCATGGTGGCCGCCGATCTGGCTGCCGGCACGCTGCGCCAGCTCTTCGATATCGCCGTCGACGGCCATGAATCCTACTGGCTCGTCACCCGTCCCCGTGCCGTGGTCTCACCCGCACTCGCCGCATTCCGGACCTGGCTCTTCGCGCAAGCCGGGCGGGCCGGCTGAGGCCTCGAGCATTCCCCGGCGGAATACCTCACCCGAAAATTCCTCGTTTGCGCATTTCCACCACCCCCGCGACACTTGCCCGGCGGACTGGCGCGGGGAGAGGCGTCGTGCGCCGCTCGCTCATCCTCTCCCGGCCATCCTCCAGCGAAGAGGGCGCCAGCCGAGATGGGACACATGCGCGAATTCCGCAACTTCATTGCCGGCCGCTTCGAGCGGGCCGCCTCGTCCGAAGAGATTTCCGTGCGCAATCCCGCCACGGGCGAGGTCATCGCCACCCTGCCGGCCACAAGCGAGGCGGAGGCGCTTTCCGCTGCCATCGCCGCCCGGCGGGTACAGCCCGCATGGCGCGCCCTGCCCGCCATCGCGCGCGGCGACGCCTTACGCCGGCTGGCCGATGCGCTGACCGCCCGGGCCAGCGAGATCGGCGCGGCACTCGCCGCCGAATCCGGCAAGAGCCTTGACGATGCGACCGGCGAAGTGACCTACGGCGTCGAACTGCTGCGCTACCACGCCGAATGGGCGCGGCGCATCGAGGGCGAGGTCATCGAGAGCGACAATCCAGACGAGACGCTCATGCTGCGTCGCGAGCCCATCGGCGTCGTCGCCTGCCTCATCCCGTTCAACTATCCGATCTATACGCTGGTGCGGAAGATCGCGCCCGCGCTGATTGCCGGCAATGCGGTCCTCGTGCGGCCGAGCAACAACACGCCCCTCTCCGCCCTGGTCTTTGCGGAGGCGGTGCAGGCGGCGGGTCTGCCGGAGGGGCTCGTCAGCATTCTCGCCATGAACCACGATACCGCCCGTGCGCTCTGCACCCATCCGGCCGTGGGCATGATCACGTTGACCGGCAGCGTGGCCGCGGGGCAGGTTGTCCTCGATTACTGCAAGGAAAACATCGCCAAGCCCTCGCTGGAACTGGGCGGCAAGACGCCTGTCATCGTCGAGCCCGACGCCGATATCGACGCGGTGGCGGCGATGATCGTCGCAGCCAAGACGAACCATTGCGGCCAGGTCTGCACCAGTCCGGAACGGCTCTATGTGCACGAGGCGGTGCATGACCGTCTGCTCGCGAGGCTGAAGGAGGCCTTCGCCGCGCGGACTTTCGGCGACCGTGCGGAGGATGCCGCGCGCATGGGCCCGCTCGTCAGTGACGCCGCCCGACAGCGCGTCCATGCCATGGTGGAGCGCGCGCGAGCCACGGGCGCCCGCGTCGAAGTTGGTGGCTTCCTGCCCGAAGGCGCGGGTTTCTTCTATCCGCCCACGCTGCTTTCCGACTGCCGGCAGGATATGGAAATCGTGCGCGAGGAGGTGTTCGGCCCGGTTCTCGCCGTGCTGCGCTATGCCGCCTTCGAGGAGGCGCTGGCGCTGGCGAACGACCATCAATATGGCCTCAGCGCCGTGCTCTTCACCGAAAGCTATCGCAAGGCCATGCGTGCCGCAGCGACCGTCGAGGCCGGCGAACTCTATATCAACCGCCTGCCCGCCGATCCCTATCAGGGCTTCCATGCCGGCTGGAAGAAATCCGGCCTTGGCGGCGACGACGGCAAGCACGGCATGCTGGAATTCACGCAAACACGGCTTGTCGTGTTCAAGCACTGAGCGCCCATCGATTTCACGAAGACGGGGGAAACCATGAAGATCGCCTCTCTCACGACCCATATCGTCGCGGTGCCGCCGCCGCATATCGGCGGCATGTACTGGATCTTCGTGCGGCTGCGCACCGAATGCGGCATCGAGGGCGTGGGCGAAATCTACGCCACCGCCTTTCATCCGGCCGCGATGACGGCGCTGATCGACGACGTCTTCGAGCGCTACCTGCTGGGCCATGATCCGCACCGGATCGAGCGCTTCTGGCGAGCGGCCTATTCCAGCGGCTTCACCCAGCGCCCCGACCCCACCATGATGGGCATCATCTCCGGATTGGAGATCGCCTGCTGGGATATTATCGGCAAGGCCGCCGGCCGGCCGGTCTGCGACCTGCTCGGCGGCACGGTGCATGAGAAGTTGCGCGCCTATACCTATCTCTATCCCGTCAATGCGGCCGGCGAATACGATTACAACGACCCGGACCTTGCCGCCGACTATGCGGTGAAGATGGTCGAGATGGGCTTCACCGCCGTCAAGTTCGACCCGGCCGGCCCCTATACGGATTACTCCGGCCATCAGATCTCGCTCGCCGTGATGGACCGCTGCGAGGCGTTCTGCCGCAAGATCCGCGACGCCATCGGCTCGCGCGCCGACATCCTGTTCGGCACACATGGCCAGATGGTGCCCTCCTCGGCGATCCGCCTCGCCCGGCGTCTGGAGAAATACGATCCGCTCTGGTTCGAGGAACCGGTGCCGCCCGGCCAGGAGGCCGCGATGGCGGAGGTCGCGCGGGCGACCTCCATCCCGATCTCGACCGGCGAGCGGCTGACGACGAAGTACGAATTCCAGCGCGTTCTTGAGGAGAAGGCCGCCTCGATCCTTCAGATGAACGTGGCGCGTGTCGGCGGCCTGCTGGAAGCCAAGAAGATCGCGGGCATGGCGGAGGCGCAATACGCGCAGATCGCGCCCCACCTCTACAACGGCCCCGTCGGCGCGGCCGCCAGCATCCAGCTTTCGGCAGCGACCCCGAACTTCCTTATCCACGAGGCCATCGTGGATTTCTCGGGCTTCCACGCCGAGATCCTGAAGACGAAGCTCTGCGTGGAGGACGGTTACATCATTCCGTCGCGCGAGCCCGGCCTTGGCGTCGAACTCGATCTCGACGTGGTGGAGCGCCACTCGCCCTATACCGGTGCACGCCTTCACCTGCAGATGGCAAGCGAGCCTGCCGACGTGAAGGCGCTTGCCCCGGCGCGGGGCTGAGGGCGCGGCCATGCAATACGACTACATCGTCGTCGGTGCCGGATCTGCGGGATGCATCCTGGCGAGCCGTCTCAGCCAGGACGGCCGGCATTCCGTGCTCGTGGTCGAGGCCGGTGGCAGCGACCGTTCCTTCTGGTTCCAGATCCCCGTCGGCTATGCGCGCAGCTATTACGATCCGCGCGTCAACTGGATGTACCAGAGCGAGCCGGAAGGCGCACTGAACGGCCGGCGTGTCTACGTGCCGCGCGGCAAGGTGCAGGGTGGGTCGGGCTCGATCAACGCCATGATCTTCGTGCGCGGGGCGAAAGCGGATTTCGACGATTGGGCCCGCGCGGGAAATCCCGGCTGGGGGCATGACGACGTCCTGCCCTATTTTCGTCAACTCGAAAGCCATGCCGGCGGGGCGTCCGAGTGGCATGGCGCCGACGGACCGATCCATGTCACGCCGATGCGCGGCATGACGCATCCGATCACCGACGCCTTTCTCGAGAGCTGCCGCGCGCTCGGCCTGCCCATGAACGCGGATTTCAACGGCGCGGACATCGAGGGCGCGGGCGTCTACGATATCAACACGAACAACGGGCGGCGCTCCCATTCCAGTGCGGAATATCTGCGCCCGGCACTCGACCGTGCCAATCTGGCGATTGAACGGGACGCGCTGGTGGAGCGGCTGACCTTTGCGCAAGACGGCCGCGTCAGCGGCATCGAGGTTGTCCAAAACGGTGTGAAGCGCCGCTTTACCGCCCGTCGCGAGGTGGTGCTGGCAGCCGGCGCCATCGGCAGCCCGCAGATCATGCAGCTTTCCGGCCTTGGCGACGGCGACCGGCTGAAGGATCTCGGCATTGCCGTGCGCCGGCATCTGCCCGCCGTGGGCCAAAACCTTCAGGACCATCTGTGCGCCAGCTACTATTACCGCGCGACGATCCCGACGCTGAACGGCGCATTCGCCAGCCTGTTCGGCCAGGCGCGGCTCGGGCTGCAATATCTTCTGACCCGCAAGGGTCCGTTTGCGATGAGCGTCAACCAGGCGGGCGGTTTCTTTCGCGGCGCGCCGGACGAGGCAGCGCCGAACATCCAGCTCTATTTCAACCCTCTCTCCTACCGCATTCCAGCCGAGCCGAAGGCAGGGCTGATGCCCGAGCCCTATCCCGGCTACCTGATCTGCTTCAATGCCTGCCGGCCGCAAAGCCGCGGCAGTGTGACGATCACCTCTGCCGAGCCGCATGTCGCGCCGGCGATCCGGCCCAACTATCTCTCCACCGACAGGGATATTGCGGACGTGTTGCAGGGCAACCGGCTGGTGCGGCGGATCGCGGCGCAGGCCGCGCTCGCCGCCGTGACATCGGAGGAAGTGTCTCCCGGACCCACAGTTGATGGCGACGCGGCGCTGCTGGCCTATTTCCGCGACAATGCCGGTTCGATCTACCATCCGTGCGGCACCTGCGCGATGGGCCCGGATGCCGGCACGGCGGTCGTCGACAGCAGGCTACGGGTGAATGGCGTGGCGGGCCTGCGCGTTGTCGACGCCTCGATCTTTCCCAACATCACCGCCGGCAACATCAACGCGCCGACCATGATGGTGGCGGAAAAGGGCGCCGCGATGATCCTTGAAGAGGCACGCTAAGCGACACCATCGGGTAGAGAGATTGTCTACACGCCGAGACGCATTTGGCCCAAGTCTCTGCTGCCAGCCCACCCAATAGACAATTTGACCGCCATCCTCTGGCAGACTTTCGGCACATCAGAGGAGGCCTTCATGACCGCCACATTCGCCCGTCCCGCTTTTCACGAAGCCCTTGCCCGGCTTGCCGATCCACATTTGTTGCGCAGCCTCGCCTATGTCGATGGCCGCTGGGTGGCGGGGCGTGATGGCGCAAGCTTTGCGGTGACGGACCCCGGCTCGGGCACGACGCTCGGCTGGGTCGCGGCGCTCGACGGCGCGCAGGCGGATCAGGCGATTGCCGCCGCAAGCAGCGCCTTCCCGGCATGGCGGGACCGGTTGCCGCAGGAGCGTGCGAAAATTCTGCGCAAATGGCACGACCTGATGCTGGAGGCCCGCGAGGACCTCGCGCTGCTGATGACGCTGGAACAGGGCAAGCCGCTGGCCGAATCCCGCGGTGAGATCGACTATGCGGCGTCCTTCATCGAGTGGTATGCCGAGGACGGAAAGCGCCTCAACGCCGAAAGCGTCACCAGCCACCTTCCCGGCGCCGAGATGATCGTGCGCCGCGAGGCGCTCGGCGTCGCCGGCATCGTCACGCCGTGGAATTTCCCGTCCGCCATGGTGACGCGCAAGGCCGCGGCAGCGCTTGCTGCCGGCTGCACCGTCGTCGCCCACCCATCCCGTGAAACCCCGCTCTCCGCGCTCGCGCTTGCCGAACTCGGCGAGCGGGCCGGCCTTCCCGCCGGCGTCTTCAATGTCGTAACGGGCGACGCCGCGACCATCGTCGGGCGGATGAATGCCGATGCCCGCGTGCGTGCTCTCAGCTTCACCGGCTCGACGGAAATCGGCAAGCTGATCGCCGGCCAGTGCGCACCCACCATGAAGCGGCTCGTCATGGAACTCGGCGGCCACGCGCCGCTGGTCATCTTCGCCGACGCCGATATCGACAAGGCCGCCGATATCGCGATCAACGCGAAATTCGCGACCTCCGGGCAGGATTGCCTCGCCGCCAACCGCATCTATGTCGAGCGCCCAGTGCTTGCCGCCTTCACGGCCGCCTTCAAGGCCCGCATCGAAGCGCTGAAGGTCGGCGGCGGGCTGGAGGACGGTGTCGAGATCGGCCCGCTGATGCACGAACGCGCCGTCGCCAAGGTGGAGGAACAGGTGGCCGACGCTGTCGCGCGCGGCGCGACGCTGCTGACAGGCGGCAGCCGCCACCCGGCCGGCCCGCTGTTCTACACGCCGACACTCCTGGCCGGTGTGACGGACGACGCGCTGATCATGCGCGAAGAAACCTTCGGCCCGGTCGCCGGCATCAGCGTCTTCGACAGCGAGGCGGAGGTGGTGGCGCGCGCCAACGACACCGAATATGGCCTCGTCGCCTATGTCGTGACCGAAAACGGCGCCCGCCAGATGCGGCTTGCCCGCGCGCTGGAATACGGCATGGTGGCGATCAACCGCGTGAAGATCACCGGCGGCCCGATCCCCTTCGGCGGCTGGAAACAATCCGGCCTCGGCCGCGAAGGCTCGCGCCACGGCATGGAGGCCTTCACCGAACTGAAATATCTCTGCATCGACACGGCTGCCTGATCCCGGGCTTCAATTTCTCGGTCGTCATCCTCGGGCTTGACCCGAGGATCTATGCGCCGCCCGGGTTGTGGATCCTCGGGTCAAGCCCGAGGATGACGGAGGAAGAGTGCAACGTTTGAAACAACGACTTCGAAAGGAAAGACCATGCTGGACCAACGCAATGAACTGACCGCCTGGGACCGGGATCACTTCTTCCATCCCTCCACCCATATGGGCATGCATGCGCGCGGCGAAACGCCGACCCGCGTCATCGGCGGCGGCGAAGGCGTCTACATCACCGATACCAGCGGCAAGACCAGCCTGGATGCCTTTGCCGGCCTCTATTGCGTGAATGTCGGCTACGGTCGCCAGAAGATCGCCGACGCGATCGCCGAGCAGGCCAAGAACCTCGCCTATTACCACGCCTATGTCGGCCACGGCACGGAAGCGTCGATCACGCTTGCCAAGATGATCATCGACCGCGCGCCCGAGGGCATGAGCCGTGTCTATTTCGGCCTGTCCGGCTCGGACGCCAATGAAACCAACATCAAGCTCATCTGGTACTACAACAACATTCTCGGCCGCCCCGAGAAGAAGAAGATCATTTCCCGCTGGCGCGGCTATCACGGCTCCGGCGTCATGACCGGCTCGCTGACCGGCCTCAGCGTCTTCCATAATGCCTTCGACCTGCCGCGCGCACCCGTTCTGCACACGGAGGCTCCCTATTTCTATCGCCGGCCGGACCGCTCGATGGACGAGGAGCAGTTCGCGCAATACTGCGCCGACAAGCTGGAGGAAATGATCCTGGCCGAGGGGCCGGACACCGTGGCGGCCTTCATCGGTGAGCCGATCCTCGGCACGGGCGGCATCGTCCCGCCGCCGAAGGGCTACTGGCAGAAGATCCAGGCCGTGCTCGACAAGTACGACATCCTCCTGGTCGCCGACGAGGTCGTGACGGGCTTCGGTCGTCTCGGCACGATGTTCGGCTCGGATCATTACGGCATGAAGCCGGCGCTGATCACCATCGCCAAGGGTCTCACCTCCGCCTATGCGCCGCTCTCCGGCACCATCGTTTCGGATAAGGTCTGGGAGGTCCTCGTCAAGGGTTCCGACGAGCTCGGCCCGATCGGCCATGGCTGGACCTACTCGTCGCATCCGATCTGCGCAGCGGCCGGCGTCGCCAATCTCGAGCTGGTCGATGAACTCGGCCTCGTCGAGAACGCCGGAACCGTCGGCGCCTATTTCCGCAGCGAACTCGCCAAGGCCGTGAGCGGCCACAAGCATGTCGGCGACGTGCGCGGCGATGGCCTGATGGCGGCAGTCGAATTCGTCGAGGACCGGGACGACCGCGTCTTCTTCGATCCTGCGAAGAAGATCGGACCACAGGTCTCGGCCGCGCTTCTCGAGCGCGGCGTCATCGGCCGCGCCATGCCGCAAGGCGATATCCTCGGCTTTGCGCCCCCGCTTTGCCTGACGAAGGACGAGGCCGATATCGTCGTGAAGGCGACCGCCGACGCGGTGAAGGCCGTGCTCGGCTGACGCGACAGAAACGAGGGCCGTCATCCGGCGGCCCTCGCTCCTTGAGGATAAAAGAAAGCCGCTACGGCGCATTCTCCTGATGACAGGCGGACATACAGGCAATATACAGTCAATACCCGTTTGACTGGAACCTGTGACATGAAGACCTGGCATCCCGATCTCGGTCGGAGCAGCAGTCCCCTCTACATGGCGATCGCCGACCTGATCGAACTGGACCTGAAAAGCGGCCAGCTTTCGCCCGGTGACAAGCTGCCGACCCACCGCGATCTCGCCCGCCGGCTCGCCATCGACGTCACCACCGTGGCGCGCGGCTATGTGGAGGCGCAAAAGCGCGGGCTCGTCCAGTCCCATGTCGGCCGCGGCACTTTCGTCTCCGGCATCGAGAGCCCGAGGGCGAACCCGCCGGTCGCGACGCCTCCCGACGACCGCCGCGCCGCGGTCCTCGACCTCTCCATGAACATGCCGCCCGAGCCGGACGACCCGGCGCTCATCGCGCGCATGCGCGAAGGCCTTGCCACCGTTTCCGCCGATCTTCTGCCGCTCCTGCGCTACCAGGGTTTCGGCGGCGCCGCGATGGACAAGGAGGCGGCCGCGTCCTGGCTTGGACGCCGCGACGTGCGCGCGCCGGCCGAGCGCATCTTCGTCACGCCGGGCGCGCACCCGGCCCTGCTGGCTATCCTTTCAATACTCGCGAAGCCGGGCGAGACGGTGCTTTCGGAAAACATCACCTATCCGGGCCTGCGCTCCATCGCCGCGCAACTGCGGCTCAGGATTTGCGGCCTGCCGATGGACGCGGATGGCATCCTGCCCGATGCCTTCGTCGATGCCTGCAAACGCGAGCAACCGAGAGCGCTGTATCTCAATCCGACCCTGCAAAACCCGCTGACGTTGACCATGTCGCAAGCCCGGCGGCAGGCGATCGTGGACATCGCACGGCATTACCGGGTGCCCGTAATCGAGGACGACGCCTATGGCTTCCTGCCGACACGGGGGCCGGCGGCGCTGGCCTCGCTCGCCCCCGAGCTGACCTGGTATATCGGCGGGCTTTCAAAATGCATCGGCGCTGGACTGCGCGTTGCCTACGTTGCGGCACCCGATGACAGCCGTTCCCTCTGGTCCTTCGCGGGCGCCATGCGCAGCGGCAATGTCATGGCCTCGCCGCTGACAACGGCGCTCCCCACCCGCTGGATCGGCGACGGCACGGCGGACGCGATCCTCGCCTTCCTGCGCGCGGAAGCCGCCGCGCGGCAGGAAATCGTCGCCGGGCTGCTGCCTGCCGGAAGCTACAGCGCTGACGCCGTCAGCTTCAACATATGGTTGCCGCTGCCGCATGGCTGGACCCGTTCCATCTTCAGCGCCCATATGCGCAGCTGCGGCTTGGGCGTGGTCGCAAGCGACGCCTTCACCGTGGATGGCACGCCGCCCGAAGCCGTGCGCGTCTGCCTCGGCGGGCCCATCCCGCGCGCGCAGCTGCAATCCGCGCTGGAATTCATGGCGCATGCGCTGGAAGGGCCGCCGGAAATGGCCGGCTCCTTCTTCTGACGACCTGCGTCATCATGTCTAATCGACAGATTGACAGGATACGCACATCTATATGACTGCATTGAATGACAGGATTGAACGGTTACGAAAAGGCATGTGTCATGAGTGAGACCTATCCCGCACTTCCGCCCCTCCAAACGGGCATTCGCGGCCGGTGTCCGCGCTGCGGCCAGGGTCACCTGTTCAAGGGTTTCCTCAAGATGGCGCCGCGCTGCGAGGCCTGTGGGCTTGATTACGCCTTCGCCGATCCCGCCGATGGCCCGGCCTTCTTCGTCATGATCTTTGCCTGTATCCCGAGCGCGGCCCTCGCCGTGTGGCTGGAGGTGAATTACAATGCGTCGCTGTTGACGCAGCTCTTTGTGACCGGCCCCTTCATGCTGCTCACCTGTATCCCGCCTTTGCGCCCGCTCAAGGGATGGCTCGTCGCGAGCCAATATTTCTACAAGGCCGAACAGGGCCAGCTCGTACGCAGGTCCGAGAACACCTGACCCAACCCTGTGTCGTGCCGGCCATGCCGGTGCGACCGTCCGGTCCTGCCGTGAAGCCGCGCATGCGGTCACGGTCCGCCGACCTCAGACGCCTGACGGCTGTCCTGCCCCCTATTTGCCGTTCTGTTCATGCGTCGCAGCCGCTGTTTGGCACGACCGTGGCTGATGCTGCGTCGGTCCATGCTGCCCCCAATGCGGCAACACAAATTCCATCTCTTTTATAGACTTCTTTTCGGAACGTTCTTTTCCGTTCACCGCCCCAATGCAAACCGCATGCCTCGCGGGCGGATAGGCAATGCCCGTAAGCTCTGGCCCGTAAGCTCTGGAGCGAAACAACGGCGGGCGCATTACCACGCGGCTGCCGGCTCCGCCGGGCGTCAAGACGGCCATGTTAACCATTTGTTAACCAAACTGCCGGACCCTCGCCGATCTGGGGCTCGATATCCGAACGGAAGGAGACGCCGAATGACACTGATGACGATGCCGGGCAAGATGAGGCAGGATGGCCAGCACACGCTCCTCGTCATGCGCGACGAGCGCAGGTGCCAGGCGGTCTGCATCGTCGATGACGGCACGATCGGCGACGTCACCACCAAGCTCGGCCTTATCGAGGCCATTGCCAGCCGCAAGCTCGCGGACGGCGAACTCGCCTTCGACGGGCGCGTCTGGATCACTCCCGCCGACATGCCCGTGCCTGCCGCCATATCCTGAGCCTGATCCCGAGCCCGGGCGGACCGGATATGGTGGAGAGCTTGTACGACGCGGCACGGGAGAGATAGGCCGGCCGCTGCAATTCGGATATAGCAGGTCGCCACCGATCTGACGCCGCCCGGAGAGCGCCCCGCATGAAACTCGACGCCATCGACCTGCGCATCCTGGAAGCCATCCAGGAGAACGGGCGCATCACCAAGCTGGCGTTGGCGGAGAAGGCGGGCCTGTCTCCCACGCCCTGCTGGCTGCGGCTGCGCAAGCTTGAGAAGGCCGGCATCGTCACCGGCTATCATGCGCGCGTTGCCGTGCGGCGTGTCGCGCCGGTGGCGAGCGTCATGATGGAAGTGACGCTGGCAAATCACCGGCAGGCGGATTTCGAACGCTTCGAGCGCGCCGTCGCCGCCACGCCGGAAATCGTGGCCTGCTGGTCCGTCGGCGGCGGCGTGGATTACATCCTGCGTATCATGGCCCCCGATATCGACGCCTATCAGCGGCTGGTCGACGGCCTGCTGGACCGCGAACTCGGCATCGACCGCTATTTCACCTACATCGTCACCAAGACGGTGAAGGAGGAAACGGTGCTGCCGCTCGCCACCCTCCTGCCCGCGCGCGACTGAAACGCAGGGCAAACGCCTGAAAGCAGAACGCCCGGGCGCAGGGCCCGGGCGCTACGGCCCCGCCTTGGCGGGACCATACGATGGTGTGCGGCTTATTCGGCCGGCTGGAGCACCGGAACCTCTTCGGGCAGCGGAAGGGCATTGCCGTTCAGCGCTTCGTTGAGACGCTCAACGTCAAGCTCGTTTTCCCAACGGGCCACGACGATGGTCGCGACTGCGTTGCCGACGAAGTTGGTGAGCGCGCGGCATTCCGACATGAAGCGGTCGATGCCGAGGATCAGCGCCATGCCGGCGACCGGCACGGAGGGAACGACCGACAGCGTTGCGGCGAGCGTGATGAAGCCGGCGCCGGTGATGCCGGCAGCACCCTTGGAGCTCAGCATGGCGACGAGCAGAAGCAGGACCTGATCGGCGAAGGACAGCTGGATACCCACCGCCTGCGCGATGAACAGGGCCGCCAGCGTCATGTAGATATTGGTGCCGTCGAGGTTGAAGGAGTAGCCCGTCGGGATGACGAGGCCGACGACCGAGCGCTTGCAGCCGGCCTTTTCCATCTTCTGCATCAGGCCGGGAAGCGCCGCCTCGGAGGACGACGTGCCCAGCACGAGCAGCAGCTCTTCCTTGATGTAGCGGATGAGCGCGATGATGGAGAAGCCGTTGTAGCGCGCGACCGCACCCAGCACGACGAAGACGAAGAGGAACGACGTGATGTAGAAGGTGGCGATCAGGAAGGCGAGATTGGCCACCGAGCCGATGCCGTATTTGCCGATGGTGAAGGCCATGGCCCCGAAGGCGCCGATGGGCGCAGCCTTCATCAGGATGGCGACCAGGCGGAAGATCGGGCTGGTCAGCGACTGGAGGAAGTCGACGACCGGCTTGCCCTGGTCGCCCACCATGCCGAGCGCGACGCCGAACAGCACCGAGAAGAACAGAACCTGCAGGATATCCCCTTCGGCGAAGGCGCCGACGATGGTCTGCGGGATGATGTTCATCAGGAAGCCGGTGATGGTCGATTCATGCGCCTTGGTGGCGTAGGTCGCCACCGCATTGGCATCGAGCGTGGCCGGATCGATATTCATGCCCGCACCCGGCTGCACGACATTCGCGACGAGCATGCCCACGGCGAGCGCCAGAGTGGAAAAGGTGAGGAAGTAGATCATCGCCTTGCCGGCGACGCGCCCGACCTTTTTGAGGTCCGACATGCCCGCGATACCGGTGGCGACCGTCAGGAAGATCACCGGTGCGATGATCATCTTGACGAGACGGATGAAGGCATCGCCGAGCGGCTTCAGGCTGGCGCCGAAATCCGGATAGAAGTGGCCGACGAGCATGCCGGCGACGATGGCGACGATCACCTGGAAATACAGATGACGATAAAATGGGAGAGGTGTGCGCGGATGCGTATCGACAGCCGAGATCTGCATGATTTCCTCCTGTGACACCCCAACCGGAAAACCGGCTCTTCCCGGGGTGGTTTGCTGAACATGACATTCCTTCAGCAAGGGCTGTGCCAGATCGCGGACCGAGCTTCATGCCATTGAAATCAAGGAATAATTTTTTTGCATCGGCAACCGATGGCCCAGCAATGTGCGATAATCCGCACGAATTTCATTGAGCTCTGTGCGGATTTGTGCTCGAAATGGCCGATGGAAACTTCTGCGGCGAGCCCCGACCAGACAGAGCTTTCGCGCATCGCGCGGCGGCAATGGCTCGCCTTTGCAGTCGTGCTGTTGTTTGCATTGATCGGCGCGCTCCATGCCGCCGGTCTTTATGGCCGCGCCTCCGCGCTTGCCGGCCTGGAGGAGCAGGGCCGCACCGATGCCAATCTGAAGGTCGCACTGCTGCGCGCCGTGCTGGAGCGTCCCCGCGCCCTGCCCTTCCTTCTTTCGCGCGACCGCGATCTCGCCGACGCCCTGACGGCCACCGATCCTGCGCCCCGCGCCACGCTTGATCGCAAGCTGGAGGAACTGGTGGCCGGCACCAGTGCCGCGGTGATCTATGTGATGGATGCGGCCGGCATGACGATATCGGCCAGCAACTGGCGCGAACCGACGAGTTTCGTCGGCAACGACTATTCGTTCCGTCCCTATTTCTTCCGCGCGATGCAGGACGGCACGGCGGAGCATTTCGCGCTCGGCTCCGTCAGTAAACGGCCGGGTCTCTACATCTCGCACCGGATCGGCCCGCCGTCCGCGCCGCTCGGGGTCGTGGTCGTCAAAATGGAATTCGACCAGCTCGAACAGGACTGGCATGAAACGCAGCGCCCCTCCTATGTGGTCGATCCCGGCCATGTGGTGCTGATCACCAGCATCCCGTCCTGGCGCTTCATGACCACGCAGCCGCTGCCCGCCGAAAACCTCGCGGCCATCCGCGAGAGCCTTCAGTTCGGCGAGGCCCCGCTTTTGCCGCTGCCCTTCATGCCCACGGCCGACGACAACATCATCCGCGTCGTCGAACCGGGCGGCGGAAGCGAGAACTATCTGCGCATTTCAGTACCCGTGGCCACAACGCCCTGGCGGTTCGAGTATCTCGTACCGGTGACGGAGGCGGTTGCGGCCGGAAGGCGTCAGGCACAGTTGCTGGCCCTGCTCCTCATCGGCGTGGCCGCCATTGCCGCCGCGATATGGCTGCGCCGCCGCCAGACGGCGCTTGCGGGCGCGGTACGCGACCAGGCGGCGCGCGAGGAGCTCGAGCGCCGGGTCGTGGAGCGCACGCGTGACCTCAGTCTCGCCCGCGACCGCCTGGAGGCCGAAATCGTCGATCACCATCGAACCGAGACGCAATTGCAGGCCGTGCAGCAGGATCTGGTGCAGGCCAACCGGCTTGCCATCCTTGGCCAGGTGGCCGCCGGCGTGGCGCATGAGATCAACCAGCCGCTCGCCACCATCCGCGCCTATGCCGACAACGCCAAGGTCTTCCTCGGGCGCGGCCGCACGGAGCCCGTGGCGGAAAATCTCGATCATATCGCCGGCCTGACGGACCGCATCGCGACGATCACGGAAGACCTGAAGGCGTTGGCGCGCAAGGGCCGCTCGGGCGAGGAGCCGGTCAACCTGCGCGCCGCCCTGGACGGCGCTGTCCTGCTGCTGCGCAGCCGCTTCACCGGCCGTCTCGATCGTCTGATCATCGCCCCCTTCCCGGCCGGCCTTGAGGTCATGGGCAACCGGCTTCGGTTGGAACAGGTGTTTATCAACCTCTTTCAGAACGCACTGGAAGCCGTTGCGGAAAAGGCGGACGGCCGGGTGGATGTTACCGTCGAGGAAAACGGGACGGAGATCGCCCTGACGGTTGCAGACAATGGTCCCGGCCTTTCAGACACGATCCTCGCCTCCCTGTTCGAGCCCTTCAACACGTCGAAGGAGGCGGGCCTGGGGCTTGGTCTCGTCATCGTCAAGGACATCGTTTCCGATTACGGCGGCCGGCTGGAGGTCGAGACGGACACGCGTGGTGCCACATTCCGCGTGCACCTCAGAAAGGCCGCGCCATGAGCACACCCGTTCTCCTCATCGACGACGACGGGCAGCTGCTGCACGCGACCGCGCAGACGCTGGAACTGGCCGGCTTCGACGTGACGCCGCTTGGCCGCGCGACCGATGCCCTCGGCTCCGTAGACAGCGGCTTTGCCGGCGTCGTCGTCTCCGATATCCGCATGCCGGGCATGGACGGGCTGCAACTTTTCGAGCGGATCCGCGCAATCGATGCCGAAATACCGGTGGTCCTCGTCACCGGCCACGGCGACATCCCGACGGCGGTGAAGGCCATCCAGGACGGCGTCTACGATTTCATCGCCAAGCCTTTCCCGGCCGAACGCCTGATCCAGTGCGTGCATCGCGCCGCCGAAAAGCGCAACCTGGTCATGGAGAACCGCCGCTTGAAGCACGCCGCCCGGCAGGCAGAGGATGATTTTCCGCTGATCGGCCAGACCATGGCGATGGACCGTCTGCGCCAGACGCTGCGCCAGATCGCCGATACCGATGTCGACGTGCTCGTGACGGGCGAGACGGGCAGCGGCAAGGAGGTGGTGGCGCGCCTGCTGCATGGCTGGAGCCGGCGCTCGAAGGGCAATTTCGTCGCGCTCAACTGTGGCGCCCTGCCCGAACAGGTCATCGAGAGCGAACTGTTCGGCCACGAGCCCGGCGCCTTCACCGGCGCGCAGAAGAAGCGCGTCGGCCGCATCGAACATTCCAGCGGCGGCACGCTCTTTCTCGACGAACTGGAAAGCATGCCGCTTTCGACGCAGATCCAGATGCTGCGCGTTCTGGAGATGCGCGAAGTAACCCCGCTCGGCACCAACGAGGTGCGTCCCGTCGATATCCGCATCGTTGCGGCCGCCAAGGTCGATCTCGCCGACCCCGAACAGCGCAAGACTTTCCGCGAGGATCTCTATTATCGCCTCAATGTGGTGTCGCTGACGATCCCGCCGCTGCGCGAGCGGCGCGAGGATATTCCGCTGCTGTTCAGCTATTTTGCAGAGCGCGCGGCGCGGCGCTTCCAGCGTGAAGCCCCGCCGCTGTCCGCCGCCATCCTCAAACATCTGGCCGAGCACGATTGGCCCGGCAACGTGCGCGAACTTTCCCATTTCGCAGAACGCGCCGTGCTGGGCATGATGCCACCCGCCGCGCCGCAGACGGCGACCGCGCCTGCCGGTGGTGACGGTGGCACACTTCCCGAACGGCTGGAGAGGGTGGAGGCGCAAATCATTCGCGATACGCTGTCCGCCCAAGGCGGCGACGTGCAGGAGACGATCGCCGCACTCGGCATTCCACGCAAGACTTTCTACGACAAGCTCCAGCGCCACGGCATCGTGCGCCGCGACTTCACGCAGAAAACGGACGGCTGAGCGATCGTCATCGCCGCACGATCCGAGCGCCGGAGCGAGCGGGCGTCTCGTGGCACTGCTTAGAGCATTTCTAGCCGAAGCGAAGTCGCTTCGGCGTCGGATAATGCGGTAAAAACAGGAATCTAGAGTATTTCCGGTGAACCGGAGTTCACCGGAAATGCTCTAGAACAGGGCGTCCTCGAAGAGGTCCTCATCGCTGCCGGCGGCAGCGGGTGCGGCCGTCGGCTCGGCGGCCACGCCGAAGATGCGGGCGTGCACATCCCGCTCGGACACCATCGTATAGGTCCTGGCGATCCGCGCGCCGAGATCGGCAAGCACGGCTTCGAGGCCGGTCGTATCCGGCAGCTCGGGCCCGCTGAGATCGCCCGCCCGCGCCGTGCAATCCGCAAGGACATCGCCGAGTTCGGCATTGAAATCGAGGCCCTCCACCATGCGTCCGGCCGTTGCGGTGACATCGACCGCGCAGGCGCGCAGGGCCGTCATATCCTCTTCCATGCGGTCACCGGTCTGGCGCAGATGGCCGAGAACGTCTTCAAGCCGCGCATCGAGCGGGTCACCGGCCGCAGCGCCGACGGCGCCAAGCTTGCCGGCATCCTCTTCAAGCGATTGCAGCGCCGTGAGGATGCGCTCCGCCGTCTCGTCGAGCTGGCTGGAGAAACTGCGCAGCTCCGCCGTGACGACATTGATCGCGCGGCCTTCCTCGCCGAGCTTGCTGCAGCGCAGGTTGGTGTTGAGTGCCATATACTGGATATCGGTGCGCACCAGCTGGATGGTCTTCACGCCGTTGAGAAGTTCGCGCACCGTGGCGACCGTGCTTTCGCCAAGGGTGTTGGCCTTGTCGGCCACTTGCTCGATGTCGCGCACCACCGCACGCGCAGCGGCGATATCCGCCTCCAGCGTGCGCATTGCGCGGTCGGCGGACGCGCCGTCGCCGGCATCCATCTCCCGATAGAGCGTCATGAGATTATCGACATCGGCGCCGAAACTGCGGATCGTCTGGACGACGGTGCGGCATTCGCGCTCGAAATCACGCGCGATTTCCGCCAACTGGGCGTGGACGAGATGGCGGATGAACTGCGTCAGGCGCGCCGATGCTTCCATGTCGAAGCCGCCCGCCGTCAGCTCCGCTTCGAGCATCGTCAGGGCCGACTGGCAGTGTTCGATGCGTTGGCGCGTGATGTCGCCGATCTGCATGGCCGAGAGCGTCGTTGCCACTTTGCCCTGCACGCCGCGAGCCAACGCGCCGACCTTGCCGGCCAGCTGCGAAAGATGCCGGCGCTGCGTGCCGAGGTCCGCGGCGTTGCGTGAAAGGTTGCCGGCGATATCGGGCACGCTGCTGCGGAAGCGCTCCAGCGCATCCCCGCCACCGGCCGAGGCGCTGGAAATGACGGTGCCGAGCGTGCTGATCTTGCTGCCGAGGGCGTTGACCTCTCGCGTGCCGAACTGAATGCGTTCGAGGATTTCTTCCGCAAAGCCGGCGAAATCGGGGATCGCGGCGCCGGTGATCTTGGCTGTGGTGGCGAAGGTGCGCAGGTAGCGCAACGTCTCCTGCATGGCGGCGATGTGGGCGCCGAGGGATTTTTCGGTGAGCGCCACACCGGCGAGCCGCTGCTGGCGCGTCTCCTCGATGCCCGGCAAGGCCGTCAGCTGGTCGATCGTCGCCAGGAGGCGCGCCGTGGTGGCTTCCGTCTCATCGCCCCCCAGCGAACCGGAGAGGTTTTCCAGCGACGCAACGAGCCGGTTGAGCACGTCGAGCACGCCGAGCAGCACGACGCCGCCATCGAGAAAGCGTTGCTCGATACGAGAACGCGCGCCTTCGAGCCGCGACACGAGTTCGGCTTCATTCGTCTGCTGCTCAAGCCGCAATGCGCCCGCTGTTCCTGACACGCCATACCCCATCTTCAAGAATCCCAGAGCCGACGCTAAGGCAAACAATGTAACGGCCAGTAAATTCGGATTCCCTCATAGAGGCGAAAACGCTCTTTTGGGCCCCCGGCACGCATTATGCGCTGCTTGCACGCATCCCTAGAATTAGTGGTTCATAAATAGTATTAACTATCTCTAATTGACTTGATTTATCATATTATTCAACTGTTTAATCGTATATTCTAGATCCATTGAATAATGATGTTCTTTTTGCATTTCCCCCAATTGGTGGATTTCGTCTCTCCCGATTCACAATTCGTTAAGCATGAGCTGGGAATTTGCACAGGAAAATAATCTACGCAAAAACCTTATATCGAGGCCTCCATGTCGTCGCCTGCGCCCGATCACACGTCGTTAACCTTACCAAAAACGCTAACGATCAAAAATATACTTGAAGCTCACGAGAAAATTCTGGGCGCCATCGACAATAATGCCGATATTGTACTTGATATCGCCGATGATGCGCAGGTCGATCTCAGCTTCGTGCAGCTTGTCGTTGCAGCACGCAGCCACGCCGCAGAGAAGACGGGACGTGTTCTACTTGCGCGACCGGCGGCAGGCGAGTTGCGCGAGGCTCTCCGGCGCGGCGGCTTTCTCGATGAGCTGACACCCGACGCCGCCCAATTCTGGTTACATCAGGAGCAGACTTTATGACCGCAAAGATTTTGACCGTCGACGACTCAGCCAGCATCCGGCTGACGACACGCATTGCGCTCGGCAATGCGGGCTACACCGTCACAGAGGCCGTCGACGGCCTTGACGGTCTGAACAAGCTGAAGGGCGGGGAATACGACCTCGTCGTCACCGACCTGAACATGCCCAACATGGACGGCCTCACGATGATCCGCGAGCTGCGCAAGCTGCCCGCGCATACCGGCGTTCCGGTCGTCTTTCTCACGACGGAGTCCGACGGCGAGCTGAAGGCACAGGCCAAGGCGGCCGGCGCCACCGGATGGCTCACCAAACCCTTCGACCCCGAAAGCCTCGTCAAGATCGCCCGAAAGGTCCTCGGCAGATGAGCAACCCGGACCCGATCTCAGTCTTCCGGACAGAAGCTGCCGAACTGCTGGAGCAGATCGAGTCCGGCCTTCTCGACCTCACCCGCCGCCTTGACGACCGCGATCAGATCGACGCGGTCTTTCGCGGTTTGCACACGCTGAAGGGCTCCGGCGCGATGTTCGGCTTCGACCAGCTCGCCGCCTTCACGCACCATTGCGAGACCGCTTTCGACCGGGTGCGCAAAGGCGATGTCCCGGCAACACAGGAACTCGTCTCGGCGGTTCTCTCCGCGCAGGACCATATGCGCGCCCTGCTCGAAACACCGAACGGCGATCACGACGCCGTCAGCGCAGCCTTGCTCGAAGGCCTCCACCGCGCCGTCAACGGTGCGGGCATGCCCGCTTCGGCCCCGCAACACGTCGAGGCGGTTGCGGCTGCCGGCGACGATGCCGGTGGCATGCGCGAATGGCGCATCCGCTTCAGCCTGCCGACCAACGCCATGGCCAACGGCACCAACCCGCTCGGCCTGCTCGACGAGATGCGTGATCTGGGCGAATGCACCATTGTCGCCGACACTGCCAAAGTGCCCTCGCTCGATGCGCTCGATCCGCGCGACATCCATCTCCACTGGCTTGTGACGCTCAAGACGGAACGTCCACGCAGCGAGATCGAGGACGTGTTCATCTTCGTCATGGACGAGATGGAGCTTGATATCACGGAAATCGCCGCCGAGCGCCCTGTCGCTGCAGCGGCCGCCAAAGTCGAGCCGGCCGCACCGTTGACGCCCGTCTTCACCGAGCGCGAGCCCCCGCAGGCGGCCAATGATCCCAAGCAGAACAAGACCGCCGAGAATGTCCGCGTCCCGGCCGAACGCCTTGATGAGATGATGGACCGCGTCGGCGAGCTGGTCATCGCGCAGTCGCGCCTGACCCAGCTCGCGGGCACCGCCGCCGATCTTGGCCTGCGCTCGGTTTCGGAGGAAATCGAACGGCTGTCCGGCGAACTGCGTGACACGATGATGGTGCTGCGCATGATGCCGGTCGCCAGCCTCTTCAGCCGCTTCCGCCGCCTGGTGCACGACCTGTCGCGCGAGACGGGCAAGGAGATCGAGCTCATCACCGAAGGCGAAAGCACCGAAGTCGACAAGACGGTCATCGACCGGCTGGCCGATCCGCTCGTGCATCTCGTACGCAACTCGATCGACCATGGCCTCGAACAGCCCGATGAGCGCGTGGCAGCCGGCAAGCCCGCCAAGGGCCGCGTCGCGCTCTCGGCACACCAGACGGGTGGCGAGGTCATCATCACGATCAAGGACGACGGCCGCGGTATCAACCGCGATCGCGTCCGGGCCAAGGCGGAGGCCTCCGGGCTCATCCAGCCGGGCGCAACGCTTGCCGACCAGGATCTTCTCCAACTGATCTTCCAGCCCGGCTTCTCGACCGCCCAGCAGGTCACGAACCTGTCCGGCCGCGGCGTCGGGATGGATGTCGTGAAGAAGACGGTGGAAGCGCTGCGCGGCACGATCGACATTGCAAGCCGGCCCGGCGAAGGTTCCGAAGTGTCGCTGCGCATCCCGCTGACGCTCGCCATCATCGAGGGCCTGCTCGTGCGCGTCGGCAACGGCTGCTACGTCATCCCGCTCTCGGCGGTCGAGGAATGCCTGGAAATCTCGCTGGAGGACGATGTCCGCTCGCGCGGCCGCAGCTTCATCTCGCTGCGCGACAGCCTCGTGCCCTTCCTGCGCCTGCGCGAGCTCTTCCGCACGGGAACGCAACCCGATCCGCACCAGAAGGTCGTCGTCATCTCGACGGGTTCGGAGCGCGTCGGCCTCGTCGTCGATCAGATCATCGGCGACCACCAGACAGTCATCAAATCCATGTCGAAACTGCACCATGACGTCGTCACCTTCTCCGGCGCGACCATCCTCGGCGATGGCAGCGTGGCGCTGATCCTCGACGTCACCCACCTGGTCGCGGTCGGACAGCAGCAGGAGGCGCAATTGCGGGCGGCAGGATGAGCGAAGCAGCACGAAAACTCGACCATGATGCAATCTGGGGCGCGGACGAGGACCTTTCGGTCCTGACGTTCAATCTCAACGGTGAGACCTTCGCCATCGAAGCGACCGTCGTGCAGGAAATCCTCGATCTCCTGCCGGAGACCCACGTTCCCGGCAGCAAGCCCTTCGTCTCCAGCGTCATCAACTTCCGAGGCAAGGTCATCCCCCTGTCGGATATCCGCCTTGCCTTCGGGATGGAGGCAGTCGAGGCGACGATCGACAGCCGCATCATCGTCATCGAGCTGTTGCTCGACGACGAGACGACGTTGATCGGCATCCGCACGGACAAGGTCAACGAAGTCACCACGCTGCCCAAGGTCGCGAGCGAACCGCCGCCGAGCGTCGGCATGCGCTGGCGGGCGGACTACATCAGCTGCCTCGTCAAACGTGACGGAGAATTCATCATCGTCCCGAACCTGCAGGCGATTTTTGCCCCGCAGAGAGACCGTGTCGGCGTTGCAGCCGGGACCAACTAAAGGATTTAAACGATGCGTATTGCGATCAAGACAAAGCTTATAGCGACCTTCACGACCGTCATCCTGCTTTCCGGCGTCAGCATGTACGTCGCGGTGCAGGATCTCGGCGAGCTGAACAACCGGATGGAACGGGTCGTCAACGGCCGCGCGGCCGCCACGCTCGGCCTGAGCCGGACAGAGACCCTGACCACCGACGTCGCGTCCCAGACCCGCCAGATGATCCTCAGCGAGGACCACGAGGAGATGGCGGCAATTGCCCGGACCCTTGAGGCAAGAAACGGTGAGATCGCTGCAACGCTGGCAGACGTCCGCTCGAAGCTGACGACGGACGCGGGCCGCGCCATCCTCGACGGTTTCGCCAAGAAGTGGGAGCTCTATTGGGCGCAGAACCTGAAGATGCAGGCGCTGACGCGCAAGAACACCGATGCCGAGGCCCTGCGGATTTCCACGACGGATGGCAGTGCGGCCATATCCGCTGCAGAAGAAAACATCATCCGCTTGTCGAAGACGCTGCAGGAGGCTGCCAATCGCGGTGAGCCGGGTGCGATCGAAAACTTCAGCCGCGTCTCGGAGTTGCGCGCCGGCATCAGCGATTTCTTCCGCCAGCACCGCAATATCCTTCTCGCCAGCGGCGATCCGGAGCGCCAGACGAACTGGGCGGCAGACTATGCCAAGGCCGGTTCCGATATCGAAACGAACATCTCGATGCTCGTCGCAGGCTTGCAGGGCAACGCCCGCCAGCTGGCCGTCGAGGTGCAGAAGAGCTTCGCGGCCGTCAAGGACGCCGCGGACCGCGGCAACGCGCTGGCACTCGAGCGCAACAACTTCGAAGCCGGCCGGCTTGCCAACCACGAGATGCGCGCCGCGCGCGAAGAGGCCGTCGCCTCGCTGAACGAGCTCGTCGCCTTCAACGGCGAACGCCAGAAGGAAGATCTCCAGGCCGCGGTCGAGACTTACGAAAACAGCCGGTCGCTGCTGATCGCTCTTCTCGCCATCTCGACACTGATCGCCGCCGCCGCCGCGTCATGGATCGTGGTTTCCATCGCACGCGGCCTGCGCAAGGCCAACGAGGCGGTTCGCTCCGTGTCCGAGGGCGATCTCACCCGCTTTGCCGATATCACCACCAAGGACGAGATCGGCGACCTGCTCGGCTATGTCAACACGATGATCGAGCGCCTGCGCGGCGTCGTGGCCGATGCCCTCTCCGCGTCCGAAAACGTGTCGTCGGGCAGCCAGGAACTGTCGTCGAGCTCGGAAACGCTGTCGCAGGGTGCGACCGAACAGGCGTCCTCTGCCGAAGAGGCATCCGCCTCGATGGAGGAGATGGCCGCCAACATCAAGCAGAACGCCGACAACGCCGCGCAGACCGAGAAGATCGCGCGTCAGTCGGCCAAGGACGCCGAAATCTCCGGCGAGGCCGTGGGCCGCGCCGTCGGCGCCATGCGCACCATCGCCGAAAAGATCTCCATCGTGCAGGAAATCGCCCGCCAGACCGACCTGCTCGCCCTCAACGCCGCGGTGGAAGCCGCTCGCGCCGGCGAACATGGCAAGGGCTTTGCGGTCGTCGCCTCGGAAGTGCGTAAGCTCGCCGAACGCAGCCAGGCTGCGGCCGCCGAAATCAGCACGCTTTCCGGCCAGACGGTTTCCGTCGCGACCGAAGCCGGCGAGATGCTGAACCGCCTGGTGCCTGACATCCGCAAGACCGCCGAACTGGTTTCCGAAATCTCGGCCGCCTGCCGCGAACAGGATATCGGCGCCTCGCAGATCAACGAAGCGATCCAGCAGCTCGACAAGGTGACACAGCAGAATGCCGGCGCATCCGAGGAGATGTCGGGCACGTCGGAAGAACTCGCCGCCCAGGCGGAGGAACTCCAGGCCTCCATCGCCTTCTTCCGGGTCGACAACGCCGCGCGCAGCGAGCAGAACCATGCCGACAAGCTGCGGGCAACGGCAGCCCGCATGGCGGCGCCGGTCGCCAAGCGCCCGGCCGCGACCCCGGCCTATCGTGCGGCGCCGGCCACGGCCAAGACGCCCCGCAGCGGCGGCTTTGCCCTCGACATGTCGATGGGCGGCCCCGACGCCGACGATGACGATTTCCGCCAGAGCGCGTGATTGAACAATCCGCCGCGCAGAACCTGCGCGGCGGAACACCGGCGTGTGTACGCGCCGGCTCAAGGGCCGCTTCGAAGGTCCGCGGAAGGGTGAATGTATCGGTCTTCACGCATAAAGAACGCCACGTTTCGGTGTGCCGCCGGAACAGGGCATCTGTGATCAAGGAGACCTACTAGATGCGCCTGACCATCAAATTCAAGCTCGCCCTCGTCTTCGGCTTTCTGATCATTCTGCTTTGTGTTTCTGCTGGTATCGGCGTCCGGAGCATGAGCGAGATGAACGCGCTCCGTGACAGCCTTCTTGAAGGTCCAATCCAGCAGGATGATTATGCCAACGAGCTCGCCGGCGCCTTCGACGGCCTTGGCCTCGCCGAAGCGGACCTCCTGCTGGCCTCGACGCTCGAGCGCGCCAACAAGGCGAAATCGACAATGGCCGCGGAGCGCGAGGCTTTCGAGACGGCGCTGAAGCATGGCCAGGAAACCGCCACGGATGAATTCAAGGCGAAGTGGCAGGAAATAAACGACTTCTGGGACGACTACCTCGCGATCAACGAACGAATGGTCGCGCTCGTCGCGTCGGGACAGCGTGACATGGCGATCGAGCTCAACCAGACGGAGGGAACCGTCGCCAGTGAGAAGCTCGACAAGATGACCGAGGACCTGGCCGCACTGACCGAGGTGGCGATCAAGGATTCCGACGCCGCCGCCGATGCCCGCTATGCAAGCGCGTTTTACACTCTCGCAGCCCTCACCGCGATCGCCTTCGTTCTTGCCATAGGTGCGGCGTTCTGGATCGCCCTTGGGATCAATTCCGGCCTGCGCAAGATCCGTGAAGCCGCTGAATCCGTCGCAATCGGCGACCTCGACCAGACGATCTCCGTCAAGACGAATGACGAGATCAGGGACCTTGTCTCGACCATCAATGTCATGACCGGCAACCTGCGCGAAACGGCCAATATTGCCGACCAGATCGGCAAGGGCGACCTCTCGGTCACGCCGAAGCCGCTTTCCGACAAGGATACGCTGGGTCACGCCATGCTGGGCATGGTCATCAACCTGCGCAACACCGCCACCATCGCCGACCAGATCGCCAATGGCGACCTGACGGTCACGCCGAAACCGCTTTCCGACAAGGATACGCTCGGCCTTTCGCTGGAAAGCATGGTGGAGCGCCTGCGCGGCGTCGTCGCCGATGCGCTTTCCGCCGCCAACAACGTGTCGTCGGGCAGCCAGGAACTGTCGTCGAGTTCGGAGACATTGTCTCAGGGCGCAACCGAGCAGGCATCGTCCGCCGAAGAGGCGTCCGCCTCGATGGAAGAGATGGCCGCCAACATCAAGCAGAACGCCGACAACGCCGCACAGACCGAGAAGATCGCGCGTCAGTCGGCCAAGGATGCCGAAGCCTCCGGCGAGGCCGTGGGTCGGGCCGTCGGCGCCATGCGCACCATCGCGGAAAAGATCTCCATCGTGCAGGAAATCGCCCGCCAGACCGATCTGCTCGCCCTCAACGCCGCGGTGGAAGCCGCCCGTGCCGGCGAACATGGCAGGGGTTTCGCCGTGGTTGCTTCGGAAGTGCGCAAGCTCGCCGAACGCAGCCAGGCTGCCGCCGCCGAAATCAGCACGCTTTCCGGTGAGACCGTATCCGTGGCAACGGAAGCCGGCGACATGCTGACCCGTCTGGTGCCGGACATCCGCAAGACGGCGGAACTGATCTCCGAAATCTCGGCCGCCTGCCGCGAACAGGATATCGGCGCCTCGCAGATCAATGAGGCGATCCAGCAGCTCGACAAGGTGACGCAGCAGAATGCCGGTGCATCCGAGGAGATGTCGGGCACGTCGGAAGAACTCGCCGCACAGGCAGAGGAGCTGCAGGCATCCATCGCCTTCTTCCGGGTCGATCTTTCGTCCAGCGCCCAGGCCGCCGCCCAGCGTCGTCCAGCGCCTGTCGCCGCCCGCCAGCCGGCGGCCAAGCCGATCCGCAAGGCGGACCACAGCATCAACGCCCAGCAGGCCCGCGCCCGCGGTTTTGCCCTCGACATGTCGATGGGTGGCCCCGACGCGGACGATGACGATTTCCGCGAAAGCGCGTGATTGAACATGACCGCCGCGCACCCACCACGGAGGCGCGGCGGAAGAAATCCGGCGTGTGTACGCGCCGGCTCAAGGGTCGCTTCGGCGGCCCGCGGAAGGGTGAGTGTATCGGTCTTCACGCATAACGGACACCGCATCGGTGTCTCGCCACAATACGGCATCTGTGATCAAGGAGACCTCTTGAGATGCGTTTCACCATCAAACTCAAACTCGCGATCGCGTTCGGCATCATCATTGTCATGCTCGCCGGCACGTCGGTTTACGCCATAATCAGCCTTTCTGCGCTCAACACCGCGATCAGCGACATGATCGCAGGCCCCGCGGCCCGGCTTGAAGCCGCGCAGAATCTTGCGAACTATCAATTGCGTCTCGTACGCTCGCAGATGAACCTCGCGACATCGACAAACCCGCGTGATGCCGCGTCCTACATCGAGGCCGGAGATCGCAACCGCCAGGGCTTCGACGACACACTCAACACGCTCATCGGCCTGGCCTCGGATCCGGCTGCGCTGCAGCAGTGGAAGGATATCGGCGAAAAGCAGAAGCAGGTTGTCCGCCTCGATGATCAGGTCCGTTCCCTGATAGCGGCAGGCAATGCGTCTGAAGCCATTCGTCTCGTCGCGACGGACAGCCGTCGCGTCATGGACGAGATGGAAGAGACCATCAAGACTCGCATCGAAGCCAACAAGGAGATGATGACGGCGGCGGATCGTGCAACCGATGCGCAATATGCCACGACGCGCAACCTGATCATGGCCATTTCCGGCGTCGCTCTGCTTCTCGCGGTTGGCGCTGCCATCTGGATCGCCATCGGCATCAATGTCGGCCTGCGCAAGATCAAGGCAGCTGCGGAAGCTGTCGCGATCGGCGACCTCGACCAGAATATCGATGTCAGGACGAACGATGAAATCAAGGACCTTGTCGACACCATCAATGTGATGACCGGCAACCTGCGCAACACCGCCACCATCGCCGACCAGATCGCCAATGGCGACCTGACGGTCACGCCGAAGCCGCTTTCCGACAAGGATACGCTCGGCCTTTCGCTGGAGAGCATGGTGGAACGCCTGCGCGGCGTCGTCGCCGATGCGCTTTCGGCCGCAAGCAACGTCTCGTCCGGCAGCCAGGAACTCTCGGCAAGCTCCGAGACCCTCTCGCAGGGTGCGACCGAACAGGCATCGTCCGCCGAAGAGGCATCCGCCTCGATGGAAGAGATGGCCGCCAACATCAAGCAGAATGCCGACAACGCCGCACAGACCGAAAAGATTGCGCGTCAGTCCGCCAAGGATGCCGAAGCCTCCGGCGAGGCCGTAGGCCGTGCCGTCGGCGCCATGCGCACCATCGCGGAAAAGATCTCCATCGTGCAGGAAATCGCCCGCCAGACGGACCTGCTCGCCCTCAACGCCGCGGTGGAAGCCGCCCGTGCCGGCGAACATGGCAAGGGCTTTGCTGTCGTCGCCTCGGAAGTGCGCAAGCTTGCCGAACGCAGCCAGGCTGCCGCCGCCGAAATCAGCACGCTCTCCGGCCAGACGGTTTCCGTCGCGACCGAAGCCGGCGAGATGCTGACCCGCCTGGTGCCGGATATCCGCAAGACGGCCGAACTGATCTCCGAAATCTCGGCCGCCTGCCGCGAACAGGATATCGGCGCCTCGCAGATCAACGAAGCGATCCAGCAGCTCGACAAGGTGACGCAGCAGAATGCCGGCGCATCCGAGGAGATGTCGGGCACGTCGGAAGAACTCGCCGCCCAGGCCGAGGAACTGCAGACATCGATCGCCTTCTTCCGGGTCGAGATGTCATCGGGCGCCCAGGTCTCCATGCAGCGCCGCCCCGCTCCCGTCGCCGCTCGCCAGCCCGCCAAGCCGGCCGCCACGGCGTTCCGCAAGGCAGACAACAGCGTCAATGCCCAGCAGGCTCGTGCCCGCGGCTTTGCCCTCGACATGTCGATGGGTGGCCCCGACGCCGACGACGCCGACTTCAGAGAAAGCGCTTGATCATGACCGGTCCGTCCTCCGAATCCCAATACGTCACCTTCTCTCTCGACAACGAGGTCTTCGCGGTGCCCGTTTCGGTCGTCCGGGAAATCCTCGATCATGAGGATGCCTTCCGGATACCGCACGGCCCCGACTACCTGCTCGGGCTGAGGGACGTGCGCGGCCAGGGCGTGCCGGTCATCGACCTGCGTCTTCGTCTTGGCATGACGAAGACGCAGAAGACGCACAACACGCGGGCGCTCGTGCTCGACGTGCCGATCGACGGGAAGATCCTGACGCTCGGCCTCGTCGCGGACCGGGTCTACGAAGTGGTGCCGTTCCGTAACGACGAGATCGAGGGCGCGCCCGATATCGGCGTGCGCTGGCCTTCCGATTACATTTCCGGCGTCGTGCGCCGGAACGGCGCCTTCGTCGTCATCGTCGATCTCGCACGCCTCTTCTCCAGTTCCGAAGTGGCGATGATGGGCACGGCAAACCGCCTTGCGGCCACGGCATAAGTTTCAGGAGGACCGCGTGGCGGCAGCAGCAGCATTACAAACGCAGGCGCAGACGGGCCCGGACGGCTTGAACAGCCGGAACTTCGACGCCCTGTCCCGCTTCATCTACGACTACAGCGGCATCAAGATGCCGATCACCAAACTGACGATGCTGGAGGGCCGTCTTCGGCGGCGCCTGAGAGCCACCGGCATCCCGGACTTCAACAGCTATTGCGACTACCTCTTCAAGCATGGCGGCATCGAGAAGGAAGCCATCTTCCTGATCGACGCCGTCACGACGAACAAGACGGACTTCTTTCGCGAGCCCAAGCATTTCGAATTCATGGAACGGACGGGCCTGCCGGAAATGGCGGCAGCCGGCCACAAGCGCTTCCGGCTGTGGAGCGCGGCCTGCTCCATCGGCGCCGAGCCTTACACGATGGCCATGGTCATGCAGGACTTTATCGAGAAGACGTCCGGCATGGATTATCGCATCCTCGCCACCGACCTGTCGACCGACGTGTTGCAGGCCGCGCGGCGCGGCGTCTATCCGCGCGACATGATCCAGCCCGTGTCCCCCGAAATGCGTCGCAAATACGTGATGGTTTCGAAGGACGCCGCGCGTGGCGAGGTCCGTGTCCATCCGCGCCTGCGCGCGACGGTCGGCTTCGCGCGCATGAACCTCATGGACAACGCCTACAAGGTGGGCGAACCCATGCACATGATCTTCTGCCGTAACGTGCTGATCTACTTCGACAAGCCGACCCAGGCCAAGGTGCTGACGCGCCTGTGCGACTGCCTGCTGCCCGGCGGCTTCCTCTATGTCGGGCATTCCGAAACGGTCACCGGCATTTCCCTGCCGGTGCGCCAGGTCGCCAACACGGTTTTCAAGAAGATCTGATGCCCATTCCGACCAAGAAGATCCGCGTTCTCATCATCGACGACTCCGCCAGCGTGCGCCAGGCGCTGACCCATGTGCTGGAGCAGGATCCGGAAATCGAGGTCATGGGGGCCGCCTCCGATCCGTTCATGGCGGCCAAGAAGATCCAGGAGGAAATGCCCGACGTCATCACGCTCGACGTGGAAATGCCGCGCATGGACGGCATTACCTTCCTGCGCAAGATCATGTCGCAGCGGCCCATCCCGGTGGTGATGTGCTCCTCGCTGACGGAAGAAGGCTCCGAGACGCTGATGCAGGCGCTGGAAGCCGGCGCCGTCGATATCATCCTCAAACCGAAGATCGGCGCTGCCGACCACCTCGCGGAATCCGGCGCGCGCATCCGCCAGGCGGTGAAAGGTGCGGCCGTCGCCCGTCTCGGGGCCGTTCGCCGCGCGATGGCGGCCGCGAGCGCCAGCGCCAACGTGACCACGAAACTGACCGCCGATGCCGTTCTGCCGCCGCCCTCCGGCCGCGCCATGGCAAAGACCACCGAGATGGTGGCATGCATCGGCGCCTCAACCGGCGGCACGGAGGCGCTGCGCGTCATGCTGGAACAGCTTCCGGCCAATTCGCCGGGTATGGTCATCGTCCAGCACATGCCGGAAAAATTCACCGCCGCCTTTGCCAAGCGCCTCAACTCGCTGTGCGAGGTCGAGGTCAAGGAAGCGGTTCACGGCGATCCCGTGCTGCGCGGCCATGTGCTGATCGCCCCGGGCGACCGGCACATGATGCTGGAGCGTCAGGGCGCGCGCTACCATGTGGCCGTGCGCGAGGGGCCGCTTGTTTCCCGCCACCGCCCGTCCGTCGACGTGCTGTTCCGCTCCGCCGCGCGCGCGGCCGGCGCCAACGCCATGGGCGTCATCATGACGGGCATGGGGGATGACGGCGCACGCGGCATGGCCGAGATGCACCAGGCCGGCGCCTATACCGTGGCACAGGACGAGGCCTCCTCCGTCGTCTTCGGCATGCCGAAGGAAGCGATCGCGCATGGAGGCGTCGACAAGATCGTGTCGCTCGACCAGATCGCGCGTGAAATTCTCGCTGCCGACCGGCGGCATTGAGAAAAATACACCAACGATTAACCATAGTTGGCGAGGATGACGACGCACCATGCAAGGTGCCCCAGGCGAGCAATGATCGGCTCGAGAACCATTCCGGGGGACCTCATGCCCGTCATCACCTTCGCCAACACCAAGGGCGGCGCCGGCAAGACCACCGCCGTCCTGCTGCTCGCCACCGAACTTGCCCGCATGGGCTACCGCGTCTCCGTGCTCGACGCCGATCCGCAGCACTGGATCACCCGCTGGTACGAGACCTCCGAGGGCCTGCTGGGCAAACGGCTGAACGTCGTTCCCTATGTCACGATGAACTCCATCGACCGCCAGCTCGCCGAAGAGAAAGCGCGTGCCGATTTCGTGCTGATCGACCTGCCCGGCTCGCGCAGCTCCCTGCTTGCCAAGGCCGTCGGCCATGCCGATTACGTGCTGATCCCCGTTCAGGGCTCGGCCATGGATGCCCAGGGCGGCGCCAATGTCATCGAGCTTCTGCAATATCTGGAAGACAAGGCGAACATCCGCATCCGCCATTCCGTCGTGCTGACCCGCGTCAACGCCATGGTGACGACGCGCGCGATGAACGCGGTGAAGGACCTGCTGGCGGCACGCCGCGTGCACCTGCTTCCAACAGTCATCGGCGAGCGTGCGGCCTTCCGCGATATCTTCGGCTGCGGCGGCACGCTCTATTCGATGGATCCGCGACGCGTCAGCAATCTCGACAAGGCGCAGGAAAACGCCCACGCCATGGCGATCGACGTGCTGCAGCAGATGGCGATCCCCGCCACGGCAAGCGCGACCGTGCTGCGCAAGGTGGCTTAAATCCCCTCATCACGCCGCGACACCGGTCGCGGTATTGTCGGTCATTGAAAGGCGCCGCCAGAGCGGCGTCATCGCAGCCGCGATATCCGCATAGAGGGCATAGCGGCGGCTGTAGTGTGCCGCCATCGCGGCATTCGGCCGGTAGTGCCGGTCACTGCGCACCATCGCATTCGCGCCCTCGGTAAAATCGGCAAAGAGACCGACACCCGTGCCGGCGGCAATAGCCGCCCCGAGCGCACCGGTCTCGCGCGACACCGCGACGGACACCGGTACGCCGAGCACATCCGCGAAGATTTGCGGCCAGAGCATGCTGCGCGACCCGCCGCCTGACAGCACCGCCTCCTCGAAGCGCGCTCCGGCCTTGCGGATGGTCTCGATGTGCTGGCGGTGGCCGAAGGCGACGCCTTCCAGCAGCGCCCGGATCAGATGACCCTTGGTATGCCAGCCCGCCATGCCGTAGAAGCCCGCCCGCGCATGGCCGTCCTGCTGGGCGCCGTAGAGATAGGGATGGTAGAGCGGATCGTCGGCGGCCGGTGTGACTGCGGCGGCAAGCGCACAGCAGGCATCGAAGGGCGAGACGCTTTCGTCATGCGCGCCCTCGAAGAACTCCCGCACCAGCCATTCCAGATTGGCCGCCGAAGTCGCGCTGTTCTCCATGGCCATGTAGCGCGTGCGGTCGAAGGTCGACGACATGAAGACGGGACCGTCCAGATCCGGCCCGTCGATCACGACCTGATTGATGCTCCAGGTGCCGGCAATGACCGAGGCGCTGCCGGTGCGCGACACGCCGGAACCGAGCGCGGAGGCGACGACGTCGAACAGCCCGCCGACGACGGGCGTGCCCGCCACAAGACCCGTTTCCAGCGCAACAGCCTGCGTGACCGTCCCGGCGATGTCGGCGCTTTCGATCAGCGGCGGCAGGAGGTCCATGCAGTCGCCGAGGCCATAGGCCTCCATCAGCGTCCTGTCATAGCGGCGGGCAGCAAGGTCGAGCAGGCCGGCACCGGACATGTCCGACATCTCGCTGATCCGCTTTCCCGTGAGGCGGTTGACGACGAAATCCTTGGCGAAGAACACCGTGCCGATGCGCTGGAAAAGCGCGGGCTCCGAGCGCTTCAGCCAGGCAAGAAGGGTCGGTGTCTGGGCAGGCCAGGGACGCTGGCGCCCGATCGGGTAGGTCCGGTCGCCGACGCCTTGTGACGCCCATTCCTCGACAAGGCCGGTGGCGCGCGTATCGATCGACTGGATGCCGATGAGCGGCTCGCCGTCGCGGTCGAGCGCGTAGAGCCCGTTGCCGTGGCCCGCACAGCCGATGGCCGCGATGTCGCTCGCAACGATGCCCGCCTTCTCCAGGCAGGTGGCGATCACGCGCTTCGCATTCTCCCAGAATTCGCCGAGATCGCGCTCGACATGGCCGGGCCGCGGCATGCGGCTCTTGCCCTCCTGCCCCGCATGGGCGAGTTCGCGCCCATCGAGATCGAAGATCACCGCCTTGATGACGGTATTGCCCGCGTCGAGCCCCAACAGATATTTCGGCATCCTGAACCCCTCCCAAGGTTCGCTTTCCTTCGCGGCGCCGGGAACGCGCTGGCGTCCCCGGTGCATGCTTCACATCAGCCCTGCTGATAGAGCGAATAGGCCTCCTCGCCGCTCGCATCCGCATGGATGATCGCCATCAGGCCGCGCACGACGGCGCTCGGATTGGCATGCTGGTAGATGTTGCGCCCGTAGACCATGCCCATTGCGCCCTGCCGCATCAAGGCGGCAGATTTCGCAAAGACGGCCGAGAGGTCTTCCTTGCCGCCGCCGCGCACCAGCACGGGGCAGCGCGCCGCCTCGACGACGCGGTGGAAATCCTCGGCATTGCTCGTGGGATCGGCCTTGACGATATCCGCGCCCATTTCCCTGGCAAGGCGGGTCAGCGTGACGATCTTGTCTGCATCGCCATCCACCATGTAGCCGCCACGCTCCGTGACGGGCTGCATGACCAAAGGCTCGATCATCAGCGGCATGCCGTATTTCTCGCAGTCGGCACGCACGCGCGCAATGTTCTGCACGCATTGGCGGAAAAGATCGGGCTCGTCCGGCAGCATGAAGAGGTTGACCACCACGCAGGCAGCGTCCATCTCGAGTGCGCCGATCAACGGCTCCGCCTCGTTCTGGAGCACGGCCCACATGTCGCGGTGGCGGATGCGGTTATACGGATTGCCCATGTCGACGCGCATGACGAGCGCCGGCTTGTCCTTGCCCGGCAAGGCCTGCAACAGGTCCGCCTGGCCGTAATTCATCTGGATGGCGTCAGGCTTCGCATCGACGAGCGCCTTTACGACGACTGGCATGTTCTCCAGCCCGTCCAGAAAGGATGGTTCGTTGCACACGCCGTGATCGATCGCCACGTCCAGGCAACGGCCATTGCCGAACAGCCGGTTCATCCTGACCTTGCGGTTGTCTCTCATCGTTTACTCCTTTGTTCGTTCCTTGCGGACAGGGTTTCCTCCGCGACGCCATGGCGCTCTCGCATGAGGGTGAGAAATCGGTCGCGCTCCGCCGCGGTGCGCTCTGCGCTCCAGCCCTTTTCGCCGGCCAGCACGTCCAGCGTCGCATCGACCATTGCAAGCGACACTTCGCCGGAGATGGCGAGCGTCGTGCGGCGCAAAAGCAGGTCGTCGAGATGTTCGACGGCCTCGCCCCTGATGAGGTAGAGGACTTCCCGCACGCTGTATCCTTCGTGCGGCAGCGGCCGGTCGGTTTCCGCCGCGATGAAGCGGGCGACATCCTCGGCTTCCGTGCCGTAGCGCGCGAAAAGCGTTTCGACGCGCGAGACGGGGACGCCTGTCGATGCCGAAACACGGCTGATCCAGCTGCCGCGATGCCCGGGGAAGCCGCGCCCGCCGCCAATGGCGCGCTCACCCGTGGCAACGCGGCGCGCATGCCCCAGCCGGGCGAGCGCCATGTCGGCGGCGAGTTCCCCGAAGGAGCGGAAGGTCGTCCACTTGCCGCCGATCATGCACAGCACCGGCGGGCCGCCATCCTTGCCCTCCAGCACCGTACAGAAATGATCGCGCGGGATGCGGCCGGTGAAGCTGTCCTTGCTGGCAGGCAGGGGGCGCACGCCGGCAAACTGGAAGACGATCTCCTCCGGCCGTATGGTGACGCCGGGCAGCACGAAGGCGAGCGATTGCAGGATATAGTCCCGCTCATCCGCCTCGCACCGCACCGTGCCGGGATCGTCGACACGGATATCCGTCGAGCCGACCAGCACCTTGCCGAGATAGGGAAACAGGATGCAGATGCGCCCGTCCTCATTCTCGTAATAGACCATGTGGCCATCGAGCATGTCGCGCAGCGCCGGATTGTCGACGATGAGATGCGAGCCCTTTGTGCCACCCATCAGCGGCGGCGGCGTATCGGCATCGGCAAACAGCGTGCGGTTGGCGATATCGATCCAGCCGCCGGTGGCGTTGATGATCAGCCGCGGCACAATCGGCAGTGTGTCGCCGGTCACGCCGTCGCGCAGCAGGTAGGTCCCCTCGCCGGCCTGCTCTGTTGTCGCATAGTTGAGTGCTCTGGCGTTCGGCCCGGCAGACAACGCATCCTGCAAAAGCTCGATGCCGATGCGTTCGGGATGGCTGACCCAGGCGTCGTAATAGGTCGCCGAATTGCGGATCGACGGATTGAGCGACGGCCACTTGGCAAGCGTCGCCTTGCGGCTGCGAAACTGGTGTTTCGGCATCAGCGCGCGCTTGCGCGTCAGGAAGTCGTAGATGCCGAGACCGGTCTTGATGGCGATGGCGCCACGCCGGCTGGGGCGTCGCGTCAGGCCCAGAAAACGCACGAGGCCGTTGGCAAGCCCTGAGAAGGTATCGAAGATCGGCACGGTCGTCGGCAGCGGCGCGACGTAATGCGGCGCATTGCGCAACAGCCTGTCGCGCTCCATGAGCGATTCCTTGACGAGGCTGAATTCGCCGTTTTCGAGATAGCGCAGCCCGCCATGAACCATGCGCGAGAGCGCCGCACTCGCGCCGGAGCAATAGTCCGCCTTCTCGACGAGCAGCACGTTGACGCCTTGCAACGCCAGCTCACGGAAGACGCTGAGCCCGTTGATGCCGCCGCCGAGGACGCACACGTCCACCTTCGGGCTTTGGCGAAGCCCGTCCAAAATCTCGTTCCGGTTCATGATGGCAGTCCGTTATCCGTCCATGTTGGCCAGGTGCGCCGCAATGGCGTGGTTGATGACCGCGAGGTCTTCCTGCGAGAGCCGGAGCGTGCCGGCCCGTGCATTGTCGAGCGCCTGGGTGGCGTTTCTCGCCCCGCACAGCGCAAAGGTCACGCCGGGCTGCGCCAGCGTCCAGGCAATCACCACCTGCGCGATGCTGGCATCATGCCGCTCGGCCACGGCGCCGATCGCCTGCGCGAAATCCTTGGCTTTCTGCCGGTTGGCGACGGAAAAGCGCGGATTGTCCTTGCGCTGGTCGTCGCCCGCAAAGACGCGGTCGGGGCCGATGGCGCCGGAGAGCAGGCCAAGCGCCAGCGAGGAATAGCTGAGCGTCGCCACGCCGTTTGGAACCGTGAGCGGCAGCAGGTCCGCCTCGATCTCGCGATCGATCATGCTGAACCGCTCCTGGATCGCGTCGAGCGCGCCGGTCGCGATGTATTGCTCCAGTTCGGCGCGGTTGACGTTGCTGGCGCCGATGGCGCGGATCTTGCCGGCCTTCTTCAGTTCCTCCAGTGCCGCGACGGTCTCCGCGATGGGTGTCGTCGGGTCCTGCCAGTGGGTGATGTAGAGATCGATGTAATCGGTGCCGAGCCGGCGCAGGCTCTGCTCGACCTCATGGATGATTGCGTCCCGGCCGAGATAGCGGTGGACCGGCTTGCCGTCCTGATCGAAGAAGTGCCTGCCCTTCTGCGTATGCCAGACCAGGCCACACTTCGTCGCAATGACCGCCTTGTCACGCCGGCCGGCAATGGCCTTGCCGACAATTTCTTCGGAACGGCCGAGCCCATAGGCCGGCGCGGTGTCGATGAGGCTCACGCCCGCATCGAGCGACGCCTGGATGGCGGCGATCGATTGCGCCTCGTCGGTGCCGCCCCACATCCAGCCGCCGATGGCCCAGGTGCCGAGCCCGACGGCCGAGGCCTTGACGCCGGAGCGCCCGATATCACGGATCAACTGTTCGCCGCTCATGCGGAAAGTCCTTCTTCGGAGGCCAATTCGAGGATGCGCGCGCCGGTCGCCTCGTCGGTGACGAGTGTGTCCAGGTGATTGCCGCGCAGCACGCTGAGAATGGAGCTTGCCTTGTTGAGGCCGCTCGCCACGCCGATCTTCGTCGGGATCGAGGCGAATTCCGCGAGCGTCAGCGAAACGAGGGAACGGTTGAGCGAGTAGTCGCATACCTGTCCGTCGCCATCCAGGAGATGGGCGAGCAGTTCCGCGCTCGCACCGGAATGCTCGATGGCGCTGCGGTCCGCGCTCGGCGAGGGGTGCAGGTCATAGTAGGTCGAATCCGAACTCAGGATCGAGCCGATGCCGACCACCGCGACCTTCGCCTCGCGAGCCCGTTGGAAGACATCGGCCACCGAACGCATGTTGATGAGCATGGCGCGCTGGGCGGCATCGTCTGCAAACAGCGGCGCATGGATCTGCCAGGAGCGGCCGCCCAGGCGCTCGGCCATCAGCGTCGAGACGTGGTTGACGTCGGTATAGTGCTTGCCCTGCACGCAGCCCGTGGCGGGAATGACCTCGACATCGAAGCGATGCGGCGCCTGAAGGCCGGCGACCACGGCGCTCACACCCTTGCCGCCGGTGATGCAGATCGTGTCGCCATCGCCGATCTCCTCCAACAGCAGCCGGGCGGCCGCCTCGCCGACGGCGAGAAGCGCGGTCTGCGGATTGTCGGAAACCGTGGGCACCACCACGGCGCGGCTGATGCCGCCGAGCGCCAGAAGCCGTTCCTCCAGGTCGACCAGCGGCTCGACCGGCGACTTGATCTTGATCTCGACGAGGCCGAGCTGGCGGCCGCGTTTGATCAGCCGGTTGACGGTGGCATGCGAGATACCGAGCTGGTCGGCGATCTGCGCCTGCGTCAGGCCCTCAAGAAAATGCAGCACGAGCGCCTGGTGCATCTGACGGGCGATGACGATTTCTTCGCGCGGCGCCGTTGCCCGGGGTTTCAGCGATGGTTTCAGTCTGGCGATCGGCATGTCAGACGGCCTTCCGCTTGTGCAGGAAATGATCGATCGAAACGGCTGCGAGAAGAATGCAACCCTTGATCATATCCTGCCAGTAAACCGAAACGTTCAGAAGGATCAACGACGAGGTGACGAGCGACAGCAGTGCGATGCCGAGGATGGCGCCGAGAATGGTGCCCGAGCCGCCGTTGAGCGAGGCCCCGCCGATGACGGCAGCCGCGATGATGTTCAGTTCCATGCCGACGCCGAATGTGGGCGTGGCGGCGCCGAAGCGGGACATGTAGATCACGCCTGCAACGCCAGCGAGCGTCGAGCACAGCACCGTGACCCAGAACTTCACCTGATTGGTCTTGATGCCCGAATAGAGCGCGGCCTTCTCGTTGCTGCCGGTGTAGAACACCTTGCGGAAGGCAGTCGCGCGGCGCAGCAGGAAATCGAACAGCACGACCACGGCGACGAAGATCAGGATGACATAGGGCACACCGTAGAAGGTGCCCTGCCCGACCTGCTTGAAGGACGCCGGCAGCGTGAAGAGCGACAGCGGCGTGCCCTTGGTGATGATGAGGCAGAGCCCGCGCACGATCACCATCGCCGCCAGCGACGTGATGAAATGGTTGAGGCCGACAACGGTCACGAAGAAGCCCATGGCGCCGCCGATCGCCGCACTCGCGAAAATACCGATGAGCGAGGCCGACCAGGGATCGAGCCCGGCGAGGAAGAGCGAACCCGACAGCACCATGGCAAAGCAGACGACGGAGCCGACGGCAAGATCGATGCCGCCGACGATGAGCAGGATCGTCATGCCGACGACGACGATGCCATCGACAGAGAAACTCATCAGCATGGCGCGGAAGTTGCCGAGCGTCAGGAAATGCGGTGACGCGAAGGTCATGGCGATGCTGAGCGCGAGAATGATGGCGATCAGCCCGGCCTCACGCATGGTACCGACGCGCTTGAAAGACGATGTCCTCGGCGACGGTGCCGTCATCGTATCGATTGCCATGGTCTTCTCTCCCGCTTCCTTTTTATGCGGCATGGTGTGCCGCCTGTTCGTTGCCGAGCCCGGAGGCAAGGCGGATGACGGCCTCTTCCGACATCGCGTCGGCGCCGAGTTCGCCTGCGATGCGTCCCTCCCGGACGACGAGCACGCGGTCGGAAAGGCCAAGCAGTTCGGGCATCTCCGAGGATATGACGATGATGCCGATGCCGGCCTGCGCCAGTTCGCGCAGCAGGCGGTGGATTTCGGTCTTGGCGCCGACATCGATGCCGCGCGTCGGCTCGTCCATCAGGATGACCTTCGGCTTGACGGCCAGTTGCTTGGCGATCGCCACCTTCTGCTGGTTGCCGCCCGACAGCGACTTGACCGGTGCCTCGACCCCGCTCATGCGCACGGCAAGTTTCCTGGCGAAATCCTCCGCCAGCGCCGTTTCTGCGCGGCGCTTCAAGAGCCCGGCGCCGTTGGTGAGCGCCTTCAGCTCCAGCACGGAGACGTTCTGCGCGATGGACATTTCGAGGAAGACACCGGAGCCCTTGCGGTCTTCCGAGAGATAGACGATGCCTGCTTTCACGGCGTCGGAATAGGACTGGATCTTCTGCGGCACGCCATGCAACGAGACCGATCCAGCCGTGCGCGGACGCAAACCGCAGATGCCCTCGGCGATCTCTGTCCGGCCCGACCCGATGAGGCCGCCGATGCCGAGGATTTCGCCCTCGCGCAGTTCGAAGCCGACGTCGTGGAAGCGCGTTGCGTCGGAGAGGCCTTCCACGGACAGAATGGTTTTGCCGGCGGGCGCGCTTGCATCCCGCTTGTCGGGATAAAGCTGGGTGATCTCGCGGCCCACCATGCGACGCACGACATCGTCAGGCGTGATGTCGGCGATGCGATCGGTACAGACATAGCGCCCGTCGCGAAACACGGTCACGCGGTCGCAGAGCGAGAAGATCTCGGCCATGCGGTGGCTGATATAGATGATCGAGATGCCGTTCGCCTTGAGGTCCCGGATGATCGAGAACAGCTGCTGCGCCTCGGTTTCCGTCAGTGCCGCCGTCGGCTCGTCGAGAATCAGGACGCGGCAGTCGAGCGTCAGCGCCTTGGCGATCTCCACGAGCTGCTGGCTGGAAATCGGCAGGTCGGCGACCTTGCGACGGACATCGATGGCGGCGAGGCGGTTCATCACGGCCTGTGCATCGCGTTCCAGCGCCCGGTAATTCATGAAGGGCGACCGGCGGCGGTTGGTAGCCGCCATGAACATGTTCTCGGCGACCGTCGCATCCGGGCAGAGCGCGATTTCCTGATGCACCAGGCCGATGCCGAGCGATTGGGCAGCGGCGGGGGACGCTATGCGCACCGGCGCGCCATCGACGCGGATCTCCCCGGATGTCGGCTGCAGGACGCCGGCGATGATGTTCATCAGCGTCGACTTGCCTGCGCCGTTCTCGCCGCAGAGCGCATGGACCTCGCCGCGCTCCAACGTGAAGTTGACATCCGTCAACGCCTTCACCGCACCGAAATGCTTGGTCACGCCATGAATGGTGAGCACCGGCTCCGCCATCGGTTTTTTCCTCATATGCAGGTCACGCATTGCAATCCCCCCCTCATCCCCCTGCCGGGACCTTCTCCCCGACGGGGAGAAGGGGAAGACCGCCGACACCTCGTTTCCTTCTCCCCGTCGGGGAGAAGGTGGCCCGAAGGGCCGGATGAGGGGGTGGCGCCGACCGACCCACCCCTTCCGCGCCTAAGCGGAGATTACTCCTCGATGCCCTTGGTGCCGCGGCGCTTCAGATACTTGTCCCAGTAAAAATCGTCGGCGTTTTCGGCTGTCACGACGGACAGGCCGTTATCGACGACCGGGATGCTCATCGGGTTGAAGCCCGCGCGCTTGGCGTCGTTCATCGGATCGATCAGCTCGGGATGCTTGGCAAGCCACAGCAGCATGAAGCCCATATAGCCCTGCATGCCCTGGTTCGGGTTGATCGAGCCGAAGACCTCACCGGCCTTGATCATGTCGAGGATGTTGGCGTTGACGTCCGCGCACATGACGAGAACCTTGCCGCCCGCTTCCTTTGCCGCCTGTGCGGCGCCGATGGCCGAGCTCGCCTCCGGCATGAAGACGGCGCCGAGATTAGGATTGGCCTGGATGATGCTGGAAAGACCCTGATAGGCCTTGGTCGGATCCTGGTTGGAGGCCGCGCGGCCGACAAGCTTCATATCCGGCCACTTCTCTTCCATGCGGGCGATGAAGGCCGCGATGCGCTTGTCGTGGTTGTCCTGGCCGGGATTTTCCAGAACCGCATACTCGCCCTTGCCGCCCATCTTCTCGGCAATCGCGTCCGCAGCATAGGTGCCTTCGCGCGTGTTGTCGGAGGTGATGAAGGAAACGCGCTTCGACAGCGGCGAGTCGGCGGCGAAGGTCACGACGGCCGTGCCCTGTTCGATGGCGCGGTTGATCGGCTCGATGAACGGATCCGAATTCATCGGATGCACGAGAATGCCGGCCGGGTTCTGCGCCAGCGCCTGGTCGAAGGTGGCGATCTGCTTGTTGACGTCATATTCCGGTGTGCCGGTATATTCTGTCTCGCAGCCCATCTGCTGGCCGGCCTGCTTGAACATCTCATAGACCGGGAACCAGTATTCGACGCCGGATACCATGACGTTCATGACGTATTTCTCGCCCGGCTTGCAGCGGAACGGGCTTTCCGTCTCGGCAGCGGCCGCACCGGCAAAAAGCGTCGTCGCAAGAACCGCCATGGCGGTCGTCGTGAAAAAAGTGCGCACGTTTCCTCCTTGAGGCCGAAGCCCCTCCCAAATAACCCCAAGGCGCAGCAACCGCGCCGATGTTTGCATGAAGACCGGAATTCCTCCTCGAAATCCGATGGAGGGCAGCTAACGGCAAGCTCGAAGCATTGTCAATATAATTCACATCAAGAAATATATTTCACGCAAACGGTCGAAAACGACCTTCCCGCTCTCGTGTGTATCCGTGCGCTATCTGCAAACGCAAAAAGCCCCGGCTCTCACCGGGGCTCCTGTTTGTGCTTGAAGACGCAGGCTAGAACAGGGCTGCGGTGTTCTTGACCGTAACCCAGATGCCCCAGAGCAACGGCAGGCCGACAATGGCCCAGGCGACGGCCGCCTTGGCGTCGAAGCCGCCTGTGCCGATGCCGAACGAGCCGGTCGGGCCGGCATTCGCCGCCGCGGTCTTGGCCTGCAGGGAGGCGACCTCCTCGTCCGACATGAACCATTTGTCGGAAAGCGGCCGAACCAGCGCATTGGCGATCAAGCCCACGGCCAGCATGCCCGCGAGGATATACATCGTTCCGCTGTAGAGGGCCGGGCCGGGCTCCACGCCCGCGGAGATCTGCGCCTCGCGGATATAGTTGACCACGACGGGGCCGACGATGCCGGCGGTCGCCCATGCGGTCAGGAGCCGGCCGTGGATGGCGCCCACGAACTGCGTGCCGAAGATGTCGGCGAGATAGGCCGGCACGGTGGCGAAGCCGCCGCCATACATCGACAGGATGATGGCGAAGGCACAGACGAAGAGAACCTTGCTGCCCATGTCGGCGAAGGTCGGCGCCAGTGCATAAAGCACGATGCCGAGGATGAAGAACGTATAATAGGTGTTCTTGCGGCCGATCTTGTCGGACAGCGACGCCCAGAAGAAGCGCCCGCCGATGTTGAACAGCGACAGGAAGCCGGTGAAGCCCGCCGCGATTGCGGCAATGGCGGCCTTCTGTTCGAGGCTGAGATCACCGAAGGAAAGTTCGGGCTGACCGATGAGGCGGCCGCCGAAGATTTCCTGCAGCATGGGCGAGGCCATGCCGATGACGCCGATGCCCGCGGACACGTTCATGCACAGCACGATCCAGATCATCCAGAACTGCATGGTCTTGTGCGCATCGCGCAGGTGTACATGCTTGGTGGTGATCATGGTGGTCTTGGAAGCCGGCGGCGTCCAGCCCTCCGGACGCCAGCCGGCCGGCGGGATACGGTAGCCGAAGGCGCCGCCCATCATGAAGCAGAAGTAGATCGCGGCCATGACCAGGAAGGTCTGCCACACGCCCGGGCTCACATCCGTCTTGAAGACGTTCATCAGGATGTTTGCAAGCGGCGCGCCGATCATGGCGCCGCCGCCGAAGCCCATGATGGCCATGCCGGTGGCCATGCCGCGGCGGTCGGGGAACCACTTGATCAGCGTGGACACCGGGGAAATGTAGCCGAGGCCGAGACCGATGCCGCCGATGAAGCCGGCGCCCAGCCACATCAGCCACAGCTGGTGGGTCATGACGCCGAACGCTGCGACGACCATGCCGCCGCACCAGCAGCAGGCCGAGACAAAACCGGCCTTGCGCGGGCCGACCCGCTCCAGCCAGCCGCCCCAGATCGCGGCCGAACAGCCGAGCAGCACGAAGAACAGGGTGTAGATCCAGCCAAGATCGGCGACACGCCAGTTGCAGCTCGTGGTGAACAGCGCGGACAGAAGGTTCATGTCGGCGCAGGCCGGATCGGGATCGCCGGCAATGGCCTTGGACAACGGCAGCCAGAACACGCTGAAGCCGTAGGCCATGCCGATGCACAGATGGATGGCGAGAGCAGCCGGCGGAACCAGCCAGCGGTTGAAGCCGGGTTTCGCGATGATGCGCTCCCGGTCGAGGATGCCGGCGCCATTGCCGCCGACATAGGTCTCGGTCGATGCAGTCATTGTGTCTCCTCCGCAACGCACCCCTCGGATGCGAAGATTTCGTGGCGGGAGGTGGCTGAATGTCCTTCCGGCGTCCAAGGCCGCACCCCCATGTGAGCGCAGGCCACCGGCCCTCCCGCACGCACCTCTGCAAGTGCCATGCCAGAGAATATTTCCTTTTATATCAAACCGTTAAGAAATATGCGCCCCGGAAACCGGACAAATTGTCCTAAAATCCGGACAAAGTGTCCGGTCACTCCGCCTCCGGCAGCCAGACCGTGAAGGTCGCGCCCTCACCCGGCAGGCTGGCCAGCGAAATGCTGCCGCCCTGACGGCGCACCAGCGTCTGGCTGATCGACAGGCCGAGCCCGGTGCCTTCCTGCCGCTTGGTCGTGAAAAACGGATCGAAGATCTTGGCGGCGAGCTCCGGGTCCATGCCGACGCCCGTATCGCTGACGACGATCTCCACGCCGGGGCGACCCTCGCGATCGCTGTCATGCGTCTTGATCGTCAGGCGCCCGCCATCCGGCATGGCATGGATGGCGTTGACCACGAGATTGACGACCACCTGCTGAAGCTCTGTGCGGTTCATCAGAACCTGCCGGGCGGCCGTGTTGTCGAGCGTCACGGATATGTCGGCCCTCGCAAGGAGGTGCTGGACGAGCGGCAGGCAATCGGCCACGGCCAGCCCGGGCGCATGCCGGTCGATGACGCCCGCGAATTCCTCGGGCTTGGCGAATTGCAGGAGCTTGGTGACGATCTGGCTGATGCGCTGGATCTGCTCGTCGAGCAGCTGGAACTCGACCTTGGCCAGTTCCGCCCGGTCTCCCACCACGGAGCGCACGACCTCGAGATTGCCCTGCATGACGGCAATCGGGTTGTTGATCTCGTGCGCCACACCGGCGGTGATCTCGCCGATGGCGGCGAGCTTTTCGGACAGGATGAGCTGCTTGGTCGTGGCCTCCAGCTTGCGGTTGGCGAGCTGGAGTTCGCGCGTTCGCTCGTCGACACGGGCGTTCAGCTCTTCGTTCCAGCCGCGCAGCTGCTGGTCGCTGCGTTCGAGCTGGTCGAGCAGCGCGTCGAGATGCACGGCGACCCGGCCGATCTCGTCCTGGCTGTCCACCGGCCCGGTGCGCGCGCCAAGATCGCCGCTTTCCACCCGCGCGATTGTCGCATCGACGCGCTCCAGCGGCTTGAAGATCCCGCGCGCCCAGCGCAGGAAGATCGGTACGCTGGCCGCGGCAATCGCGAAGAAGGCTGCCACGATGGTCAGGACCGTCTGGTACTTCGCCGCCGTAAAGGGTGCCTCCAGGAAGCCGACATAGAGCATGCCGACCCGCTTGCCGTGACTGTCGACGATCGGTTCGTAAGCGGAGATGTACCAGTCGTTGACGACAAAGGCGCTGTCGAGCCAGGTCCGCCCCTCGTCCAGCACGGCGGCGCGCACGGCGGAGGAAACGCGCGTGCCGAGCGCACGCCGTCCCTCGAAGAGCCGGACATTGGTGCTGACACGCACGTCATCGAGGAAGAGCGTCGCCGTGCCCTGGCTGCCCTCGGGCAGGCTCGCCTCGCGATAGACGAGGTCGTTGATCGTGTCGATGAAGACGAGGTTCTGATTGAGCAGGATGCCGCCGACGAGAACCGCGCCACGCCCGCCGCCGAGCGTCACGGGGCTCGCGCTCTGCACGACCATGCCGCGCGTTTCCTCCTGTCGCTCGGTCGGCACGGCATTGGGCGTGGGCACGAGCGGCAGACGCGCGCGGGCGGCGAGATCCGATGATAGCCGCTCGAGATCGGCATTCTCGAAGATGTCGATGCCGGTTGCCGATTTGCCCGCGATCGCATCCTGGATCACCGGCCAGTCGGTGCGCAGCCTATCCGCCGTCTCTGTGATGACGGAGGCGACGAGCCGGCCATCGGGCTGCATGACATAGAGGAAATCGAGTTCAAGCCGCGCCCGTGCATCGTCGAGCAGCGCCTTGAGCGCGGCGGGGTCGTCTGCGGCGTCGCGGAAGCGGGCCGAGCCGCCAAGGGCGGTGACATGTTCACCGGTGTTGTCGAGGATATGGGCGAGATACTGGTGCGCGATGGTCAGGTCGCCATTGACCTTGGAGATCAGCGTCGCGTCGAATTTCTCGTTCCAGCGATACACCGTCACCCCGAGCAGGAGCGGCAGGATGACCAGCATCGGCAGGAGCGCGATGGCGAGCAGCCGGTAGCGGACGGAGCGCGCGGGCCGCACGACCCCGGCGGGCTCGACCTCAGCCATCCCAGGCCGCCAGCTTGCGCTCGATGGTCTTGCGCGAAATGCCGAGCTGCCGTGCGGCATCGTCCCTCTGGCCGTTGCAGGCGGCGAGCACCGAAAGGATATGGCGCCGCTCGACATCGGCAAGCGATCCGCCATCGCCGGCCGAGGGGGACGTGATCGCAGAACCGAAACCCTCCGGGAAGCGGCCGAGGATCAGCGTGCGCTCGATGAGGTTGCGCAACTCGCGCACGTTGCCCGGCCAGTCGTAGCTCGAAAGCGCACGGCGCGCCGCATCGTCGATGGGCACGGCCGGCATGGCGAGCTGCGCCGACAGCTTGTTCATGAAGAGCGCGGCAAGCTCCACCGCATCGCCGTCCCGCTCCTTGAGCGGCGGCAGATGGATCTGCATGACATTGATGCGGAAGAACAGATCGGCGCGGAAGCGGCCGGCCTGCACCTCCTTCTCCAGTTCCGCATTGGTGGCGAAAACGAACCGCAGGTCGACCGGCACCTCGCGCTCGGAGCCCACGGGCCGCACCTTGCGGTCCTCCAGGACGCGCAGCAGCTTGCTCTGCGTGGCCATCGGCATTTCGCTGATCTCATCGAGGAAGAGCGTGCCACCCTGCGCATGCAGGAACAGACCTTCGCGCGCCCGCTCGGCACCGGTGAAGGCGCCCTTCAGATGGCCGAAGAGTTCGCTTTCGATCATGTCGGGCGGGATTGCGCCGCAGTTGACGGGGACGAAGGGCTTGAGCGCCCGGTCGGAGAGCGTGTGCAACGAGCGTGCGGCCACCTCCTTGCCCGTGCCCGACTGCCCGGTGAGCAGCACCGTGGTCGGCAGCGGCGCGACGCGCGCAATGGCATCGCGCACGCGGGCGATCGCCGAGGACTGCCCGATCAGCCGGTCGCGCAGCAGAATGTGGTCGGACGCTGCCTTCAGCTCGTAGCGCAACACATAGTTCTCGCGCTGCAGGCGGATGCGGTCCAGGCAGCGGGCGACAGCGTTGAGCAACTGGTTGGAGCGAAACGGCTTGAGGATGAAATCGACTGCGCCGGCCCGCAGCGCCTGGATGGCCGTCTCGAGGTCGGCATAGGCCGTCATCAGGATGGCATCGGCAAAAAAACCGATGGCGCGCTGTTCGGCAAGCCACTCCACGCCGTTCTTGCGGGGCATGATGTTGTCGAGGATCACCACGTCGAAATGGTGCTGGTCGAGCTTCACCGACGCCTCTTCGGTATCCGCCGCCAGCTCCAGCCGGGCGCAGCGAGGCCCAAGTGTCCGCATCAGGAAGTTGCGCATGCCGGGCTCGTCGTCGACCACCAGGATCGAGGCCTGCGCCAGCCAGGGGCCGAATTCCGGATCGACGGACGTGTCGCGCGGCACGCGCGCGGCTTCACTCGACACCTGGTTCCCTCCCGGCGGTCATTCGCATCACGCCGCCACCATAAGAAGCCGCGGCCGCAAGCACAAGGCGGCCGGGCTGCTGCTCGCATGGCCAATCACGCCCTTTTATTGTGCGGGACGGCGGCCTGGAGCGCAGGAGGAAAAGAAACGGGCTTGCGCGTTTTCCTGTTCCTAACGGAGGATGGAGACGACGATCACTTCGCGAGCTGCCACGCAAGCGCGGCGGCAAGGATCGCCGGAACGAGGAAAACCACCGCAAGAATCGGCAGCTCCTGCGCGACGGTGTAGCCCGCCTTCGTGACGCCCACCCACATGTTGGTGATCGCGACCACCAGCCAGACCGGGATGAACAGGCGGGCGCCCGCGGCGATGCCGGCGACATCCGCGCCCCACAGCTTTCCGAACAGCGCAAAAACGCCAAGCAGGATCACCCCGCCGGCGATGACAAGAAGCATGTGCATGGGGCGTCTCCCGTTGAGATTAAAAAGACCACCGGCGGGACGGACCGCCGGTGGCCATCCCGTCACTTGGTGGTGTAACCGCCATTGACGAGAATGGTCTGGCCGGTCATCCACCAGCCCTCGGATACCATGAAACGGATGTATGGCACGATATCCTCGATATCCGTGAGCCCGGTCTTCGAGAATTTCGACAGGGCCGCCGCCGTCTTGTGATAGGCAACGGCATCTTCGCCCTCGGCCGGGTAGAAGAAGGGCGTATCCATCGGGCCGGGGCCGATTGCCGTCACCGAGATGCCGCGCTCACCGAACTCCTTCGATGCGGCCCGCGTGAAATGCTCGACCGGAGCCTTCGTGCCGGCATAACTCGCGTAAAACGGCGTGTAGGCGCCGAGAAGCGAAGTGACGAGCGTGCAGATCTTGCCGTTGTCGTTCAGATGCTTGCCGGCTTCCTTGAGGAAGAAGAAAGCCGACTTGGCGTTGACCGCGCTCATGGCGTCATATTCGGCTTCGGTGATCTCGACGATCGGCTTCTTCAACACCTTGCCGACCGTGTTGATGGCGATATCGGGTTTGCCGACGGCGGCGACGGCATCGGCAAAGAGCTTCTCCATGGCGCCCGCCGAGGTGAGGTCGGCCTGGAAGGCGACCGCTTCTGCGCCGGCGGCCTTGATGGCGGCGACGGTCGCGTCCGCATCGGCCTTGCTGGCAGCACTGTTGTAGTGGATGGCGACGGCCCTGGCGCCGTGCTCGGCGAGGTCACGGGCAATCAGGCCGCCGAGATTCTTCGCGCCGCCGGCGATGATGACGGTTTTGCCCTTGATGCTATGATCGGTCATGGGAGGTGATCTCCTTCTCTGGCACGGCCTTATGCCGCGCTTACACGATCAATCTACGGTCTAGGATTTCGGGATAAAGCGGTCTATCATGACATCACTTGTCAGAAATCAAGAACAATGATCGAGCGCGATGGACCGGATCGACCTGTTTCGTATCTTCTGCCGGGTAATCGAGTGCTCCAGCTTCACCCGGGCCGCCGATACATTGGGCATGCCGCGATCATCGGTCTCGGCGGCAGTTCAGGAGCTCGAGACCCGCGTCTCGGCGCGCCTCCTGCAACGCACAACGCGGCGCGTCTCGCCCACGCAGGAGGGCCTTGCCTTCTATGAGCGCTGCCAGCGGCTGATCTTCGATGTCGAGGAGGCCGAGAGCCTGTTCCGCCACGACGCCGCCCAGCCGTCCGGCATGCTGCGCGTCGACGTTCCAGGCCGGATCGGCCGGCTGATCATTGCGCCTGCGCTGCCGGAATTCCTGGAGCGCTATCCGAAGATCGATATCAGCCTCGGCGTCACCGACCGCGCGGTCAACCTTTACGAAGACAGCCTGGACTGCGTGCTGCGCGTGGGGCCGCTCAGCGATTCCGGACTGATCGCCCGACCCGTCGGCAAGCTGCCGCTGATCAATGTCGCAAGCCCTGCCTACCTGGCACGCCACGGCACGCCGCAAGCGCCGGGCGACCTCCCCGCGCATTGGGCCATCAGTTACGCCTCCCCGTCATCAGGCCGCGTCGAGGAGTGGGAGTGGCTGGAGGACGGCGCGTTGCGGACCCTCACCGTCCGGAGCCGCGTTACGGTCAACAGCGCGGAAGCCTATATCGCCTGTTGCCTTGCGGGGCTCGGCCTCATCCAGATTCCGGCCTATGACGTGCGCCGCCATATCAAGGCGGGCGAACTCGTCGAGGTCATGCCGGACCATCGCCCGCAGGCGATGCCGATGACCCTGCTCTATCCGCACCGGCAGTTCCTGTCGCAGCGCCTCCAGGTCTTTATTGAATGGCTCGAAGCCCTGCTGAAACAGCATCTTCTGCCGTGACAGGCGCGCCGCCATGGTGCGGCGGCACAACAGCAAACAGAATTTCTCGGCGGCGCGTTTTCCGCCTCAAAAAGCCACTTTTCTTTTTCTAGAGCGGGGCGTATGGCGCCACCTCGACGATGACGGCAGTCGCAACGGCCCCCGCCAGGCGATTCGAACGGTCCCGCGCCACAGGCGCGCCACTGCCGAACGCCAGTTCGCCGGACAAGGCACAAGCAGGATTTTAGAACATGAATGATGCAGGGTCCCTTTTGCGCGGCCTCACCCAGGGCGCTGTCGAAACCACGGTGAGCGGCCTCATGCCGCAAATCCTCTGCGGTCCCGATTTTCCCCATCCCGGCCATCCTGGCGAGCGGCTTTCCGGCGTCTTCGAGGGATTGGCGGCAACCTTTGGCGACTCGCCCGCCGTTCTCGATAACGGCAGGGTCTGGAGCTACCGGGAGATGGATGCGGAGGCGAACCGCCTTGCCCGCCTGCTGGCCGAACGCGGGGTCGCCCCCGGCGACCGCGTCGCGCTGCTGCTCGACCGTTCCGCCGAGACCTACATCACCATCCTCGCCGTGATGAAAGCGGGGGCCGCCTTCGTGCCGCTGGCGCCAGCCTTCCCGGATGAGCGCATGGCGCTGATCGTCGAGGATGCCGGGGTCCGCCTCGTCGTCACCGTTGCCGGCTATGCGCCGCGCGCCGCAACGCTTGCGGTGCCGCACGTCGTGGTCACCGCCGGCGGCGAGGAGACCGCCCGCTATCCAGCAACGCCGCCGGCCGTCGACACCGCCGGCGACGACATCTGCTACATCCTCTATACGTCGGGCACGACAGGCCGGCCCAAGGGCGTGGCGGTGCGCCACCAGAGCATCTGCAACTTCGTGCGCGTGGCCGCGCATGCCTACGGCTATCGCCCGAGCGACCGGGTCTACCAGGGCATGACCATCGCCTTCGACTTCTCCACCGAGGAAATCTGGGTGCCGTTCGCCGCCGGTGCGACCGTGGTGCCCGCCCCCGGCCGCATGACGCTGGTGGGCGAGGAGCTGGCGGACTTCCTGCGCGCCAACGCGATCACCTGCATGGCCTGCTCGCCGACGCTCCTGTCCTCCATCGAAAGCGACGTGCCGAGCCTGCGCGCCATCCTCGTCGGCGGCGAGGCCTGCCCGCACAATCTCGTCACGCGCTGGTCGAAGCCCGGCCGCCAGATCCTGAACACCTACGGCCCGACGGAGGCGACGGTCACGGCCACGATGGGCTACCTGTCGCCCGACCGCGCCGTCACCATCGGCGCGCCGCTGCCGACCTACTCCATCGTCATCCTCGATGCCGATGCGCCGCAGCTGACGGCGCCCGGCGAACTCGGCGAGATCGGCATTGCCGGCATCGGGGTCGCCGTCGGCTACCTCAACCGCCCGGACCTGACGGCGCAGAAATTCATTCCCGATTTTCTCGGCCTGCCGAACAATCCCTCGCAACGCATCTACCGCACCGGCGATCTCGGCCGCATCAACGCCGACGGCGAGGTCGAATACCACGGCCGTATCGACACCCAGGTGAAGATCCGCGGCTACCGTATCGAACTCGGCGAGATCGAGGCCATGCTGCTCGACCAGCCGGGCATCGCCCAGGCCGCCGTCACCACATGGGAAATGGAACCCGGCCGCGTGGAACTCGTCGGCTACTACGCGCTGAAATCCGGCGCGGACGCCATCGTGCGCGCCGATCTGGCCAAGGCATTGCGCCAGCGTCTTCCCGACTACATGGTGCCGTCGTTCCTTGAGGAGCTGCCGGCGCTGCCGATGACCGTGTCCGACAAGGTGGACACCCGCAAGCTTCCCAAGCCCTCCGGCCTCAGGCTCGGCGGCGAGCGCAAGGAAATCCTGCCGACCACGGACGATGAGCGCTTCATGACGGAGGCGCTGCGCGACGTCCTGAAGATGGACGATATCTATGTCGAGGATCATTTCTTCGATGATCTCGGCGCCAATTCCCTGCTGATGGCGCGCTTCTGCGCCAGGCTGCGCACGCGCAGGGAATGGGCCGGCACCTCGATGCGCGATATCTACATGCATCCGACGGTCGCCGGGCTCGCCCGCCACCTGCGCGGTCCGCAGGAGGACGTGTCGCTCCCGGAGGAGCCGTGCCTGACGCACCGCGCCTCGAACCTCGTCTACTGGACCTGTGGTGCGGCCCAGCTCGCCTTCTACGGCCTCTACAGCTATTTCGGCTTCTGGATCCTGAATTCGGGCCTCAACTGGGTCTATGACATGCTGGACGACCCGGTTCAGCTCTATTTCCGATGCGCCGTGCTGTCGGCTGCCGTGTTCTTCGGCATGTCGGGCTTCGCCGTGGCGATGAAGTGGCTGCTGGTCGGGCGATGGAAGGCCGAGAGCTTTCCGATCTGGGGCCTGCGCTACTATCGGTTCTGGGTCGTCAAGACGCTGATCCGCACCGCACCCGTCGTGCTGTTCCGCGGCAGTCCGCTCTACAGCCTCTATCTGCGCCTGCTCGGCGCGCGGCTTGGCCGCAGCACGACCGTCGAATGCCGGGCCGTGCCTGTCTGCACCGACCTCATCTCCATCGGCGAAAACGCGATCCTGCGCAAGGAATCGATGGTTCTCGGATACCGCGCCCAGTCCGGCTATATCCATACCGCTCCCATCACCATTGGCCGCGATGCCTTTGTGGGCGTCGGCTGCATGATCGACATCGACACCGCAATCGGCGACCGGGCGCAGCTCGGGCATGGCTCCTCGCTCCAGCGCGGCCAGCACATTCCCGATGACGCGCACTGGCACGGATCGCCGGCCGTTCCGACATCGGCCGACTATTGCGCGGTTCCCGTCGTCACGTTGTCGAAGACAAGGCGCTTCCTCTACGAGGCGGTGCAGCTGGTCACGCTGTTTGCCGTCGTGACACCCTTCCCGCTCTTGTTCCACAGCTACTGGCAGAATGTCAGCGACGACTACCAGGAATCCATCGGCATCGTCGCCATCGGCACGACGGTGACGCTCTTCATCCTCATCGCTGCGCTTTTGTTTGCGGCGCTGGCGCTGCCGCGCCTGTTCAGCCTCGTCCTGAAGCCGGGCCGCGTCTACCGGCTCTACGGCTTCCATTTCTGGCTGCAATCGATCGTCGAGGCCTGCACGAACGCGCGGCTGCTCAATCTGATCTTCGGCGACAGTTCGGCCGTCGTGCACTATATCCGCGCGCTTGGCTGGAACCTCAACACGGTAGTCCAGACCGGCTCCAACTTCGGCAGCAACCAGCAGCAGGACAACCCGCTGTTCTGCGAGATCGGCACGGGCACGATGGTGTCGGACGGTCTCTACATGATCAACGTCCACAAGTCGGCTTCCGCCTTCCGGCTCGAGCATACCAAGGTCGGCGAGCGCAATTATTTCGGCAACAACATCTTCTATCCCCCGGACGGGAAGACGGGTGACAACGTGCTTCTCGGCACCAAGGTCATGGTGCCGATCGACGGGCCGCTGCGCGAGAATGTCGGCCTGCTTGGCTCGCCACCCTTCGAGATCCCGCGCATGGTCAAGCGCGACAAGGAGCTCATCCAGGGCGTGAGCGACGAGGAGCGCCGCGCGCGCCTGCCGCACAAGAACCGCCACAACCTCGCCACCGCGCTGATGTTCATCGCCGTGCAGTGGACGACCTTGTTCGTGACGCTCGCCATCTGGGACCGCGCGCTGAACTACTATACGGAATGGGCGAATGTCGCCTTGTTCGCCGCCGTGGTGCTGACGGGCGCCATCACCATTCCCTTCTACATCTTCATGGAATGGGCGAGCCTCGGCTTCCGCAAGCTCCAGCCGCAGGTGACGACCATCTACGACGTCGCCTTCTGGCGGCACGAGCGCCACTGGAAGCTGTCGGATTCGCCCATCGTGCGCCTCTTCGCCGGCACGCCCTTCCGCCCGATGATCCTGCGGGCGCTGGGCGTGAAGGTCGGCAAGCGCGTCTATGACGGCGGGGCCAACCTCACCGAACGCTCGCTGGTGGAGATCGGCGACGACGCCACGCTCAACGAGGGCTGCGTCATCCAGGCGCATTCGCTGGAGGAAGGCGCCTTCAAGTCCGACCATATCCGCATCGGCAACGGGTGCACGCTGAGCCCGGCCGCCTTCGTGCATTATGGCGTCACCATGGGCGACGGCTCCATTGCCGATGTCGACTGCTTCGTCATGAAGGGCGAGATCCTCGAACCGAACTCGATCTGGCGCGGCAACCCCGCCAAGCTCCATGGTTGGGTCAAGCCGGTCAAGGCCGAATGAGCGACAGCGCGCGGCACGTCGCGCTGTCAGCCGCAATGGAGCGGATGGCCCCGGCGGGCATCCGCCTCGGCTGCCGCCTTATCCGCGAGGGCGACGAGGCGCTGCTCCTTCCCGAAGAGGCCTCAGCCCTTCGAGCCCGACGGCCCGCCGCCCGGCGCGCCAGCGGTGCCGCGCGCGCCCTTGCCCGGCATCTGCTGAAGAACGAGGGGATGGCAGACGCCATCATAGGCCGGTCGGCGACGGGCGCTCCGCTCTGGCCGCCAGGCGTGATCGGCTCGCTTGCCCATGACGACGAAATGGCGGTGGCGGCCATCGCCAGGGTGGCCGACATTCCCTCGGTCGGGATCGATGTGGAGCCAGCCGATCCGTTGCCGGACGACATCGCCGCCCTCGTCTTCCATGACGGCGATGCGGTCGGCGGCGTCGAGCCGATGCTGTCCGGGCGTGCCCTCTTCAGCGCCAAGGAGGCCGTGTACAAGGCCGTCCATCCGCTCGACGGCGAAATCCTCGGCTATGAGCATATCCGCGTGGACTTCGCACGCGGCCGGGCCATCACCACGACCGGCCACGGCATGCGGTTGTTCTTCTGCCTTCATCCCCGCGTGGTCGTGCTGGCCGTCTCGACGGAAGATCAGCCGAGCAGCATCTTGTAGGCGACGTAGAGCACCACGAGCAGGACGGCGACCGCGCCCAGAATGAGCCCGAGGCGCTTTTCCACGAAAGCCTGGATCGCCTCGCCGTAGCGGCGCAGCAGGAAGGCGAGCAGATAGAAGCGCAGGCCGCGCGCGATGACCGCCGAGACGATGAAGTGCCACAGCTTGATATGCACCACGCCCGCCAGGATGGTGACGATCTTGATCGGCGGCAGATGCGCAAGCCCGGATGTGACCAGAAGCAGGTTGAGCTGTTCTTCCGTGACCTGCGCCTTCAACCGCTCGAAGGCCTCAAGCTTGCCGTAGAATTCCAGCACCGGCACGGCGATGGTCGCATAAGCGTAATAGCCGAGCAGCCAGCCCGCGATCCCGCCCGCAACGGACGATACCGTGGCGACGAAGGCGTAGCGATAGGCCCGCTCGCGCCGGGCCAGCGCCATCGGCACGAACAACACGTCCGCCGGCACGAGAAACACAGAGCTTTCGACGAAGGCGATGACCGCAAGCCACACTTCCGCAGCCTTGCGGCCGGCAAGCGAGAGGGTCCAGGCATAGAGTTTTCGTAACATGGGGCTCGGGTATCTGCGGCAGGTGGCTGGGAGGGTGTGACCGCTGCCTACACGCTTCGTTCGCCGAAATCCAGTGAAGCACCGGCCAACCGCCAATGGCCCTTCGCGACAAACCGTGGGGATCGCCGGCCGGATGCATGAAGAACATTGATTATCCGATCAAATTATTGGCCATTATGCTCGCGCCGAAACAGACAACGTCAGCGGTAAACAGGACGGAGACCCATGAAGCCAGATCCCATCACGCAACCGCCATCCGACGCCAGCGCACGCAAGGCGATCCAGCCGGTGGTCTGCTATCCGCGTGATACGCTGCCGCTGGCCGATCTTGCCGCTTACCGTGCCGTGCGCGACGATATGGAGCTCGTGGAGACGGTGGTCATACCACCGCGCGAGGCTGCAACCTGGGAGGTGCCGGCCGGCCATTTCTGCCGCATGCTGTGTTCCGAGGGGCCGCAGGTCGGCGATCTCAACCTGTTCAACCTGCACGACATCGAGGAGCGGTTCTTCAGCGGCAAGACGCGCGCGCTCAACGGAACGCATGTCGGGCTCGGCGACCAGCTCTTCTCGAACTTCCCCTATATGCGGCCCATCGCGACCATCACCCACGACACGCTCGACTGGTACGGCTTCGATGAATTCGGCGGATCGGTGCACGATGTCATCGGCACGCGCTGCGACCCCTATACCAACAACCTGCTGAGCAACGGCGGCCAGTACCACCATTGCTGCCATTCCAATCTCACGCGCGCGCTGTCGCAGAAAACCGGCCTGCCGCTCGCCGAGGCCGAGCGCCATGTGCACGATGTGCTGAACGTCTTCATGTGCACCGGTTTCACGCGCGACACCGGGCAGTATTTCATGAAGGCGAGCCCGGTGCGGCCGGGTGATTACCTGGAATTCTTCGCGGAAATCGATCTTCTCGGCTGCATGTCGGCCTGCCCCGGCGGCGACTGCTCGGCGCAGCATTCCTCCGACACGGCCGCCTGCTACCCCATGATCGTGGAGATCTATAAGCCCAAGCGCCTGCCGGAAAGCTGGCAGTCCCCGCCCCGCAACGGCTACGACCGCAGCCACGGTGTTCAGGCCTAACGCGCCTTAGACCATCGCTCCCTATGAACAGGATGTGTTCTTCATGATCCAGCTTCCCTTCGCGCTGACGGAATACAAGGCCCGTCTCCAGGCCATCCGAACGGAGATGGCACGCCGCAATCTCGATCTGCTCATCGTCAACGACGTCGCCAACCAGCATTACATCACCGGGTACGACGGCTGGTCCTTCTATACGCCGCAGGTGGTGCTCGTGCCGCTGGCAGACGAGGAGCCCGTCTGGATCGGCCGTGCCATGGATGCGGCCGGTGGCCTGCTCACGGCGTGGATGAAGCCGGAAAACGTGGTCGGATTTCCCGAAGACCACGTCCAGCGCGCCGACCGCCATCCCATGGACTGGATCGCCGCATGGATGACCAACAAGGGCTGGGGCAAGGGGCGTATCGGCATTGAGCTGGAAGCCTATTACTATTCGCCCAAGGCGCATGCCCGCCTCACCGCCGGCCTGCCGAATGCGACCTTCCACGATGCGGACCTACTGGTGAACTGGGTGCGCAGCGTGAAATCGCCTGCCGAGATCGACTATCTGCGCAAGGCCTCGCGTCTGGCCGAGGCTGCCGTGACCGCCGCCTATGATGTCATCGCACCCGGTGTTCGCGAATGCGACGCCATCGCGAAGATCCAGGCCGCGCAGGTCGCCGGCTCGCCGGACTTCGCCGGCGACATCACCGCGCTGCCGCCGACCATCCTCGGCGGTGAGAACGCGTCGGCGCCGCATGTCATGTGGAGCGACCGGCGGTTTGGCGAAAACGAAACGGTGGCGCTTGAACTGGCGGGTGTCGTGCGCCGCTACACGGCGGGTCTTGCCAGAACGATGCAGCTCGGCGCCATGCCCGCCAAGGTGAGCGACACGAGCAAGGCGGTTCTGGAGGGCATGGAAGCCGTTCTCGAGACCATCCGGCCGGGCGTGACGGCCGAAGCCGTCGAGGCGGCCTGGCGCCAGGTCATCCAGCGCTATGGCCTCAAGAAGGAATCACGCATCGGCTATTCGATCGGTGTCGCCTATCCGCCGGACTGGGGCGAACACACGATCAGCCTGCGCCCCGGCGACACGACCATCCTGAAACCCGGCAACGTGCTGCACTCCATTCTCGGCATGTGGATGGACGGCTGGGGCATCGAGGTCAGCGAGACCATCCTCGTCACCGATAGCGGCTGCGAAACCCTCACGCGCTTCCCGCGGGATATCCATGTCAAAGCCTGACGATACCGGCATGAAGATGAATGCGGCGCTGGCAGGCCGGATGATCGACATCCGCCGCCATCTGCATCGCCATCCCGAATTGTCCAACGAGGAACGCGAGACGCAGGCCTATCTGCGGGAAGCGTTGGTCGATGCGGGCTTCGAGACAGTCCGTCCCGTGGCCGGGTTCGGCCTTGCCGTGGATATCGTCGGCACCGCAGGACCATCGAACCGCAAGGTGGTGATCCGCGCCGATATCGATGCGCTGCCGATCACCGAGGCTTCCGGCGTGCCGTTCGCGTCCGAGCGGGCCGGCGTCATGCATGCCTGCGGACACGACGCCCACGCGGCGATGGGCTATGCCGCCGCCGTGCTGCTCGACGCGCACCGGGAGAGCTTCAGCGGCACGGTCCGGCTGATCTTCCAGCCCGCCGAGGAGGCCGAGCCGCTGGGCGGCCGGCGCGTCATCGAAGAAGGCCTGCTCGATGACGTGGATGCCGCAATCGGCATCCACGTCGATCCCTATACGCCGGCCGGCCGGGTCGCCGTCAGCGTGGGCCCCTACACACTGGCCTGCGACAATTTCGATGTCGTCGTGACCGGCAATTCCGCGCATGCCGCCAAGCCGTCCGACGGCGTCGACGCCATTGCCGTCGCCTGTTCCATGGTCACGGAGGTGCAGAAGATCGTGGCGCGCGAGATCGATCCCTACGATCCGTTGGTCGTGTCCGTCACCGGCATCGAAGGCGGCGGCGCCTATAACGTCATCGCCTCCGAAGTCCGCCTCAGGGGTACGATCCGGAGCGGGCTCGAGGAGACGCGGCAGAAGGCGTGGCAAAGGCTGCGGCAGGTTCTCGCCGGTATTGCGGCCGCCCATGGCGCTGAGGTCGCCGTGGATATCAGGCGTGGCGAGCCGGCCGTCGTCAACGACCCCGACATGGTCGATATCATCAAGCGCGCTGGTGCGACGGTTGTCGGCAGCGACAATGTCCTGATGGCGCCGGGCTGGACCGCCGCCGACGATTTCGCCTTCTACAGCGAGAAGTGCCCATCGGTGTATTTCCGCCTCGGCATCCGCAACGCCGATATCGACGCCGTCCATCCGTTGCATCACCCGCAGTTCCGCGTCGACGAGACCGCCCTGCCGAAGGGCGCGATGGTGCTTGCCGAAGCTGCACGCGCCTTTCTCGAAAAGCCGCGCTAGGCGGCGGCGCCTTGCGCGATCACACCCAGCCAAAGGGCGTACCGCCGAGATTATCGAAAGAAATATCGAATTGATTGCGCGGCTTAGCCGTCCCGACAGGGTATGCCCCTGAACGACAGCAATCGAAACGAGGTTTGAGCGATGCATCTTGTGGGTCTTCTGGTGATGGTGCTCGGTGGTGCGGCGGTCTGGTACTGGCGCTTCAAGATGGTGCGGGAAGCCGGCAGCGAAGTGATCGACTCGATCGAAAGAATGCGCGGCGCCTACAAGCGCAAGCAGTTCCGCCAGAAGGCGGAAGCGGCGCCGCTCGCCTCGATTGCCGATCCGGCCATCGCCGCCGTGGCGTTCTTCCTGGCCCTTGCGGCCGAGAAGCCGCATGCCAAGGACCAGGCGTCGGCCGTCATCCGGACGCGTATGAACGGGATCATCAAACCCCAGGACATGGACGAGGTGATGATCTTCGCCGACTGGGCGACCCGCAACGTCGTAAACCCGCAGGACCCGATCCGACGCTTCCGGGATCTCTGGCTGAACAGGCTCGATATCGCCGAACGTCAGGAATTGATCGCCATTGCCGACGCGGTGGCCTCGGTCGAGGGCGAGCCGACGCCCGAACAGGCCGAAACGCTGCAAACCTTACGGCGCACCCTGCTGAACTGAAGTCCTGCGCCGACAACGTCGTGGCCGGTGCTCAGGCCGCGGCAAGCCTGGCGGCGGTGCGACCCGTTGCGTGACGAGGCGACAGCACTGTTCCGCCGAGCTGGAAGGTGGCCAAAAGCGCATTGAGCGCCTGGGATTGCAAGGCGAGGTTGGCGCTCGCGGCCGATGTCTGCTCCACCATCGCGGCATTCTGCTGCGTGCCCTGATCGACCGTACCGACGGCGGCGTTGATCTCCGCAGAGCCGGTCGACTGCTCACGCGAGGAGGATTCGATTTCGCCCATGGTCGCGACGGCGCGCTTGACGACCGTCTCGGAAAGCTCGGCGCTGGCCTTCGCCCGCGCGACGATCTGGCCGGCCGCCTCGGCCCGGGCCACGGAGCTCTTCACCGTCGCGGTAATCTCGTCGAGGGCCGCGGCCGTTTCCTCCACGGACGCGGCCTGTCTTTCGGTCCGCATGGAAAGATTGGACGCCGCTTCGCTCAGTTCGCCGGCCGACGCATCGATGCTGAAGGCGTTTTCACCGACCTTTCGCAGCGCGGTCCGGAGCGTTGCGACGGAAGCGTTGAAATCGAGGCGCAACTGATCGAGGGCGGGGATGAATGCCTCACCGATCTCGCAGGTGATCCGGCAAGTATTTAGATTATGTAATACAGGTTGTGCTTGCGCGACGCAGTCCCGCAGTTGGGGTGGCACGGCCACCACCCGTATGACGAGGGGCCACGACCCTCAGGATGACTTGATCCATGTAAAGCCGTTGGCTAGGCATGGGCATTCGCTTAAGGTCTCGCCCATGAGCATCCAACTCTTCGATCTGACCGGAAAACGTGCCCTCGTCACGGGCTCCTCGCAAGGCATCGGCCTGGCTCTGGCGCGGGGCCTTGCGGCCGCAGGCGCCGATGTCGTGCTCAACGGCCGTGACGAAACCAAGCTCGCGGCAGCCGCAGGCGAGATCGGTGCAAGCCACAGGCTCGCCTTCGATGTCACGGATCACGCAGCCGTGCGCGACGCGATCGATGCCTTCGAGGCGAAGGTCGGCGCAATCGACATCCTCGTCAACAATGCCGGCATGCAGCACCGCGCGCCGCTGGAGGACTTTCCCGCCGACGCCTTCGAGCGGTTGCTGAAGACCAACATCTCCAGCGTCTTCAATGTCGGACAGGCTGTCGCCCGCCACATGATCGCGCGCGGCACGGGCAAGATCATCAACATCGCGAGCGTCCAGACCGCGCTCGCGCGCCCCGGCATCGCGCCCTATACGGCCACCAAGGGGGCCGTCGGCAATCTCACCAAGGGCATGGCGACGGACTGGGCGCGATACGGTCTGCAATGCAACGCCATAGCGCCCGGCTATTTCGAGACGCCGCTGAATGCGGCCCTCGTCGCCGACGAAACCTTTTCCACCTGGCTGGAAAAGCGCACGCCGGCGGGGCGCTGGGGCAAGGTCGAGGAACTCGTCGGCGCCTGCATCTTCCTCGCCTCCAACGCTTCCTCTTTCGTGAATGGACACACGCTCTATGTCGATGGCGGCATCACGGCCTCGCTCTGAAACGCCCCGGCGCATCGTCCTCATGGGCGTCGCCGGCTCTGGCAAATCCGCCGTCGGGGCGGCGCTCGCCGCACGTCTCGGCGCCCGCTATCTCGATGGCGACGACCTGCATCCGCAGGCGAATATCGAAAAGATGAGCCGCGGCGAACCGCTCACGGACGAGGACCGGTGGCCATGGCTCACCCTTGTGGGCCGACAACTGGCAAAGCCGGAGGGCATCCTGATCATCGGCTGCTCGGCACTGAAACGTCGTTATCGCGACCACATCCGCGCAGAGGCCGGCGCCCCCGTGACGTTCGTGCACCTTGCCGGCAGCCGCGAGCTGATCACTAGGCGCATGGGCGCCCGCGCCGGGCATTTCATGCCGACGAGCCTCATCGACAGCCAGTTTTCGGCGCTCGAGCCGCCGGAGGCCGATGAAAGCGCCGTCACCGTGGACATCGATGCACCGCTGGACGTGCTGGTCGGGACGATCGCCACGAGACTTGAAGAGACCACCCGGGATGATGCCGGGAACGGGTGACGATCCCGCGCGACATCAATGTGATCGGTCGCACGGGATCGTCGATCTCATCAGGCGCCGTTCAGATAGGGCGCGATGAGGCTGAGATCGGCTTCGCCCAGACGGTCGTTGGCGGTGTTTCTCTGGTGCCAGTAGGGATATTGCAGCCACGGCTGGCTGACCTGGTCGAGACGACGACGTTCCTCGTCGCTCAGCTTCAGCTCCGCGGCGGCGAGATTGTCCTTGAACTGTGCCTCGGTGCGCCCGCCGATGATGACGGATGTCACGCCCTTGCGGCCAAGCAGCCAGGCGAGCGCCACCTGTGCGGCCGAGACACCACGCTCTCCGGCAATGGCCACCAGCGTCTCCACGATGGACCAGAGGCGGTTTTCATCGCGGATCGGCGGCTCCGTCCAGCCGGCAAACTGGCGCGTGCCTTCCGGCGCACCCTGATCGCGGCGATGCTTGCCGGAGAGAAGGCCGCCGGCGAGCGGGCTCCAGACGAGGATGCCGAGGCCCTGGTCGATGCTGATGGGAACGAGCTCGTTTTCTGCGTCGCGGCTCTCCAGCGTATAGTGGATCTGCTGGCTCACGAACCGCTGGAGCCTGTCGCGCTCCGACACGCCGAGCGCCTTCATGATGTGCCAGCCGGAGAAGTTCGAGCAGCCGATATAGCGCACCTTGCCCTGGCGCACGAGCGTATCGAGCGCTTCCATGGTCTCTTCCAGCGGGGTGAGGCCATCCCATTCGTGCACCTGGTAAAGATCGATCACGTCGGTCTTCATCCGCTTCAGGCTTGCCTCGCAGGCGGCGATGAGGTGCTGGCGCGACAGACCGCTGTCATTCGGGCCGTCGCCCATCGGAAAGCGGGCCTTTGTAGCGATCAGGACGCCGCTTCGGCGCGGGCCGCCAAGGATTTCGCCGAGAATTTCCTCGCACACGCCCTGCGAATAGGCATCCGCCGTGTCGATGAGGTTCACCCCGGCATCGACGCAGAGGTCGACGAGGCGGCGCGCATCGGCGACGCCGAGATCGCCCACCGTCTTCGCCCAGCCCACGCCCCCGAAGGTCATGGTGCCCATGGTGATTGCCGAAACCTTGAGGCCGGAGCGGCCAAGCTGCCGATATTCCATTCGCCTTCTCCCTTCAGATTGCAGAGCCTGCGCCGCACACGGTGAGCCGGGTGCGGCGCAGGCTGCGTTTCAGAACCGCGTCATTTCGCGCTGATCATGTCGCGCCAGAGGTCGATGCCGCCTTCCGTGGCGTGGGTATCGATTTCTTTCAGCTCTTCCTCGCTGAAGGCGAGATTTTGCAACGCATCAAGCGAATCGTCGAGCTGGGCGACGTTTCGCGCGCCAATCAGCGTGGACGTCACGCGTGGATCCCGCAGCACCCAGGCGATCGCCATCTGGGCGAGCGACTGGCCGCGGCGCTTGGCGATCTCGTTCAGCGCGCGCACGCGGGCAAGGTTGCCTTCGCTCAGCAGTGCCTCGTCGAAGGAGCCGGCGCGGGCAGCGCGCGCGTCCTGCGGAACACCATTGAGATATTTGGACGTGAGCAGACCCTGCGCGAGCGGCGAGAATGCGATGCAGCCGACGCCGAGTTCGCCCAGCGTGTCGAGCAGGCCGTCCTCGATCCATCGGTTGAGCATGGAATAGGACGGCTGATGGATCAGCAGGGGCACGCCTTCGGCACGCAGGATGCGCTCGGCCGCGCGGGTGCGCTCCGGCCCATAGGAGGACAGGCCGACATAAAGCGCCTTGCCCTGCCGCACCATCTGGATCAACGCGCCCATCGTCTCCTCGAGCGGCACATCCTCCGTCGGACGGTGGGAGTAGAAGATATCGACATAGTCGAGACCCATGCGCTGCAGGCTCTGGTCGAGGGACGCGAGCAAGTGCTTGCGCGAGCCGCCGCGGCCATAGGGCCCGTCCCACATCTCCCAGCCCGCCTTCGACGAGATGACGAGCTCGTCACGGTGATGGCGAAAATCCTTCTTCAGGATGACGCCGAAATTCTCTTCCGCGGAGCCGGGCGGCGGGCCGTAATTGTTGGCGAGGTCGAAATGCGTGACGCCACGGTCGAAAGCGCGGCGCACGACGCTTCGGCCGGTCTCGAAGAGATCGATGCCACCAAAATTGTGCCAGAGGCCGAGCGAAATCGGCGGCAGGCGGAGACCGGCGTTTCCGCTGCGGCGATAATCGGTGCCGTCGTAACGGTTGGGATTGGCGAGATACATGCTGTCTCCTTTGTATTTCAGCCGGGCGGGACCGGGCTCCGGCAGTCCGGCATCAGGGGTACGCCGTCGCGATCATTGCATCAATGACCAATCGCTCAACGGATCATTGAGCCAGGCTCAACGATGGCGCGGTTGCACTTCGCGAATGGTCTGGATCAGCGCCTGCAAACCGTAGGGCACCTGCCGCCGGCTGGAATAGTAGAAGGCCAGCGGCGGCCCGAGCGACGACCAGTCCGGCACCGCGCGCTCCAGCCGACCGGCCCGCAGATACGGTTCGGCCACCTTCTCCAGGCAATAGGCGATGCCGATGCCCGATAGCGCCGCCGACACCGAGACATCCGTCGAGCCCGATATCAGCGCACCGGGCACATCGATCTGCCGCTTGTCCTCGCCGCGCTCGAATTCCCAGTGATAGATCTGCCCACGCCCCGTGCGGATACGAATGCAGTTGTGCGACAGCAGGTCCTCGGGCTTGGTGGGTCGTCCCGAGCGGGCGAGATAGGCGGGCGAGGCCACAGCCACCCAGTTCAGCGCCTCCGTCACCGGCACGGCGATCATGTCCTCGGGAATGGTGCCGGCGTAGCGCAGACCCGCATCGAAGCCCTCCGCCGTCACGTCCACGAAGTAGTCGTTGGAGGCGATTTCCAGCTCGATATTCGGATAGCGTTCGCGAAACAGCGGCAACACCGGCGTGAGCAGCAGGTCGACGGCATCGCGCAGCACATTGATGCGCACGCTGCCCGCGATACCGCTGAAGCGGCCCTGCAACTCCTCCAGCCCGCTCGTGATGAGATCGAGACCGGCCGAGACCTTCTCGGCCAGTGCGGATCCCGCCGCCGTGGGGGAAACGCTTCGGCTCGTCCTGTTCAAGAGCCGCACGCCGAGCCTCGCCTCCAGCGCCTTCATGCGGTGGCTGAGGGCGGACACGGAGATCTCAAGCTGGTCGGCGGCCTTGCGGAAGCTGCGGGCGCGAACGATCTGGAGGAACACCGCCAGATCGGATAGCTCGTTGCGATTGGAAACCATGCTCACCGTCACCCCCTCGCCCCGTCATAAATCGCGCGACGGAGCGCGTCAAAGCGCGGTCAGGTCTTGTTGACGCTCGCCGCGTAGATTTCCTCGATCGTCTTCCCGAGGCTCGCATTGAACGCCGCGTCGTCCATCGTCGCGCGCAGGTCCTCCGTGAGCGCGCGGGAGAAGCTGGCGACCATGCCGTGGTTGCGGCTGAGCTTTTCGCAGGCATCCGCACGGCTGTAGCCACCCGACAGCGCCACGACGCGCGCGACGGCCTTGTGCTCGACCAGCGGCTTGTAAAAATCCGCCTGGGTCGGAAGGGTGAGCTTGAGGAAAACCCGCGTGCCGGCCGGCAGCGCATCCAGCTCGCGGGCGAGTTCGTCGCGCAGGCGCGCTTCCGCCTCCTGCTTGCTGGGGCTGCCGATGGAGACTTCCGGCTCGATGATCGGGACGAGGCCGTGGTCAAGGATCTGGCGGCCGATCTCGAACTGCTGGCGCACGACCGCGCCGACACCGGCCTTGTCGTCCTTGGCGATGACCGAGCGCATCTTGGTGCCGAATATGCCCTTGGCGGTCGCGCGCTTGAGCAGCGCGTCGAGATCGGGCATCGGCTTCAGCACCTGTGCGCCGTTTTCTTCTGCCGCAAGGCCCTTGTCGACCTTCAGGAACGGCACGACGCCGCGGTCTTCCCAGAGATAGGTCGGCACGGGCTTGCCGCCCGCCTCGCCATCCATCGTCTTTTCGAACAGGATCGCTCCAATCACCCGGTCGCCGGAGAAGGCCGGCGCGGTCATGATGCGCACGCGCATCTCATGCATCAGGCGGAACATCGCCTCATCGCCGTCATAGTCGGTCTCGGCAATGCCGTAGAGCTTCAGCGCACCCGGCGTCGAACCGCCGCTCTGGTCGAGCGCGGCGATAAATCCGGGCTTGTCTTCCATCTGCGACATCATTTTCGGATCGGTCATCTCGCCTCCTCCTGTTTTACCGGCTTCGCTCCGGCCGGGCCTGTTTGTGACTGTGAACATAGACCAGAACGGACGTAATCCAACCGGTACCCGGTCGCTTTTTCAATACCGCCGCGCGACTGGCGAACCGTGTCCGCCAAAACGCCTCGGGGTTGCGGGGTGTCCGGCAAGAATCCACCTTGACGGACATTCGCAGGCGTCGCACACTCTCTTCGACCGTCCCCTTGCCCGCTCCGGCCATGCCGCAAGGCCACGGTCACGGCCAGGCGCATCTGCCCCGCCACATGGGGATGCGAGCCGATCCTCCTCCTGACAAGGACGTCAGACAATCAACCCGCAACCGTCGATGTCGTGCGCCGCGCAAAGGCGCGCGTCTTGCCTGTTGCGGTCCATCTTGCGCAGCCGGAGCACCACTCCGGGTGCCCCATGCGCTTGTCTCGCGCGGAAAGGACCCATCATGACCGTCTCTGCCAGAATCGTTTCCGATCTGCTCGCCGATCTCGGCAGCCTCACCATTGCGCAGGTGCAGGCAGCTTTCGCGGCCGGCACGCTGACTTCCGAAGACCTCGTGCGCGCCTCGCTCGCCCAGGTGGAGAAGCTGAACGGCAAATACAATGCCATTATCTTCTCGTGCGACGACGCCCTTGAGCAGGCCCGCGAGATCGACCGCCGCCGGGCGGCCGGCGAAGCGCTCGGGCCGCTGGCCGGCATCCCCGTCGTCATCAAGGATACGGTCGACATGGTGGGCTATCCGACCACGGCAGGCTGGCGCCTGCTCTATTCGGGCACCGGCGGCATCGATCTCTTCCCCGAGCGGGATGCCCCGGTGGCGGCCCGCATGAAGGCCGCGGGCGCCGTGATCCTCGGCAAGACGAATGTGCCGATCCTGAGCTGGACCGGCACCCACGCCAATGACAGCTGGGCGGGACCGACGATCAACGTCGCCATCGAGGACCGCGCGCCGGGCGGCTCCAGCGCGGGCACGGCAAGTGCTGTCGCCGCGCATATGTGCCTTGTCGGCCTTGCCGAGGAAACCGGCGGCTCGATCCAGAACCCCGCCTCCGCACAGGGTCTCGTCGGCATCAAGCCGACCATCGGCATGGTGCCGAATGCCGGCGTCGTTCCGCTTTCGAGCAATCGCGATGTCGTCGGGCCGATCGCCCGCACGGTCGCAGACGCCGCCCTCTGCCTCGACGCTATCGCCGGCTTCACCTGCGAGGACCCCAAGACGCTCGCATCCATCGGTCACATTCCGCCGGGCGGCTTTGCCGCCAATCTCTCGCGCGACGCCCTCAAGGGCAAGCGGATCGGCCTTTACGGTCCGGGTTGGCGCAAGGACAAGCTTTCCGACGAGACGGCGGCACTTTACCAGCGCGCCAAGGGCGAACTGGCCGCTGCCGGCGCCATCCTCGTCGACGATCCCTTTGCCGGCACGGATTTCAACACCCACCGGCAGATCACGCCCGGCACGCCGTTCTTCGACGGGCGCGGACTGGAATCCCTGCCCTACGACATCACCTGCTATCTGCGCCGCCTCGGTCCCGAGGCGGCTCTGAAGAGCTGGGAGGAGTTTGCCGCTGCGACGAGCGCGGAAAATCCGCTCGCCCCCGGTGCCATCCTCGGCTACCTCAACGAGCTGCCGGACTTCCTGGAAGCCGTGAAGGCGCCGGCCGTGCCGCCGGCCATGCCGGAATTCGCGGCCCTCAAGGAAACCTATCTCAGGCTGCTCGACACGGTGTTCGCGCACCACCAGCTCGACGCGCTCGCCTATCCGCAGATGCTTGGCGAACTGCCCGGCCTGCATTCCGGCGATGCGATCAAGGAAACCACGGTGGGTGAGCTCAACATTGCCGGCATTCCAGGCATCACCGTGCCCGCCGGATACTACGCTTCGGGCGCGCCGTTCGAACTCATCTTCCTCGCGCGGCAGTGGGATGACGCCAAGATCATCAACTTCGCCTACGCCTATGAGCAGGCCACGCTGCATCGCAAGCCGGCGGTCTGACCGCTGCGCTAAAGCCGGGCCGGCATGTCGTGCCGGCCCGGTTCGTCTCGAACGGTCGTGTGACGGCACGGCGACGCTCACTCTTATGCGCGGCGTGGCAATGTCGCCCTTGCCAGATTGCCGGCGGCCTGACATGATCCGGGCTATTGGTATTTCAGGATCCTTGAGCGGGGTGGCTCTCGACCGGCAACGGGCGGGAGCTTTTTTGTTTTGGCGGTAGGCATGCGGAATGATGATTGGCGCGTTGGCGTCCTTTTTTCGGAAACCGGGGTGACCGGCGCGGTGGAGCGCACACAGCGCGCCGCGACATTCCTCGCGATAAACGAGATCAATCGCGCCGGCGGGGTGCGGGGGCGGCCCATCGTGCCGATCGCCTACAACCCCGCGTCCATCCCCGCGAACTATCGTGACATGGCCTTGAAGCTCGTCGACCAGGACCGGGTCGACGTCGTCTTCGGCTGCCACATGTCCAGCACACGCAAGGCCGCACTGCCGGTGATCGAGGCGCGCGGCGCGCTTCTGTTCTATCCCACCCTCTACGAGGGCTTCGAATATTCGCGCAACTGCATCTATACGGGCGCGGCGCCGAACCAGAATTCCGTGCAGCTCGTCCAGTTCCTCACGCAGAACTACGGCAACCGGGTGTTTCTCGTCGGCTCGAACTATGTCTATCCCTATGAATCGAACCGCACCATCGCCGATCTCTTCCTGCGCGGCGGCGGCCAGGTGGTGGACGAGATGTATGTTCCGCTCGCCCTTGATGACGCCAGCATCGCAACGATCATCGAGCGCATCCGTCGCACGAAGCCCGACGTCATCTATTCCACGGTCGTGGGAGACGGCATCGTTCCCTTCTTCAAGGCCTTCAAAGCGGCGGGCTTCGATTCCAAACACATGCCCATCGCCAGCCAATCGACCAGCGAGGCCGACTTCCGGCAGCTGGCGCCCAGCGTCGCCGAGGGTCACGTCACCGCAGCGCCGTTCTTCTCCACGATCGACCGCCCCCAGGCGCGGGAATTCGTCGCAAGCTACCACAAGGCATTCGGTGACGACGTCCTTCCGACTGCACCGGCCGAGGCGGCCTATTTCCAGGTCCACCTCTTCGCCCAGGCCCTCGAACGGACAGGCAGCATGGCGCTCGGTGATCTGCTGCCGGCCCTTGCGGGCGTCGAATACGATGCACCGCAGGGGCTGGTGAAGATAGACGGCGCCACCAATCACACCCATTTGTGGCCGCGGGTGGCGAAGGTGAACGCAAACGGCGAATACGACATCGTCTACGATCCCTCCGTCCGCGTCGCGCCCGATCCGTTCATGCTGGAATACAGACCGGAGTCGGCGATGTCGGCGACCCGCGATGCCGTCGGTCTTTAGGAGGCAGGATGTCATTTGCGCTTCTACGAGATCTCCGGGACCTCAAGGTGCTCGTGCTCCATCCCAACAACGCCGAGGGCCAGTCGCTGACCGAGCATCTAAGGCGTATCGGCTGCACTCCCACCCAGATCTGGCCCGTTCCACCGGAGCTGCCCCTCGGCACCGACGTGGTCTTCCTGGCGATCGAGGACGACGCCCGTCCCGAGATCGAGCGGTTCATCAAGAACCAGCCCAAACCCGGCCCGACCATGCTGGCGATCGTCGGTTACGAGAACCCGTCGACACTCCAGATCGTGCTGGAGAGCGGAGCCCAGGCCGTGGTCGAGCGGCCGATAAAACCTTTCGGCCTGCTGACCAATCTCGCCATTGCCAGAAACCTCTGGCTGGAGCAGCAGCGCCTCCTCAAGGAGGCACGCAAGTACCGCAGGAAAGCCATGGGCGACCAGCAGCTCGCCCGCGCCAAGGCCATTCTCATGGCCCACAATGGGGCGACGGAAAACGAAGCATATCAAGATCTTAGGCGACAGGCGATGGAGCGCCGCGTTTCCATCGAGGAGGTGGCGAAGTCCATCGTTCTGTCCGAGGAGCACTTGCGCGCCTCTCCGAAACGTGCTTAGTTCGTCCCTGTCCTGAGGGACACAATATATCCATGGGTCCCCGTGCAACGTCATGGCCATTCATGGAAGCGGCACAGAGGAAAGTGCCAACGGCAAGGTAGCCCGCAGGTTCGAAAGAGCCTCGCGGGTTTTTTATTGTCGCCTGACAAGGTCGTCAGTCCCACCAAAGCGAAAATCAGCACCGGAATGCCGTTCTACGGCGTCCGGAGGCGTCGCGGCATGCAACGTTCATCAACAAGGGGAACACAATGTTGAACAGACGCAATTTCCTGAAGACCACAGCGGCCGCATCGGTCGTCCTTTCGGCGCCGACGCTCATCGGCCGCGCCTTTGCCGCCGACCCGATCCGCGTCGGCGCGCTCTATTCCCAGACCGGTGGTTTGTCGGTCGTCGAAAAGCTTCTTGCCAATGCAGTGCAGATGGCCGCAAGCGAGATCAACGCCACAGGCGGCGTGCTCGGCCGGCCAATCGAGGTCGTCGTGGAAGACGGCGCCTCCGATCCGAAGACCTTCAGCGAGAAGGCCTCGTCCCTCATCCTCAAGAACAAGATCGATACCGTGTTCGGCTGCCACACCTCGGCGAGCCGCAAGGCCGTCTTGCCGATCTTCGAGCGCCGCAACGCCACGCTGTTCTACCAGACCCACTACGAAGGCTTCGAGTGCTCGCGAAACGTGGTCTATTCCGGCGCGGTGCCCAACCAGCAGCTCGGCAAGTACATTCCCTGGATCGTGGAGACGCTCGGCAAGAAGAAGTTCTTCATCGTCGGCTCGAACTACGTCTATCCGCGCGAGATGGCGAAGGTCTCCAAGAAGCTCATCGAGGCCAGCGGCGCCGAATGGGTGGCGGACGAGTATCTGGAACTCGGCCATTCCGAATGGGCGGTCATGGTCAACAAGATCAAGGAATCGGGCGCCGACGTCGTGCTCTCCAACGTGGTCGGCGACAGCATCATCGCCTTCTATCGCGAGTTCAAGAACCAGGGTCTTTCCCATGAGACCATCCCGATCTGCGCGACGGTGACCTCGGAAATCGAGATCGCCGCGATGGGCGCGGAATATGCGGCCGGCAGCTACATGTCGGTGCCTTACTTCATGTCGATCGATACGCCTGCGAACCACACCTTCATCGACAATTTCCGCAAGTTCACCAACGATCCGAAGGCCGTTACCTATCACTCGCTCGAAGCGGCCTATTTCCAGGTCTTCCTCTGGAAACAGGCGGTCGAGAAGGCTGGCAATCTGGATCCGCAGGGTGTGCGCGACGCCATTCGCGGCCAGAGCTACGATGCGCCCGGCGGCAAGGTGACGATCGACGCCGACAACCTGCATTGCTGGATGACGCCGCGCATCGGCCAGTGGCAGGCCGACGGCCAGAGCAAGATCGTCCGCGAGGAGCCGGCCCCGGTGAAGCCGCTGCCCTATTCCGCTTATGGCGAGACCGAAGACAACCTGTTCTGCACCGCCAAGGGCCTCGATCAGGCAAAGCTCAAGGGCTAAGGCGGCGAACAGCGCCCGCCGGGTCCTTGCGGCCCGGCGGCTTTCGCTGACCGGAAGGAACAGCTCAATGTTTGATGTGATTTTCATTGGCCTCAGCCTCAGCTCGATCCTGCTGCTGGTGGCGCTGGGGCTTGCCATCACCTATGGCGCCATGGGCGTCATCAACATGGCGCATGGCGAAATGGTGATGATCGGCGCCTATGTCGCCGTGCTGTCGAGCATCTGGCTCGGCGCCAATTTCCTGCTCGCCATCCCCATCGCTTTCGTGGTGACCGCCCTGCTCGGGCTTCTCATCGAGCGCCTCGTGGTGCGTCGCCTCTATGGCCGCCTTCTCGATACGCTTCTGGCCACCTGGGGGATTTCCATCCTCATCCAGCAGGCCGTGCGTCTCGAATTCGGCCTCACCTTCTTCGGCATCCATATCGACGGGCTCGGCCCGGGTCTTCAGAACGTGACCGTGCCGGCCTATCTGCAGGGTACGGTCTCCGTCGCCGGGCTGGAATTCAACGGCTACCGCGCCTTCATCATCGGCGTGACGCTCGCGCTGACGGCGCTGACCTGGCTCATCCTCTACCGCACATCGGCCGGCGTGCAGGTGCGCGCGATCATCCGCAATCCGAAGATGGCCGCCGCCTGCGGCATCGACGTCAAGCGCGTCAACGCGCTGACCTTCGCCTTCGGTTCGGGGCTCGCAGGCGTTGCCGGCGTCATGATGTCGGGCTTCAAGACCGTGTTTCCCGATATGGGCGCGACCATGGTGGTCGATGGCTTCATGGTCGTCGTCACCGGCGGCGTCGGCAGTATTTTCGGCACGATCCTGTCCTCGGGCCTTCTCGGTGAGATCAATGCGCTCGTCGCAATCGGCACGAACGACATCATCGCGCGCGCGGTGGTTTTCGGGGTCGTGATCGGCGTGATCCTGTTCAGGCCCAACGGGCTCTTCTCATACAAAGGACGCTGACCCCATGGCGCTCGAACGCAAGATCCAGCTCGCGGCCTATGGACTGTTCATTGCCGCGCTCTTCCTCGCTCCGGCTTTCGGCGACGAGTTCTGGCTGAACCGCATCGCGAAATATCTCGTCTACGGCATGCTCGGGGTCGCCATCGCGCTGACATGGGGCTATGCCGGCATTCTCAACTTGGGACAGGGCCTGTTCTTCGGCATGGGGGCCTATATGCTCGCCATGTCGCTGAAGCTTTCCAGTCCCACAAGCCTGGCGCAGGGCTCGGACACGCCAGTGCCGGATTTCATGCTGTGGAACGCAGAGCCCGGAGCGCCGACGGACCTGTGCTGCATCAACAAGGGATCCTTCCTCTGGTTGCCCTTCCAGCACCAGTGGTTCGGCCTTGCCATGGGTATCGTCCTGCCGGTCGTCATCGCAGGCGTGCTCGGCGCCATCATCTTCCGCAAACGCATCTCCGGCGTCTTCGTGTCGATCATCACATTGGCGCTCGTGCTTCTCGTGCGGCTCGTCCTGGTCGACGCGCAACCCATAACCAACGGCTTCAACGGCCTGACGGACCTCGGCTGGCTGACGATCGGCGGCATCGAATTCGATCCCTACAGCCGGGCCACCTACTATCTTTGCGCGGCATCGCTTTCGCTCACCTTGATTGCAGCACGGCTGCTCGCCGACACACGGGCGAGCCTCATCCTCCAGGCGATCCGCGACGACCAGCTGCGCGCCCGCTACCTCGGCTTCGACGTGCCCGTCTACCAGACGTTCTTCTTCGTCGTGTCGGCGGCCATCGCCGGATATGCCGGCATGCTCTACGTGGTCGTCACCGAATTCGCCTCGCCGACCTTCATGGACCTCTCCTTCTCGGTGACGATGGTGGTGTGGGCGGCCGTCGGCGGGCGCTCGTCGCTGCTCGGCGCCTGCATCGGCGCCATCCTGATCAACATGATCGAAGCGCAAGTCAGCGAGACCGAGGCGCTTGTCGAAGCGTGGAAGGCGATTATCGGGCTCATCTTCGTGCTCGTCGTGCTCTTCATGCCGCGCGGCCTGGGCGGGCTCGCCCATTCGCTTGTCGCCCGCTTCCAACGGGATGAACAGCCTTCGGTCTCCGCGACCGCAGGCGCTGCACGATCGGAGACCGCGTGACATGAACCAGGCACTCGCACTCAACGGCCTGAGCGTTGCCTTTGGCGGCTTCAAGGCGATCAAGAATGTCAGCCTGAGCGTCGCGAGCGGCGAGCTCAGGGTCCTCCTCGGCGCCAATGGCGCGGGCAAGACCACGCTGATGGATCTCATCAGCGGCAAGATCCGCAGCACCGACGGCAGCGTGCGCGTCTTCGGCCATGACATCACGAACTGGCCGGAGCACCGCATCGCCCGAGCCGGGATCGGCCGAAAGTTCCAGATCCCGAGCGTGTTTCGCGATCTCACCGTCGAGCAGAACATTCAGGTGGCCTGCTGCAACAAGCATCCGTCTGTTTTCGCAAATCTTCGCTTCGGTGTTTCGGCCGAGCAGCGGCGCCGCATCGCCGAGATACTGGACCTGACAGGCCTGGTTGCGGTCGCGCGCAAGACGGCGGCGTTCCTCAGCCACGGGCAAACCCAATGGCTGGAGCTCGGCATGCTGATGGCGCAGGACCCGAAGGTCATTCTGCTCGATGAGCCGACGGCCGGCATGACCCATGCCGAGACGTCCAAGACCGCCGATATCATCAACCGCCTCAAGGGTCGCCACACCCTGCTCGTCGTCGAGCATGACATGGGGTTCGTGCGTGAAATCGCCCAGCACATTACCGTCCTGCATCTCGGCGAGGTGCTGGCGGAAGGCAGCGTGGCGGAGATCGAGACCGATGCGCGGGTGCGCGCGGCCTATCTCGGTTCGAAGGGAATATCCTGATGCTCTCGATCAAGAACCTGAACAGCTATTACGGCCGCAGTCATGTTCTGCAAGGCATATCGCTGGAAGTGCCCGCCGGCAGGATTACAAGCGTTCTCGGTCGAAACGGCACCGGCAAGACGACGTTCCTCAAGACCCTGATGGCACTGACGGACCGCAGCACCGGCGCCTTGGTGCTGGATGGCCAGGATATCTCATCTGCGCAGACCCACCAACGCGCGCGCGCCGGCATCGCCTATGTGCCGCAGGGCCGCGAGATCATTCCCGATTTCACCGTGCGGGAAAACATCCTCATGGGCTCGTTCGCACGTGCCGACCGCAAGCATGTCGTGCCTGAACTGGTCGGGGAGCTCTTTCCCTATCTGGTCGAGAATTTCGACCGTCAGGGCGGCCTCCTGTCGGGCGGGCAGCAGCAGCAGCTGGCCATTGCAAGGGCGCTCGCCACAGGCCCCAAGCTTCTGCTGCTCGACGAGCCCAACGAAGGCATCCAGCCCTCCATCGTCGAGGAAATCGAGCGTGCCATCGTGCGTCTCAACCGTGAACTCGGCATGACGGTGATCCTCGTGGAGCAGAACATCGCCTTTGCGCGCGAGGCCTCGGATCATTTCGCCATGATGGAAAAGGGCAGCATCGTCGCGCAAGGCCCGGTTTCCGCGCTGACGGATGACCTCGTGCATCGCCATATGACGGTTTAGTCCGTGCGGAAAGCAGGGAGGGCCGGAGACAGGGCGGGCCGAGAGAGCCGGCCCGCCGCTCCACGCGACGAGGGGGCGAAACCGCCCCCTCCCCTGGCTTTTCCGTTCCCTTACTTCTTGCCGCCCCAGCGCTCGGGATAGCCCGGCAAATCCTGGCAGCCGCACAGGCTGTAGTGCAGCGGCGGCATCCGCTCGTCGACATAGTCGGCCAGCACGTCCTGCGTGATCGCCGGCTGCGGAAGCACCCATTCCGGTCCGGGCACCTGCTTGCCGTCAAGCACATCCAGCGCGGCGATAACGGCCGTGCGCCACTGATAAGTCGGATAGGATGGACCGATAGCCGTCAGCTTGTCCGACTGCCACTTGCGCAGGAAGTCCTGCTGGTCCTCGCCGCTGATGACGGGATAGGGCAGGCCCGCATCCTCGAAGGCTTCCAGCGCAGCCGTCGCCGTATCCCCGGCATCCATCCACACCGCGTCGATCTTGACCCCGCGATTGATGTAGTCTTCCACGACGGACTTTGTCTTCGCCCGGTCGCTGCCGGTAAATTCAGAGCCGATCACGTTGATGCCGGCTTCGTCGAAGATGTTCTTCGCCGCCGAGTAGCGCGTCTCCAGCACGTCGACGCCGGGCATGATGCGCAACGCCAGCACGTTGTCGCCCTTCTTCAGCTTGCCGGCTATGAACTCGCCCGACGTAATCCCGAAGCCGTAGCCGCCGACCGGATGGATATAGGTGACCGGGCAGGACGTGTTGACGCCGCGGTCGAAGACGATGACCGGGAGCTTGCCGCAGGCCGCCTCGACAGCCGGGGTAAGCGCCGCCGTCGTGTTCGGCGACACGATCAGCGCATCACACTTGCCGCCGCTGACCAGCGCCTCGATATCGGAAATCTGCTTGTCGTCCTTGCCTTCCGCGTCCACGACGATCAGCTCCTTGAGGCGATCCTTGTGCAGGTCAGCCTCGGCATTGAGGTTGTTGAGGCCCACCACGCGCCATGGGTTGAAGACGCCGGCATTGGAGAAGCAGAGCGTGACCTGACCGTCCTTCTTGTACTTCACCGTATCGACCATTCCCTCGCCGAGATGCTGCGCCCAGGGCTGGCCTTCCGGGCCCTGAGGCGTCATCGCCAACTGCTCGCGCTGCTTCTTGAACTCGGCTGGATCGTTGAAATCCTGCGCCAGCGCCTGGCTGGCGAATGTGAGCGCCACCGTGGTCGCCATAAGTGTCCTGAATGTCATGTCTTCCTCCTCCAGAATGCCGGCTTTGCCGGCGGTTGATGTCGAGTTCCCCCTAGGCCCTCCGGCGGCCACGCCAGACGGTTGCGCCCACGGCGGCAATCAGGATCGCGCCCTGGATGCTGTCGCGCAGCGCCTGTGGCAGGCCAAGCAGATTGAGCAGGGTGAAAAGGGCAAAGAGGCTGAGGGCGCCGAACACCGCGCTCCACACCGAGCCCCGCCCGCCGAGCAGCTGCGCGCCGCCGATGACGCAGGCGGCAATGGCCTGCAGTTCCAGCCCCTCTCCGGCATTCACCGAAACGCCGGAGAAGCCGCCAAGCAGGATGCCCGCCGTCACCGCCGACACGGCCGAGACGACAAAAGCGAGGATGCGCGTGGCGGCGACCGGCGTGCCGGCCAGTTCCGCCGCGCGCGGGTTGTCGCCGACCACAAGAGCGCGCTTGCCATAGACCGTACCGTTCAGCCCCCACCAGGCGATCGCGACGAAGCCCAAGAGGACGATCACCGCCAGTGGAAGCGTGCCAACGAACGGCACGTCGCGCAGCACGAGCCGACCAAGATTGCGAAAGTTCTCGGGAAGGTCGCCGCGCGCCGCACCCCCCGACCAGGCAAGCGCCAGACCGTTGACGGACAGCATGGCACCGAGCGTCGCGATGATCGATGGCACCTTGAGAAAGGCGACGACGAGGCCGTTTACCAGACCGACGGCGATACCCATGACATAGAGTGCGCCGATCACGGCCCAGGTCGTCTCCGGATCACCGTTGATGAGGATCGATGCCGCCAGAACGACGAGCGTCGCGACGGCGCCCATGGACAGGTCGAAGCCGCCGGTCAGGATGACGTAAAGCTGGCCGCAGGCGAGAATGACGAGCGGTGCCGCGCGGCGCAGGAAGTTCATGAACAGCCCCGGCTCCAGATAGTTCGGCTGGAGGAAGGCGATGGCGGCATAGAGCACGACGAAGATCACGAGGCCGGCATTGAGCGCGATGCGCGCGGGGCGGCGGGGAAGCGCAGAGGCCTGCGGCGCGGTGGTCATGCGACATGCCCCTTCGTGCGGACGGCGTGGACGGCGACGGCTGCGATCACGATGGCGCCGCGCAGCACCTGTTTCAGGAAGGCATCGATGCCCAGCATGTTGAAGCCCGCATCGAGGCTGGCAAAGAGCAGCACGCCGGCAAGCGTGCCCGCCACCCCGCCCTTGCCGCCGGCCAGGATCGTGCCGCCGATGACCGTGACGGCGATGGATTCGAGATCGTAGATGCCGTCGCGGCCGATCCAGGGCGTGCCCGATTGCAGGCGCGCGGCAAGATAGAGCCCCGACGCACCGGCGAAGAGGCTAGCCACGACATGGGCGGACAGGATCACCTGCTCGGTGCGAATACCGGCAAGCCGCGCGCCGTCCGGATTGCCGCCGACGGCATAGATGCGCGCGCCGAACAGGGTGCGGTCCAGCACGAAGGCGGCGGCCAGCGACAGCGCGGCGAGAAGCACGAGCGAATAGGGCACCCCTAGTAGCCCACCATAGGCCAGGACCTGAAACTCGCGCGCAACCGCCCCCTGCAACATGCCGAAGGATGCCGCCAGAACGCCCTGGATGACGAGCCCCGTGCCGAGCGTGGCGATCAGCGGATTGATCCCGCCATATGCGACCAGCGCGCCGTTGATCAGGCCGACCATGAGGCAGAGACCAAGACAAAGCACGATGGCCGGCAGCATCATGGTCGGATCGCCCTGCATGACGTGCGAGGCGAGAACGGCGACGGCGCTGACGAGTGCCGCGACCGAAAGGTCGATCGAGCCGACGAGGATCACAAAGGTCTGCCCGATGGCCACCAGACCCAGCGCCACCATGCGCTGGAAGAGGCCGAGGATGCCCGATGCGCTCAACTGCGCGGTTTCGCCGGTCGACAGCGCGATGATGATGTAGAAGCCGAGAGACAAGCCCGCGAGCAGTACGGAGACCGGCAGGCGCGGCGCACGCGGCGTGATCCTGGTAATATCCGTCGTCATGGGCTTTCCTCCTTTTCCGGCGCACCGCTGGTGCCGAGCGCGAGGTGCATGACGTCCTCCTCCTGCGCGCCACGCGGTACTGTTCCAGCCATTCGGCCGCGATGCATGACGACGATGCGATCAGCGATGCCGATCAGCTCCGGCATATCTGAAGAGACGACGACGATGCCGCGTCCCAGATCGGCGAAGCGGCGCATGGTCTCGTAGATCGCAGCCTTGGCGGCGATGTCGATGCCGCGTGTCGGCTCCACGAAGACCAGCACGTCGGATTCCTGCGCCAGCCAGCGCGCGATGATCGCCTTCTGCTGGTTGCCGCCCGAGAGCGTGCCGATCTCCTGGCCGAAATCCGCCGCGCGCACATCCATGGCACGCAGTTTCTCGTCGATGGCATCGGGTGCCAGACGGCCATGTTCCGGCCGCGTGAAAAGCCCCGCGATGGCGCGCAGGGCAAGAAGCGCGTTGTCGCGCACGGACTGGCGCAGTGCCAGCCCCTCGCCCTTGCGGTCGCCCGGCAGATAGCCGATGCCTGCTGCCGTCGCCTGGCGGGGTGTTCGAAGCGCCAACGGCTGACCACGCAGGAACACCGTTCCGCTCGTTAACGGCGCGTCGCCGACCAGCGCCTGCGCCAGCGCCGCCTTGCCGGAATCCTCCAGTCCTGCCACGCCGACGATCTCGCCTGTGCGCACCTCGAAGGCGATGTCCCGCATGTAGGCATTCGCACCCTCCTCAACCGCAAGCAGCACAGGGCCGGGCGCGGACGATGGCGGGGCCGGGTAGAAATCCTTGAGGTCACGGCCGACCATCGCCCGCACGATCTCGCCGACCGGCGCCTCTCCGGTGCGTCGCGTCCAGATCCTGCGGCCGTCCTTCAGCACGGTGATGCGGTCGGCGATGGCCGTGACCTCGGGCATGCGATGGGAGATATAGACGATGGATACCCCCTCGCCGCGCAGGGTGCGCACGAGATTAAGAAGCGTGCGGCTGTCGCGCTCGTCGAGGGCCGCCGTCGGCTCGTCCATGACAAGGATGCGCGCGTCGAGAAGCAGCGCCTTGGCGATTTCGACAAGCTGCTGCACGGCGATGGACAACGAGGAGACGAGCGTTTGCGGATCGACATCCGCGCCAACGCGCGCAAGAAGCCCTGCCGCCCTGTCCCGCATGGCTGCCTTGTCGAGCATGCCGCGTTTGGCGATCTCGCGGCCCATGAAGATGTTTTCCGCCACCGTGCGGTGCGGCAGGAGGCTGAGCTCCTGGTGGATGATGGCGATGCCCGCCTCGGCCGCTTGCCGTGGATGCGTGAAATGCACCGCCCTGCCCGCTAGACGAATCTCGCCCGCATCCGGGCGGTAGCTGCCGCCAAGGATCTTCATCAGTGTGGATTTGCCCGCGCCATTCTCGCCGCAGATGGCATGGACCTCGCCCGGCAGGCACTCGAAATCCACCGCGTCGAGTGCACGCACGCCCGGAAAGGCCTTACTGATGCCGGTCATGGCGAGGGCGGGTTCGACCGTCATGCCAGCCGCTCTCCCGCCGCCGCCCATTCGCGCCTGACAAAGGCGACGCTTTCGGCAAAGAGGCTGTCGAGGTCATCGAAAAGATCGCGCCAGACGCGTGTGGCACCGGCAAGCTCCGGCAGGGCACGGCCAAAAGATTCCACCGTCAGCCAGCCATCGTAGCGGCAGCGGCGCAGCGCATCGAAATGCGCGGCGAAGGGCACATGGCCGGAGCCCGGGACGCCCCGATCGTTCTCCGAAACATGAAAATGGTTGATCTCATTATGGTAGCGCTCGTAGGTCGCCGGCGGATCCTTTTCCTCGATATTGGCGTGAAACGTGTCGAACATGTAGCCATAATTCGGGTGATTGACGGCGCGGTAGACGGCCGACGCCTGCGCAACGGTCGACATCATGTAGCATTCGAAACGGTTGACCGCTTCGGCCGAAATGCGAACACCCGCCGGTGCCGCATAGTCCGCCAATGCATGCATCGCCTCCACACAGCGATCGAATTCCTCCGGCGTCGGCCCAAACCCGGTGAAGACACCCACAGGGGAGTGCAGCGGGCCGGCGACAATCTCCCCACCCATGGCTGCGGTGCAGTCGACGATCCAGCGATGGTGATCGCGGGCTTTCGCCCGCACCGACGCGTCTGCGCTGATGGGGTTGGCCTCCGGCGTCGCGACGGCCGCGGCACCGGCGACGAGGCCGATATCGGCAAGAAGCCGGCCGACCGCCGCATAGTGCTGCTCTTTGCCGGAGAAGACGGGAACCTCTACGGCATCGTAGCCGAGCGCCTTCAGCCGCTCGAGCTGGCGCGCGTGCTGCATGCCGATATCCGCACCGATGACCAGCAGGTTGAATGCGACCTTCACTGACGTCCTCCCCTTCGCCGCGATGGCCCTCTCCTCAGGACCACCGTCAACGAGACCCACAATGACAGACTTGACTCGTGCAATCTTGCGGATGACAACAGTGGTAAATTTCTTAAGTCGTTTTGTGTTGGGAGGCGCGAAATGAACAGGCACACGGTGATTTCTCCGGCCGGCTACAGGCCCTCTGTTTTCCGCCAGCCAGACTCGGTCATGTATGCTGACAATTGCAAGGAACTGCAGGCCGCGGCGCGCCGCGGCGAGGTCGAACTGCATGCCTGGACGCGGGGAAATTATCCCGGCATTTCGCTGGATGGGCGACTGTCGGGCATCCGGACCGTCGGTTTCTGGGACGCGCGCCACAGCCAGACCTGGGGGCTCGGCCGGCATTGCAACGAAGGCTTCAAGATAGCCTACCTCGCGCGCGGCAGCCTCGATCTCGTCGTGGACGACACGCCCCATACGCTGAGCCAGGGGCAGTTCATCGTCATTCGCCCATGGCAGCTGCATTCGATCGGCAGCCCGAATGTCGGGCCGAGCCGGCTGCTCTGGATCATCCTCGATGCCGGCCTGCGCCGGCCGAGCGAGACACCGGACTGGCCGGACTGGCTTGTCTTTTCCCGCGCGGAGGCGACCCGTCTCGGCGAAATCCTGACGCAGAACAACCAGCCCGTCTGGGACGGCGGCCTCGAACTGTGCCGGGCCTTCGAGGCGATCCCCTCCATCCTTCTGGAACGCAGCCCCGAGGACGGCGAGACTCGCCTCAAGGTCGCGATCAATGCGATGATGCTGAGCCTCATCGATCGTATGAGCGAGCAGGTGCCGGCACTTGATCCCGACCTTTCCACCTCGCAGCACACGGTCGCGATTTTCCTGCGCCGTCTCGCGCATGCGCTGGACGAGGACTGGACGCTGGAAGGCATGGCGGAGGAATGCGGCCTGTCGCGCACCCGCTTTTCCGATTACTGCAAGAAGCTCACCAACATGGCGCCGCGCCAGTACCTCCAGCACCTGCGGCTGGAGCAAGCCTCACGCCTTCTGCGGGAGCCGCACAATACGAGCGTGACGGAAATCGCGCTCAGCTGCGGCTTCAATTCCAGTCAGTACTTCTCCAACGCCTTCAAGAAGCGCTACGGCCATGCCCCGAGCCACGCGCGCTAGGCGCCTGGCCGGTTACCAGCGCAGCAGCCTGCGGCCGAGAAGCGCCCCGACGGCGGTTACGGCCCCGATGGCGATCGTATACCAGGTCGCAAGGAAGAGCGGGCTGTCATCAGGGCAATGCCATGCATAGATGGCGGCGGCGATTGCACCGGCGGCAAGACCGGCCGCAGCCCCCGCAGATGTCGGGTTTTCCGGCGCGCCATTGCGTAAAATGAAAAGAAGTGCTGCAAGCGGCGCAAGCGACAGCAGCGGCACGAAGAACAGGCAGAACAGAGCATTGCCACCGAGCCAGTTGGCCCGCCAGGAAGCGACCGGCAGCGCCACAAGTTCGGTGAATACCGCTGCCGAAACGGCCATAACGGGCACGACAAGCAGCAAGGCCGGGAGCCGCGTTGCGGCCCCGGGCCGGCCGATGCGCGACACAAGCCGCGCGGCAAGTACGGCGAGCAGTACCGTGACCATGATCTTGAAGAACACCCGCGGCGTCTCGACGACGCTGGCCAGGTTGTGCCGCAGTCCGACGGTGGAAGTCAGCAGCAGAGCCGACAAGACGATGCCCACCCCCAGCGCAAGCATCATCCCGCGGCTGTAACGAAGCCGAACGGGCGCATCTTGCGCCATTAGGGTGATCAGATCGTCTGTCTTCATGTCATTCGCTCCGGTAAAGGGCGGCCAGCGACTTCAGCGCTCGGTGGAGAGCAACGCGCACCGCGACCTCACTCATTTTCAGCCGCGCCGCCGTTTCACGCACGCCCTTCCCTTCCAGAGAGATGGAGCGCACGATATCACGCTGCGGATCCTTCAGACGCGCCAGAACGCTTTCCGTGTCGAGCCGGTCGGCCGCATCGCTGGACACTTCCCCCGCCTCCAGAAAATCCGCGACATCCTCGATCGGAACATGCGCATGACGGCCGCGGCGGCGCAGGCTGTCGACAAGTTTGTTGCGCACGATCGTCGTCAGCCAAGGGCCGAGGGGCCGGGTCGTGTCCCAGGTGGCACGCTTCAGATGAACCGCCAGAAGGACTTCCTGCACCACGTCTTCCGCTTCGCTTGCCGGCGCGCCGTACTGGTCGCAGCGCCGCCGCGCCATGGCGCGCAGGTGCGGCGTCACTGCAATCAGGAAACGGTTATAGGCCTGCGCATCGCCGTTCATGGCAAGGCGCAGCCAGGCCGCCCATTCCTCTTCGCGCGCCGACTGTTTCACGTCTCATGGCCTACGCTGGCAAACACGCGATTGTTACCCGACCCGCAAAAGAAATGCGACCCGCCTCGTAAAAGGCGGCACACGGCACGATGAAACACCGTTGCACGAAAATTCGCTCTCGATCCTGTAACGCCGCCCCGGTGCTCAGCGTAGCCGTTCATGTTCAGTCAATGACGGCTGGGCCGAAAACGGAGATGAAGAATGAAGACCACGATCGCCACCCTCGCTCTTGCAGGATCGCTCGCGTCCGCACTTGCCGCCATCGCCACGCCAGCCGCCGCCGATGACGCCAAGGAGAAGTGCTACGGCATTGCGATGAAGGGCCAGAACGACTGCGCCGCCGGACCCGGAACCACCTGCGCGGGCACTTCCAGGGTCGACTATCAGCAGAACGCCTTCAAGCTGGTCCCGAAAGGCACCTGCGTTTCGATGAAGACCCCGACCGGCCACGGCATGCTGGAACAGGGCCCGGCTCCCGCCTGATCGCCGGATCGCCAACGGACGGCGTCATACGACGCCGTCACCTCCCGTCCGAAAGGTTTGCCATGATTGCGTCCTCCCTTCCCTCGCGCGTGGGCATCGGCTTCAAGCCGGAGCATTTCGCCGACATCCTCGCCGAGCCGCAGCCCGTCGGTTTTTTCGAAGTGCATGCGGAAAACTACATGGGTGACGGTGGGGTACCGCATGCCCAGCTTGCCCGGCTGCGTGAAGACTACGCGCTCTCCATCCACGGTGTCGGCCTTTCCATCGGCTCCATGCAGGCATTGGACCGCCCGCATCTTTCCCGCCTCAAAACGCTTTGCGACCGCTACCAGCCGGAAAGTTTTTCCGAGCACCTCGCCTGGTCCACGCATGACGGCGTCTTCCTCAACGACCTGCTGCCCTTGCCCTATACACGGGAGACGCTCGACCGTGTCTGCGATCATATCGACACGGTACAGGCGGTTCTCGGCCGCCGCATGCTTCTGGAAAATCCTGCGACCTACCTTCTTTTCGCCGAAAGCACGATCGAGGAGACGGCGTTTCTTGCGGAAATCGCGCGGCGAACCGGCTGCGGGCTGCTGCTCGACGTCAACAACGTCTTTGTCGCCGCAACCAACCACAATATCGACCCGCACGACTACATCGCCCGCTTCCCGCTGGAGGCCGTGTGCGAAATCCATCTCGGCGGCCATTCCGAGATCGTCGACGATCTCGGCGCCCCTCTGCTCGTCGACAGCCACGATACGCCAGTGAAGGACCCCGTCTGGGCGCTCTATCGGACGGTTCTTCAAAACACCGGCCCGATCGCAAGTTTGATCGAATGGGACAACGACGTGCCCGCCTGGCCGGTGTTGCGCGAGGAGGCGTCGGCCGCGCAGCGGCTGCTCGACGCGGCCGCACGCAAGAGGGTGGCTTGACCATGTCGCAAACCATGCAATCCGCTTTCGCCGCCGGGCTGTTCGACGCGCACCCGCCACCGCCGGGCCTGGCCGCCTGGAACAAGGCGACGCCTCAGAGGCGCTACGCCGTCTACAGCAACAATGTCGAGACAAGCCTGACCGGGGCGCTCGCCGCTCGCTTTCCGGCAGCCGAACGCATCGTGGGAGCGGATTTCTTCCGCGCCATGGCCGGCGCATTCATCAGGGCCTGCCCACCGCGCTCACCCGTGCTGCTTGCCTATGGCGACGCGTTCCCGGATTTTGCCGCGCGCTTCGAGCCGGCACGAGACGTCGTCTATCTGGCGGATGTGATGCGGCTGGAGTTCGCGCGTGGCCAGGCCTATCACGCGGCCGACGCATCACCGCTCGATCCCGGTAAGCTCGCCGGTATCGATCCGCGCCGGCTCGAGGAGCTGATCTTTGTTCCCCATCCATCCCTATCGATCCTGTCCTCGCTCCATCCGTTTCATACCATCTGGGCGATGAATACCGGCGAGCGGCCGCTCGCCGACTTGGAGCACTGGGATGGAGAGCACGTGCTTGTCGTTCGTCCACGCCTGATCGTCGACGTCATCCCGCTGCCGGGCGATTGCGCGAACTTCCTGCGCAGGCTTGCTGCCGGATCAATGCTCGGCGAAGCGGCAGCACTTGCCGGCGGCGAGGATTTCGATCTTTCGCATGCCCTTGCCATCCTGCTCCGTTCCGGGGCTTTCACGACATTCAGGGAGGGCTAAAGCCAATGAGAACCGACGCGATGACTGATCATGCAACAGGCGTCGCCCGCAGCCTTTCCGAAAGGGTGGTCGCGGCGCTCGAACGCATCCCGAACGGGTTGATCGCGCTGATCGCACGCCTCTCCATCGCAGCCGTCTTCTGGCAGTCGGGCCAGACGAAGGTCAATGGCTGGATGCTGTCCGACAATGCGCTCTACCTTTTCGAGAATGAATACAAGCTCCCCCTTATAGACCCTTGGCTTGCCGCTCATCTCGCAGCTCTGGCAGAGCATATATTTCCTCTTCTGCTGGTCGTCGGCCTGGCGAGCCGCCTGTCCGCGCTGGCGCTCCTCGGCATGACGCTGGTGATCGAGATCTTCGTCTATCCCGGGGCCTGGCCGACTCATGGCACCTGGGCGGCCTGCCTGCTTTTCATCGCAGCCCGGGGACCGGGTCCTTTGTCGCTGGATGCGCTGATCGCGGGTCAAACGAGGCGGCGGGGAAAGTGAGGGGGGCCTCATTCCTAGCCACCGCGTTTGAACGCCTGGGTCTGTCCTAGGCATTACGGCGCAGCACAGACAGGCCTGTCGCACGATCGAACGCGTGCAGGTTTTCGCCGCTGACGGAGAAAGAGACCGGGGCGTCGCGCGTCGGCCGGCTGCCGGCCGGGACGAGGGCGCCGATTTCCTTGCCGCCGACACGGAAGGAGATGAGCGCGCTGTCGCCGTGGAACTCGACGAGATCGGTGACGCCGGCAAGCGTGTTCTCGCCGCCGCGGGCATCCGCCGACGGCGACAGGGCCGAGGGCCGAACGCCGAGCGTCAGCGCCTGGCCTTCGGTGATCTCGAAGCGCTCGCGGCTGACGCGGAACCGTACGCCGTCACCATCCAGCAGCCATGTGCTGCCGTCCGCGCGCGCCGTGACGTCGAGGAAGTTCATGTTCGGCGTGCCGATGAAGCCGGCGACGAACAGGGTTCGGGGCCGCTCGTAGATCTCCGCCGGTGTGCCGACCTGCTCGATGGCGCCGCCTTTCATCAGCACGATGCGGTCGGCGAGCGTCATGGCCTCGAGCTGGTCGTGGGTCACGTAGATCGTGGTGGTCTTCAGGCTCTGATGCAGGCGCGCGATCTCGACGCGCATGTGGTTGCGCAGCTTGGCGTCAAGGTTGGAAAGCGGCTCGTCGAAGAGGAAGACGCGCGGCGTCTTGATCATCGCGCGGGCGATCGCCACGCGCTGCTGCTGGCCGCCCGACAGTTCCGTCGGCTTGCGGGAGAGATACGGCTCCAACCCGAGCGTACCGGCAACCGTCTTGATACGGCTTTCGATTTCCGCCTTGTCGACCTTCATGCGCTTCAAGCCGAAGGCGATGTTGTCGTGGATCGTCATGTGCGGGTAGAGCGCATAGTTCTGGAACACCATGGCGACCCCGCGGTCACGCGGCTCCAGGTCGTTGACCGTGCGCCCGGCAATCGAGACCGTGCCGCCGGAGATTTCCTCCAGCCCGGCGATCATGCGCAAAAGCGTGGATTTTCCGCAGCCGGACGGGCCGAGGAAGACCACGAATTCATGGTCGTCGATTTCGAGGTTGAAGTCTTTGATGACGTTGACGGCACCGTAGGCCTTGTCGACATGGGAACAGACGATATTGGCCATGCTCACCCCTCCTCCGCGACAAGGATCTGCAATTTCACATCGGTCGGCCGCGCCTCCACCGCCCGGTCGAAGGCGGCGATGCTGTCCTTGAAGGCATAGGTGCCGGTGATCAGCGGCTTAAGGTCGACCTTGCCGGACGCGATGAGCTCCAGCGCGCGGTCGAAGACATTGGCGTAGCGGAAAACCGTCTCGATGCGCACCTCGCGCGAGATGGCGCCGGCCACGTCGAAACGCACGGCATCCACCGGCAGGCCGACGAGCACCGCCGCGCCGCCCGGCCGCACCAGATTGAAGAGGCCTTCGAAGGCCTTCGCGCTGCCGCTCGCCTCGAACACCACGTCGGCGCCCCAGCCGCGGGTGGCCGTATCGACGGCGGCGGCGAAGGTGGTTTCCTTGAGGTTGACCGCTTCGATGCCGGGATAGGCGGCGGCGATGGCGAGCTTCTCGGCGGAAAAGTCCGAGATCAGCACCCGGCTGCACCCGCCGGCCAGTGCCGCCAGCGCCACCATGATCCCGATCGGCCCCGCGCCGATGACGGCCGCGACATCGCCCGGCACGATGCGGGCGCGCGTCGCAGCCTGCATACCGATGGCGAAGGGCTCGACCATCGCGCCCTCGGCGAAGGAAACGCTGTCGGGCAGGCGATAGGTGAAGGCGGCGGGATGCACCGCATAGGGCGCGAGAATGCCGTGCACGGGGGGTGTCGCCCAGAAACGGACGGCGGGATCGACATTGTAGAGGCCGAGCTTCGAGGCACGCGAGGAGAGATCGGGAATGCCGGGCTCCATGCACACCCGGTCGCCGACGGCGAGCGAGCGCACATTCTCGCCGACCTCGACGATGGTGCCCGCCGCCTCGTGACCGAGCACCATGGGCGCGCGCAGCACATAGGGGCCGATGGCGCCGTGGGTGTAGTAATGCACGTCGCTGCCGCAGACACCGACCGTGTGGATGGCGATCTTCACATCGTCGGGGCCGACGGTCTGCGGGAGGTCGATGTCGCGAAGGGCAAGCACGCCCTTTTCTTCGAGAACCAAGGCTTGCATGGCTATATGTCCTGTCATCAATTGCTCTTGCGCCGGAAGGCATTGTTGAGAAGGCCGCTCAGAATGCCGATGAGCAGGAGCGGCGGTATGGAAAGCAGAACCACCGAGGCATTGAGGATGCCCCAGGGCACGTCGCGACCGAGCTGCGTGAGTTCCGAGGCGACGATCGGCAGCGTCTTGGCATCCGAGGTCGTCAGCATCAGCGCGATCAGGAACTCGTTCCAGACAAGCACGAAGGCGAAGGCAACGGCGCCGATCAGCGAGCGCGAGGCAATGGGCAATGCGGTCAGGAAGAACACGGCATAGGGCCCGTAGCCATCGACCCTTGCCGCCTCCTCCACTTCCTTCGGCACGCGGGCGAAGGCCGGGACGCCGAGCCAGATGACGGTGGCGAGCGTCAGCAGGGTATAGGTGACGATCAGCGAGAGCCGCGTGTCGTAGAAGCCAAGATCGAGCCAGATCACCATGAGCGGGATCGCCACGGCGACCGGCGGCAGGAACCGCAGGGACAGCACGAAGAACTGGATGTCGGCGGACCAGCGGTTGGGGTAGCGGGCAATCGCATAGGCGGCCGGCAGGCCGAGCAGCGCTCCGATCAGGACGGAACCGCCGGCGGCGATCACCGAATTGACGAGGCCGGCCGCCACGCTGTCGCGCCCCAGCACATAGGCGAAGTTGTCGAGTGTCGGCGTGAAGATGAAGAGCGGCGTCGGCGTCACGATGTCGACGCGGTTCTTGAAGGCGTTGATCGCCGTCCAGACCATCGGGAATATGGCGGAGAAGGCCGCGAGATAAAGCACGGACTTGCCGAGGAAACGTGACAGGCTCATGGCTTCACCCTCTTCCAGATCACCGTGAAGATGACCGTCGTCGCGACCATCATCAGCACCGCCATGCTGGAGGCGTAGGAGATGCGGCCGGATTCGATGAAGCCTTGCGAGAAGGCGTACATATCCAGCGTTTCCGTCACGATGCCGGGCCCGCCGCGGGTCATGACATAGATGAGGTCGAACGCGCGCAGTGACTCGATCATCTTGATGAAGGTGAGCGAGATGAGCGGCGCCTTGAGCATGGGAAGTGCCACATAGAGATAGACTTCCCAGGGGCGCGCGTGATCGAGCCGGGCGGCCTCGAAGGGCTGCGGCGGCAGCGTTTCCAGAAGCTTCAGCACGATGACACCGAAGAACGGCCCCCATTGCCAGACATCGACGAGCGCCACCGTCATCAGCGCCGTTGCCGGGTTCGACAGCAGGTCGAGCGGCTGGCCGGTTATCGCCTTGTAGGGATAGGTGACGATGCCGTAGAGCGGATGGAAGGCGAACTTCCAGACGAAGGCGGCCGAAACGCGCGGCAGGATGACCGGTACGAGGAAGATCAGCGTCAGCACCGCCCGCTGGCGCGCCGAGGCGAATTCGAACATCAGGATGCCGAGCACGATGGCCACCAGCAACGTCAGCGTGACCGTGACCAGCTCCCAGGTCAGCGACACGCCGATGGCATTGATAAAGCGGCGATCCGAAAAGAGATCGATGTAATTGGCAAGGCCGACGAAGCTGCCGTCCGGGCGGCTGAGCTCGCGGTTGCGGAAGGAAATGTAGATCGCATAGGCCGTCGGCACGAAGGCAAGCACCGCCAGGATGAGCAGCGGCGGCGCGAGGAAGACGGCAGGCAGGCGGGTTCTCGATGTCATGGATTTTCCTCGTGATCGCGCGGCCGCCGTCTCGGGAGTGCGGTGGCGGCCGCGCTGCTCAAGGCTTACTGGCTGCGAGCGACGAGCTCCTTGGCGAAGCCTTCGAGTTCGTTCAGGCCGTCCTTGATGTCCGTGCGTGAACCGGCAATCAACTCTTCGAGAATGATGCCCCAGCGGTCGCCGAGATCAGGCCAGAGCGGGCTCTGCCAGAAGTTGACAGCCGTCACCTTGCCGGTGTCGGCAAGCGCCTGGCCGAGGTCAGGCCCGTAGAGCTTGGCGAAGGTGTCGCTGGTCATGATGCTGGTGCGGTTCAGTTCGCTGAACTGGTTGGCCTCCAGGCGGCGCTGCTCGTTCTCCTTGGATGTTGCCCAGGCGATGAACAGGCCCGCGCAGGCCTTCGATGCGTCATCCGCATTGGCCTTGGTACCGATCGCAAGACCATGGCCGTAGCCACCGCCGGTGAGCGGTGTCGGCGGCGGCAGGTAGCCGACCTTGCCGGCGACCTGCGACGACTTCGGATCGATCGCCATGCCGACAAGCGGGGTCGACTCCACCAGCATCGCGACCTGACCGGACGTGAAAGCGCCGACCGATTCATCCCAGCCGCCGGTCTGCGTGCCGGGTGCGGAATACTTGAAGAGTTCGAGATAGGTCTCGGTGGCCTTCACGGCCGCCTCGCTGTTGAACTTCGGCTCGTTGCCGTCGAACCACTCGCCACCGAAGCCCTTGAAATAAGGCATCCAGCGCCAGACATTGGCGCCCGAGCCGCGCTGACCGCGCAACGCGATGCCATAAATGCCCTTGTCCGGCTGATGCAGCTTCTTGACGGCTTCCTTCATCTCGTCGAGCGTCGTCGGTGGCTTGACGCCGGCAGCTTCCAGCAGGTCCTTGCGGTAGACAAGCAGGTCGCCGCCGCCGGTCAGCGGTGCGAACCAGACCTTGCCGTCATAGGTCGCGACCTTCTGGCGGCCGGGATCGAAGTCGGCATAATCATATTCGGCGGGATAATAATCCATCAGCGGCGCGACCCAGCCGGCAGACGCGAACAGCGCCACATTGGCCTCGTCGATGTAATAGACATTGTACTTGCCGATGGTCGACGCATCCGCCTTGGTCTTGGCGCGACGGTCGTTCTCGTTGAGATAGTCGATTTCGAAGGATGCGCCGCCGGAAAGCTTGGCGAACTCGTCCTTGTGGCTTTCCAGAAGCGTCAGGCCGTCGCGCGGCTGGGCCAGCACACGGATGGTACCGGAGCATTCCGCCGCCAGCGCGACCGATGAGACAGAGCTGGCGAGAAGGCATGCATAGGCGATGCTCGAAACGAGCGTTTTCACGGATGTCATGGGTGAACCTCCCTCAAGGTATCGTTGGTCGGCGCGGCACGACCTCCTCGTCGCCTGCGCCAATCGTCCAGCGAATGACTTCGCTAAAATGCATATTATGCCGGGAAATCGCGGAAACTAGCGTGTCTGTTGCAGTGAATCTGTACTTTAATGCGCAATTTCATGCTGCACTGCGAAAAAACAACACTATCCGCGCAAGGTTTCATCGGGGACAGGGACATCGCCCCGCAGGGAGCGGCGTTGCGGCGTGAGCCGGCGATAAGCGGACGGCGTCATGCGATGCTGGCGCAGGAAGGTACGGTTGAAATTGGAAATGTTCATGTAGCCGACCTCGAAACAGATATCGGTGATCGGCATGTCGGTTTCCGCCAAAAGCTTGCAGGCCTGCCAGATGCGCAGCTTGTTGACATGGTCCGTGAAGGTGTTGCCGGTGTTCTTCTTGAAGAAGCGGGAGAAGGCGCTTTCGCTCATGCCAGCGAGATCGGCGACATCAGACAGGCGGATATCTGTCGCGAAGTTGCGGTAGATGAAGACGAGCGCGCGCTGGAGAGCATCGAGGGTTTCGGCGTCGAGCTTTGGCGAATATTCGGGCGATGACAGCACCTCGTATTCCGTCGAGCCGGCAAGCAGATCGAGCAGCTGAAGGAAAAGCACGAGCCGCGCCAAGCCCTTCTGCGTGCCCATGCGCTCGACGAGATCGGCGCCGCGCCCCAGCGTCTCGCCGCTGAAGACGAGGCCTCTTTGAGCACGAGCAAAGAAATCCTCCAGCTGCGCGAATTCCGGCAGCATCCGGGTCGCCCCGCGGATGCGATCAGGATGGAATTGCAAGACGACGTCGCGTCCCTCGATTACCTCGCCGGGTGCGGTCATCGTCACCCAGTCATGCGGCAGGTCACTGCCGATAACGGTCAGATATGTCGCGGAGAACGCGCCGATATAATCGCCGACAAAGGCCACTCCGGTGCCCTTGCGAATGAGATGGATCTCGAATTCCGGATGAAAGTTCCAGACATTGCGCTCCCACGGATAATCGTCGATGCGCCAGAGAAAGCTCTCGTCGATGCCCGTGATGATGTGCTCGAAGGTCGGCGGGCTGGCCGAAAGCGGGCTGAACTTCGGCTCTTGTATACTCCTGCGCTCCCGCATGCTGGTGGGGCTGCTCAATCCGTGCTCCTGCATTGCCACGACATCACAGCGGGCATTTTGACCACAAAACCGCGGCCGGACAACCGCCCCAGCTGCTACGGCTCCTCGCCTTCGGCATCCGTCTCGACGCCGGCCTCCACCGCTTCCGTCTGCACAGCCTGCCGGCTGAGCAGACCCGCATCCTCGAGCGCCTCGATATCGGGCAGGTCGCGCAGCGTCTGCATGCCGAAGGCGGTCAGGAACTGCTTCGTCGTCACATAGGTATAGGGCGCGCCCGGTGTGGGGCTGCGCGGGCCGGAAGCAAGGAAGCCGGCATTGCGTAGGGACGCGATCGTGTCGCGGCTTATCTCCTTGCCGAAAACCCGCGACAGCTCGGCTCGGGTCACCGGCTGGAAATAGGCGATCGCCATCAGCACCATGGCCTCGAAGTCCGATAAGGCAGCGGATGCGCTGCGCGTCGGCGCCTGCGACGCCCGGACCGTCTCCGCGTAACGGGGACGCGTTCGATGCTGCCAACCGCCCGCGACCGACACGATCTCGTAGGGCCGGCCGCGCAGTTCCTCCTGCAGATCGTCGATCAGGAGATCGAGGCTGCAATCCTTGCCGACGACGCGCGACAGCGTCTCGCGGCCGACCGGCGAAGCCGCGGCGAACAGGACTGCCTCGATGCGCAGCATCCACTCGCGCCAGCGCAGCTCGGCGGGCAGGTCGGCAAGCTCCCGGTCGAGCGACTGCTGGTCCTGCGCCCTGGATTTGCGGCCACGCCGTGCCTTCGTGCCGTCAGGTGCGTCCATCGTCACAGCCCGTAAATCCGGAAGGATGCGCGCCCGGAAAGCTCCCGGACGGCGGCGAAACCTTCCAGTCGTTCGAACAGGCGGGTGGCGGCCCAGCGGGACAGGTTGCTGCCGGGCGCCGATGCCGGCACGGCGTCGTCATCGAGCAGCCTTGCGATAACAGGCGCGGCTCCCTTGGTGCGCACCTTCGGCGCGACGGCGAGAAGTGTTTCGGCGCGATGCGCGATTTCGCCGGCAGACCGCAGGGCGGTCGTGGCCCCCTCGGCAAGCGCGACGCAGACGGCGCCGGCAAAAGCGGGTTCGCCGGGTTGCACCCGCCCCCGGCCTGCCGGCGTGCGGAAAGCCGCTCCGTAGCGCTCCGCCATCAGGAGTGGCACCGCGGAAGGCCAGTCGAGCATGCGCGCAATGAGCAGGTCGGCCAGCGCCCAGGCCAGCATCTCGCCATCGGGCCGGTCACGCATGATCGCCGTCAGCAGTGCAACGGCCGCGAAGGGCGGCGCCCGGCCCGATTGCAGCGCTGCATCCGCGTGATCGACCGCCGCCAGCAGCCGCTCGTCCGAGGCGAGGCCAAACAGGTCGGCCAGTTCGCCGACGGCCTTGGAGGAAAAGCCGGGCTTTCGCGCCGCAATCCGCCGGAACGCGACAGACACGCGCCCGGCCGGACCTGGATCGTCGCCCGCCGATGTCAGGAGCACGGCATCGCGCAGCGCCGCTTCGTCTTCGTTGCGTCCCATCAGACGCACGGCGACCCCTGCGCATTTCAAGGCCTGCCGCGCGCGCCAGCAGCCGGCCCAGACGGGCGCTGAACGCACGAGGTCGTCGAGCGCTTTCAGGGCAACGCCGGCGGCGAAAGCGGCATCGCTCTCATTAGGTTCGCCCCCGCGCGAGCGGATCCAGCCCGGCAGCTGCGGTACCGGCGTGGCGGCCGGTCGAGGGGATGAAACGCGCGAATCCATGTCGGTAGCCTACATTCCGCGTGCGGTTCTTGCCAGACGGATCGTGCACAACCGCACATGAAATGCGGCGCGCGGGAACTCGAAGGCCCGTCGCCGCCTCCAGAACAAAAAGGGCGCTCGACCCTTTCGGGGAGCGCCCTTTGGACCCGGACAACTACGAACGCGCGACGAGGGGGTTATCGCTGCAGGCAGTCATCGATGACGGGTTGTGAGCGTTAGATGGGGAGCCTCGCGGAGATATCAAGTCCCCCGCGGCGTCGCTGACCGCGGCGGTGATTTCGGCGATATCGTCGGCAGCTTCGTGCAAGGTCGCGCGGCATCGTGCTGGTCTCACCGCGCCCGGATTTTCAGCGGCCGATGCGGTCTCATTCGCAACGACATCAGCCATTCTTTCGAAACAGATGTAACGGATCGGAAACTCTTGCATATGTGCTTTCCAAACCGGGATCGAAGCCCATATACGTCGAACAAAATATCCGAGATCACCTGATGACGATCCCCGTAGAGCCGACCAGTGAAATGAGCCGACATGTCCAGGCGCTCGATTGGGGCAGCCATGGCTTGGGCAACCCGTCCGAATGGCCATCGGAATTGCGGATGGCGGTCAATCTGTGCCTGAACACATCTCTGCCCACTGCCATCTACTGGGGCGACGAGTTGCGGCTCATCTATAACGATGCCTGGGCTCCCATCGCCGGGGAGAAGCACCCGTGGGCGCTGGGGCGGCCGGCCCGTGAGGTCTGGGCGGACATATGGCATGTGATCCAGCCGCAATTGGCGGCGGTCATGACGACCGGCAAGGGATTTTCCGTCGCCGACCAGATGCTGCCGATGCAGCGTGGCGGCCGCGTGCAGCAGACCCATTGGGACTACAGCTTTGCGCCGATCGTCGATGACAGGGATCGCGTTCTCGGCATCTTCAACCAGGGCAACGAGACGACGGCGCGCCTTTCCGCGGAGCGCGCGCTTCGCGCCAGCGAAGAGCGACTGGAGTTCGCGCTGGGCGCCTCCAACACGGTCGGGACCTGGGATTGGGACGTTCCGAACGACACGATCATCGCGGACGCGCGCTTTGCCAAACTCTATGGTGTTCCGCGGGAGAGAGCCGCCGCGGGCGCGCCGATCGCCGAATTTTTCGCTGGATTGCACCCCGACGACCTGCCAGCGGTCCGAGACGCCATCAACACGGCGATGAAGACCGGAAAAAACTTCTCGCAAGAGTACCGGCTGTTGCAGCCGGATGGTACGAGCCGATGGGTGATCGCCGAAGGAAGGCCGACGCTTGCCCCGGATGGAACCGTCCTGCGCTTTCCCGGCGTCAGCTTCGACATCACCGAGCGAAAGAAGACCGAGGCCGCCCTACGCGACAGCGAGGAGCGGTTTCGTGCCATCACCAACTCGATCGACCAGATGCTCTGGTCGACGCTGCCGGATGGCCATCACGACTATTACAATCAGCGTTGGTACGACTTCACCGGCGTTCCCGTCGGTTCGACGGATGGAGAAGGCTGGAACGGCATGTTCCATCCCGACGACCAGGAGCGCGCCTGGAACGTCTGGCGTCAATGCCTGACGACCGGCGAGCCCTATCACATCGAATACCGCCTCCGGCACAAATCAGGCGCTTACCGCTGGGTGCTCGGCCGCGCGCAGGCGGTGCGCGACAATGCGGGCAACATCACGCGCTGGTTCGGCTCCTGCACGGATATCCAGGACATCGTCGACGCGCGGGAAGTCCTTGCCCGTTCGCGCGAAGAGCTCGAAAAGGCGGTCGAGGAGCGGACCACCAAGCTGATGGAAGCCGAAGCCCAGCTTCGTCACGCGCAGAAGATGGAAGCCGTCGGACAACTGACCGGTGGAGTGGCGCATGACTTCAACAACATGCTTGCGGTTATCCTGGGCGCGATGAACCTTCTGGAACGGCGGCTCGCGCGCGGCGAAACCGATCTCAGCCGCTACATCGAGGCAGCCAAGGACGGCGCGAACCGGGCGGCCGCCCTCACCCAGCGCCTGCTGGCCTTCTCCCGCCGGCAACCGCTCCAGCCCGAGGTGATCGAGCCGAACCGCATGGTTTCGGGCATGACGGAGCTTCTGGCCCGCGCGCTTGGCGAACAGATCCAGGTGGAAACGGTGATGGCGGCCGGGCTGTGGAGGATCAACGCCGATCCGAGCCAGTTGGAAAATGCGATCCTCAATCTCGCCGTCAACGGCCGCGATGCGATGCCCCAGGGCGGCAAGCTCACGGTGGAAACCGCCAACACCTTCATCGCCGAGGATTATGCCAGAGAGCATTCCATGTCCGTCGGTCAATATGTCATGATCGCCGTGACGGACACCGGCGCGGGCATGACGAAAGACACGCTGGCCAAAGCGTTCGATCCGTTTTTCACGACCAAGGAAGTGGGCAAGGGATCCGGCCTCGGCCTCAGCCAGGTTTTCGGTTTCGTCAGGCAATCGGGCGGGCATGTCAGGATCTATTCGGAGCTCGGACACGGCACCAATGTGAAGATCTACCTGCCCCGTCATTACGGCACCGGCGAAACCAAGAACCTCGCGCCGCTCGGCAATGAGCCGGCGCGCGGCAGGCGTGACGAACTTGTTCTCGTGGTGGAGGATGACGAGCGCGTCCGCACCTTCTCGACCGAAGCGCTGCGCGAACTTGGCTATACCGTCGCGGAAGCCGCGAATGGACCTGCGGCCCTGGCGCTCCTCGATGCCGGATTGAAGCCGACCCTTTTGTTTACGGACGTCGTCATGCCGCAGATGAGCGGTCGCGAGCTTGCCGAAATCGCAGCCTCGAAGGTCGCCAATCTCAAGGTGCTTTATACGACCGGCTATACGCGCAATGCCGTGGTCCATAACGGCATCCTCGACCCTGGCACGCACCTGCTCCAGAAGCCATTCAGCCTCGACCAGCTTGCCGAGAAGATCCGCCACGTTTTGGATGGATAGCCATTTTCGGCGGCGTGGAACCTTTTTTCCTTCTGTCCATTTCAGGAGGCTTTTTCCACTCATCTCGCTTGATCGAGGCCGCCGCGCATGCAGTCCACGCCATCGACACCTGCCGGCCGGTCGCTCGTCGCGCTCGCCGTCCTGAACTTCTTTCTGGCCGATGCGCGGGACGGCCTGGGTCCGTTCCTGGATGGCTTTCTCGCCACCCGCGGCTGGTCTTCGATGACGCTTGGGTTCGTCGCAACGCTTGGCGGCGTACTCGGCATGATCGCAACACCGCTCTTCGGCGCATGGGTGGATGCGTCACGGCATAAGCGCGCCTTGATCATCCTTCCCGTGCTGCTCGTCACGGCTGCGGCCCTCTGGACGCTGGCCAGCCCGTCCAACGCGTCCGTCTTCGGCGGCCAGTCGGCGACCGCCATCGTCGGCGCGGTCATCGGCCCGGCCTTGATGGGACTGACGCTCGGTCTTGTCGGCGAACGCCGCTTCTCCGATCAGGTCGCGCGCAACGAGTTCTGGAACCATGCCGGAAACGTGGTCTCGCTGGCGGCGATCTATGTTGCAACCAGCTGTTACGGCGAGATGGGCGTCATCGTGATGATGATCGTGACCGCAGCGGCCACCATCGTCGCCGTCCTTGCCATCGATCCGTCCAAGGTAGACCATGCGGTGGCGCGCGGCCTCGCCCATGACGAAGGCGAGCCGGGACCATCAGGCTTTGCCGTGTTGGTGAGCCGTAAGGGGCTGATCCTTCTCGCGATCACGCTGATGATCTTTCACTTCGGCAACGCCCCCATCAGCCGTCTGATCGCCCAGGATTTTTCCATCCAGCTTGGCACCCCCTTCCGAACGACCGCCATCACCACCGGTGTCGCACAGCTTTCCATGATCGTCATGGCGGTGGCGGCCCCCCTGCTCATCCGCCGGTTCGGCCTGGCAAGCGTCTTTCTCCTGGCGCTTGCCGCACTACCCATCCGCGGGGCCCTTGCCGGCACGTTTTCGAGCTTTGCCTGGATCTACCCCGTGCAGATCCTCGACGGTGTGGGCGCAGGCCTCCTCGGCATTGCCACTCCCATCGCCGCGGAGCACATCCTGGCGGGAACCGGACGCTTTAACGTGGGCCTTGCCGCCGTCATGACGGTGCAGGGGATTGGCGCATCGCTCAGCAATGTGGTAGCGGGATGGCTGACCGATATCGGCGGTTACGGCTTGGCCTACTGGGTCCACGGCGCAGTGTCGATCTTGGCCTTCGTCGTGTTCTGTACCGCGCATCGCCTGATCGCGCCGGCACGGTCGGACGACGAGGGAGACCACCGCAACGCGATGACCGCGCCCTCCTGAGAACGTTTATGAGCACCTTTTCACTGACCTGGATTGTCGCGGGCCTTACGGTGACCGGCGTCGTCCTTCGTCCCTTCGCCTGGCCGGAGGCCGTCTGGGCGCTCGCCGGCGCCACGCTGCTCGTGGTTGTCGGCTCGCTTGCGCCATCCGCAGCGCTGGAGGCCGTAGGGCGAGGTACGGATGTCTACCTCTTCCTCATCGGCATGATGCTGCTGTCGGAGATCGCGCGCCGCGAGCGGCTGTTCGACTGGCTGGCCGCCTTCGCCACATCGCATGCCCGCGGCTCGCCGCGCCGGCTCTTCGTGCTGATATATGGATGCGGCATTCTGGTCACCGCGTTTCTCTCGAACGACGCCACCGCCGTCGTCCTCACACCCGCCGTCTACGCCGCGTGCAAGGCGGCAAAGGTGCGCGATCCCATGCCCTACCTGCTGATCTGCGCGTTCATCGCCAACGCCGCGAGTTTCGTGCTGCCCATTTCCAATCCGGCCAATCTCGTCGTCTTCGGCAACGGCACCATGCCCTCGCTGCTGCACTGGCTGAGCCTGTTTGCGCTTCCCTCCGTTGTCGCCATCCTCGTCACCTTCGCCGCACTCTGGTGGACACAGCGCAAGGCCCTGGCAGAAGACACCGTCTCCACCACGGTCGAAGTCGTTTCACTGACACGCCAGGCGCGGCTTGCCGGCCTGGCGCTTTGCGTCACCGCCGTTCTGCTTGTGGCGGTATCGGCGCTCGGCGGCGATCTCGGCCTGACAACGTTCCTCGCCGGCGCGGTGACGACCGCCCTGATCCTGATCGCCAATCGCGAGGGGCCCGGCGACATCCTCCGTGGCATTTCCTGGACCGCCCTTCTCCTCGTGGCCGGCCTCTTCGTCGTGGTCGAGGCGACGGAGGCCACCGGACTTCATACCCTGATCGGCGGCTGGATCGTGCAGAGCGCAGCGCAGAGCGTCTACGCCACAGCCTTCGCATCGGGCATTGCCGCGGCACTCTTCTCCAATCTTGCGAACAATCTTCCGGTCGGGCTTCTGGCGGCAAGCGCCCTTCACACGGCCGACATGCCACAACTCGTATCGGCGGCCACGATGATCGGCGTCGACCTCGGCCCCAACCTGTCCGTCACCGGATCGCTCGCCACCATCCTGTGGCTGGCGGCGCTGCGCCGGGAAGGGCTGCATATCGGCGCATGGCAATTCCTGAAAATCGGTGCAGTCGTTGCCACACCGGCCGTCATCCTGTCGCTCGCGACGCTCATTATCGTGGGGCCGCTCACATCCCTGCAGTAAGCCGAGGCGTGCCGCTATCGCTTTTGCAGGAGCGACGTCAGCGCCGAAACGATGGTGTTTCGGCTGTAGGGTTTGTGAACGATCGGGACACCCGCAAGCTCTTCCGGGAGCTGTGCATTTTCGCCGTAGCCGGTCGCGAAGACGAACGGGATGGATTTCCGCCGAAGCTCCTCGGCAACCGGGAAGGATGTGGTCTGGCCCAGATTGATGTCCAGGATGGCAAGGTCCGGCGCCTCGGTTTCGATCTGTGCCATTGCCTGCCGGACTGAACTCGTCGTCATCACTCTGGTCAGTCTCTCGTCCGCAAGCATAGCCTCCAGATCCAGTGCAATGAGGATCTGGTCTTCCAGGATCAGAACCGAAGGATCGGCCGCAGCCAACGTGTTTTCCGCTTGCGGCGCGCGCTCGACGGCCCGCTTCGCCGTTTCCACCTTGGACGCTGTCAGCTTCACATGCAGCGGGGGAATGCGGAATTCCGCAACGAGGCCCGACGGGTCGAACTTGATCAGGCTTTCGCCGCCAAGGTCATAGGGCACGCTGCGATCGATAAGGGCACTGCCAAAGCCGCTGCGCGAGGGAATGGTGACGACCGGTCCGCCTTGCTCCCGCCAACGGATTTCGCAGGTTCCCGTCGCCGTCATCTCCCACGTCACAGCGACAGTGCCGGTCGGCACCGAAAGGGCACCATACTTCGCCGCATTGGTGGCAAGTTCGTGAAAGACCAGCGCCATGACGGAAAAAGCGCGGCTGTCCAGCCAGATCGCCGGGCCTTCGAGGACGATCGTCGCCTCCTTGGCCCGGTAGGGCCGGAGTTCGGCATCGAGAAGCTCGGCGAGTATGCCGCCCCCATCGCCGCGTACGACCTGGTCATGTGCGATGGCCAATGCCTCGATCCGTCCTTGCAACGTCGCGACATATTGCTCCAGCGTATTCTTATGGTGCTGGGGACTCGTCACCAGAGACTTGATGACCGCCAGGATGTTCTTCACCCGGTGGCTCAGTTCCTCGTTCAACATGCGCTGGCGCACTTCCGACTTGCGCCGCTCCCCCGCCATAAGCTCGTTCTGCCGAAGAACGATTTCAACGATTGCGACGCGCACAATCTCGGCGATCTCGCGCTCGGATTCGGCCCAGGACTGCGCCTGTCCCTTCACCGTCTCCTTCCAGATCGCGAAGCTCTTGCGCGGCGTCAGACGATCGCCGAGCGGGCCTGCCTCGTAGGTCTTATCGGGATTGCCCGCCCAATTCAGCGTCTGGACGAGTTCCTTGCGGAAGAAGAACAGGCAGTCCGATCCCGTCTGCGACAGCGGAATGGCGAGCACACCGGACACGCGGTCGCCGTAGGCGCTCGCTTCGGGCATTCTCTGAGACAGGCTGTGGGTCGCCCAGATACGCCCCTCTCCCACCCGCTGCACGAAATCGAGAAGACCAGGCAACGCATCATCCGGTGGCGTGGCACCCGTGCCGGTCCACCGGCCATCGAACATGACGCCGGCGCCATCATTGGGCAGAAGCCGGGAAAACTCGTGCAGGCTCTGGCGCAGCAGGGCGCCGAGATCTTCATGATGGGAGGAAAGGATCAGAAAGCGATCGAGCGCCTCGCGCGTTCCCGCCACGGCGGCTACGCGCTGGCGCTCCTTGAGCGATTTGAGGTGCAGGGAGAAGAACTCACCGAACACCTCCATCGCGACACGCTGCGCCATCGGTAGAACGCGCGGCGCGTAGTGGTGGCACGCGATCAGTCCCCACAGCGAGCCGTCGAGCACGATCGAGATGGACATCGAGGCGGCAACGCCCATGTTACGCAGGTACTCGCAATGGATCGGCGATACGCTGCGCAGATGCGCGAAGCTGAGATCGAGTGGTTCACCGGACGCATCCAGCGCGGGCTCGATCGGCACGCGGCTGCCGCTGGAATCCGCAATCACCCGGATCGTGTTCTTGAGGTAGAGCGTTCGCGCCTGCTGCGGAATGTCGCTCGCGGGAAAGTACTGCCCGAGAAAGCTCTCCAGATCCGCACGCTTGGTTTCGCTCACCACCTTGCCCGAACCGTCTGGTTCGAAGCGGTAGACCATGACCCGGTCATATCCTGTCACGCCAGCGACGACGCGGCCCGCGCGCTGCACGAGCCGCTCCACCTCCGTGACATCGCTGATCCGGCCGATCATCTCGCGGGCGATGTGCAAGGGCTGGCCGACAGACGGTGCCAGCTCGAATTCGATGATGACCGCAGACTTGTAATGATGGATTGCGATATCGAAGACGCGTTCACCAAGTGCCACGTCCAGCATAAGCGCCGGCCGCGATGCCGAATTGGTGGCAGCTATGGCGTTGCGAAGATCGTGCAGCAACTGTTCGCCGAGCACCTCGGCAGCATCCCGGCCGACAAGGTTGCCGGGATATCCGATAATATCGGCGGCATTGGCGGACGCACGCTCGATCCGCGTCAGGCTTATATCGCACGCGATCAGGCATCCGTGCGGCTGGATGCTGCCGGGAATGTGGATCGGCTCACGATCGCAGGTACTCAGGTTTACAGCATCACTGGTAGACAACACGACCACTTTCAAAGCATCGCAAGGCAAGGGCAAAGACCTCATTGGCCGTCGCGGCCGCGCGGTCCATATCGAAATCGCCTGCGTCGTCCAACAATACTAGGAACGACTGCCACTGCGCTATATCATTTGACATAAGGGACAGATGTCTCGCCCCGTATCCGCCGGTCATGCCCAGATCGGCAGCACGCTGCCTTAGAACACGGGCGCCGAGGGTCGATCCCTCAAGCACATAAAGGGCGCCAAGCAAGGCACTTGGATCGCTGAGGTCGATCACCACCTTCATCGACCGGGCGACCTCCAGCCCCAGATCGTGCGCATCCTGAGCCAACGCTGCCGAGACCATGGTGGGCCGCCAACGCCACTGAGCGGGCCAGGCGACACCTGCCAGCTGGTCATCCATCGTGGCTCGGAATGTGCCGAGAACGCCGACATAGCGGCCATAGCTTTGCACGCTGTCAAACGCGCCAACGGCCGCGTCCAGCCGCTCGTGGCCATCGCGTGTCCGGTCTCTCAGTTCAAAGCGTCGTTCGCTGTAAGCCATGTGCCTCGGTCGTTCGAATTCAGGCGCCATGTCGCGTTCCATCGCGGCATGGCAGTGTTGGAATCGGATCTGGACAACTGACGGACGGCTACGCCGCCGCGCCGCCGATGAGGTCCTTAACACGGCGTGCGAGGGTTTCCGAGGAAAACGGTTTCGTCACCACCTGCATGCCGCGCTCCAGATGGCCGTGGTTCAAAGCCGCTTCGGCCTTTCTGTGGATCAAACCCGAAAGCTCGGCGAAACCCTCATCGACCGTGAAGCGGTCCGAAGGAACGTCCCAGAACCATGTGCCTATGATGGCACCCGCAGCCATCGCGAGCTGGACACGCTGTATGTTGTCGCGCGCACGGCTCTCGCTCTCGCGCAGGGCCGCCTCGGCAAGCTTGCGCGCGGTCACGTCACGGAACAGCACCGCGACCTGGCAGAGGCTTTCAGGCTCGATACGGGTTGCTGACACTTCGATGAAGCGGCCGACCGCCTTGAATTCCTGTTCGAAACGAACCGCCCGTCCGGTGCGCAGGACACCCCCATACAGCTCCAGCCAGATATCCGCATTGGCGGGCTCGATTTCACGGAGGCGCTTGCCGACGATATCGGGGATACCGGTGTGGCGCTCGTAGCCGGAATTGGCCTCCACATGCACATAGTCGCTCATGGGACCTTCCGGCCCGTCGATGAAGCCGATAATGCAGAAACCGTCGTCGATCGCCTCGAACAGCGCGCGGTATCGCGCCTGCGCGCGCAGCATGGCGCCCTCGGCCGTATCGGCTTCCGCCTCCGTCCCCAACGCGCGAAGACGAACGACCTCGCGTTCGAGTTCGTCTCGGGACAACGCTTTCAAATCCACTCAAAAATCCGCCTTCGGTGCAACGCTTGCATAACATAGGAGCCGGCCGCCAATTGCCAACGGTGCTCAGCTCCCACCGAAACAACTTTGCTGCCGATATTGAACAAGGCCGCCAAGGCTCTACTTACAGCGAGCGCTCGCTAACAGGAAATATCGGAATATCAAGTGAACAACGGATTTGAAAACAAGCGCGTCCTCATTCTGGAGGACGACCCGCTCCTGGCTCTCGACCTGGAGGACTTCTTCACCGACCTCGGTGCGAGGGTCGTCGGTCCCGTGTCCAGCGTCGAGCAGGCTTTGCGAGCGGTCTCCGAAGGCATCGACGCTGCCGTTCTGGATCTCAATTTGCGCGGGGTCTACTCCTATCCCGTCATCGAACAACTGGACAAGGCGGGCACACCGCTCGTCGTCTGCTCGGGCTATGCCGAACTTCCGGAAACGCAGGCGGATCTCAGCAATGTCGTGCTCCTGCCAAAGCCCTGCGACCTCAGCCTCCTGCATCGCCGCCTGTTGGAGCAGATCGACAAGGCATCCTAGAGCATTTCCGGTTCACCGGAAATGCTCTAGATTCCTGTTTTTACCGCATTATCCGACGCCGAAGCGACTTCGCTTCGGCTGGAAATGCTCTAGGTCACGGGAAGCGGAATGCTGATCTCCGCCGCAAAGCCCCGAGCATTGTAGTCGAGCCTTGCCTGACCCTCGAGTTCATATTCGATATTGGTCTTGATCAGCTGCGTGCCGAAGCCCTCGCCGCCAGGCGTCGCAACACTTGGCCCGCCGCTTTCGGACCATGTGAAGTGCAGCATAGCGCCTGAATTCGCGTCCTGCTGGACGAACCACTCGATCGCCACACGCCCCTGATCATTCGTCAGAGCCCCGAATTTCGCTGCGTTCGTGACGAGTTCGCTGACCACCATGCCGATCGAAAGCGCGGCCTTCGGATCGAGCCGAACGAGATCGTGACGGCCGAAATCAAAGCGTGACAGATCGGCGTTGTAGGGGCGTACCGCCCTGCGGAAGACGTTGAGAAGCTCGGTCTCATCCCAGTTGCCTTCGAAAAGAAGCTCGTGGGCATCTGCCATGGCGCGGACACGGGCAACAAGCTTCGCCTCGAACTCGGCGACGGTGGCGCAGTTTCGACCGGTACGGCGGATCAGCGACAATATGACGGCGAGGTTGTTCTTGACGCGGTGGCTGAGTTCACGGACCAGCAAATCCTTCTGCTGTTCGATCCGCTTGCGTGTGTCCCGTTCGCGCGCCTCGTTCAGCGCCCGCGTGACGGCCGCCGGCAGGCGCACCAGGCGTTGCTTGAGGACATAATCGGTCGCGCCCTTGCGGAAGGCTGCAATCGCCGCCTCTTCGCCAAGCACCCCGGACACGAAGATGAACGGCGCGCCGGGCGCGGCCGACAGCGCGACATCGAGCGCGGCCATGCCGTCAAAGTCCGGCAGGGAAAAATCGGAGAGAATGATATCGAAGCTCTCGCGCGCGAGCGCGGCCTCATACGCCGCCCGCGTCGCGACCCGGGTCAGGGTCACCGTCCCCTCCAGACTTTCCAGCTGGGCTTCGATCAGTTCGGCATCGACGGCACTGTCTTCCAGAAGAAGAATCTTGGGCATGCAATCCATATCAGCTCCCGCCACGTTGCCGGGACTTCGGCGGGGGCTCGTTGAGCAGCGCCCAGAACACGCCGAGGTCCTGGATCGCCTTGAAAAACTGGCTGAACTCGACCGGCTTCACGACAAAGGCGTTCACGCCGAGTTCGTAACTGTTGACGAGGTCCTGCTCTTCGCGAGAGGACGTCAGCATAACGATGGGAATGTGGCGCAGGTTCCGATCGCCCTTCACCTTGGCCAGCACCTCCAATCCGTCCACCTTGGGCAGCTTGAGGTCCAGCAGCACCACGGCAGGGTCGCCCGGTTCGCGCGTGGCGAATGCCCCGTCCTGGTTCAGGAAATCGAGCGCCTCGGCGCCGTCGCGCGCAATGATGATGTCGTTGGCGATCTGACACTTCTCCAGGGCCGTCAAGGTCAATTCGAGGTCTCGGGGATTGTCTTCCACCAGCAAGATGGGCCTCAGGTCGGACACGGATTACTCCTCAGGTGGTAGAACGGGCAGGAAAAAAGTGAAGCAGGCGCCGCCATCGACCGTACCCGTGGCATCAACGCTGCCGCCATGCCTTTCCACGATGCGTTTGACAAGTGCAAGACCGATACCGGTTCCCTCGAAATCCTCGCTGCGCTGAAGGCGCTGGAAGACACCGAAGAGCTTTGCCTTATAGGCCATGTCGAAGCCGACGCCATTGTCCTGCACCCGGTATAAAAGGCCGCCATCAACGGGCTCGCCCGATATGTCGATGCGCGCGGGCGCGCGCGGTCGGGTGTACTTCACGGCGTTTTCGATCATGTTGTGCCAGACCTGACGCAGCAGTGCGCCGTCGCCCCGTGTCATCGGCAGATCCCCGACCCGCCATTCGATAGCGCGGTCCTTGATATCTTCGGCCAGGCCCAGCCGCACTTCCTCGACGAGTTTGTTCATATCGACCTTGCCGCTCGCCAGCGTCGCCCGTCCGAGATGAGAGAATGTCAGGAGGTCATCGACCAGTTCGCCGGCAGCCAGCGCCGAGTCCGATATCATCTTGAGATAATGGCGCGAACGCTCGTCGAGATTTTTCTCGCGCTCGGTCAGGAGCTGTGAGAAACCGACGATGTGCCGGAACGGCGCGCGAAGATCATGGGAGATCGAATAGGAGAACGCCTCCAGCTCCTTGTTGGATTTCTGCAGGTCGGCCGCAAGCCGCGCCAATTGCTCGGCCTTCTTCAGGACGATCTCGACAATGGAGGCACGAAGATCATGTGCCGCGCCGATCTCCGCCTCATGCCAGGGCGCACTCCTGTCGCGTACACTCTCCCGCCATGCCTCGAAAGACTTGCGCGGATGGATCCGGCCGCTTTCGCGCACCACCTTGTGCGGATCGCCGCCCCAGGTGACGGTTCGGATGACCTCCGGCCGAAACCAGACGAGCCAATTGTCATCGCTTTCGGAAATGCGGCACGCGAGAATGCCGCAGGCGGTCTCCGTCACGCTCCTGTCGTCGAAACCGGCGGCAGCCAGGCAGTCCGTCGCATAGACATCGGATGCGATGCCGTTTTCGGACAGCCATTGCGTCAGCCGACGCACCGCCTCCTCGTCCGGCGCATCTCCCACCCGCGAGAAGCCGTTCTGCGAGAGGATCGCCGCACCGGACGCGCGTGTGAGGGCCAGCAGAGTGTCGGGCGCCTTCGCCAGCCCGTCGTCCCAGCGGTCTGCATCGGCCATGGATGCCAGGAGCTTCGTATGCAGCCGCCCGAGCTCGACGCCGACGGCCGCCGTTTGCGCACGCGAGGCAGCACCGATCTGCATCGCAAGGCTTTGAGCGACGAAATTGCAGGCGTCGCGCACCCGGACCGGAACGATATGCGGCTGGCGGCTATGGCAGGCGAGCAGGCCCCATAACCGGCCGTCGATCAGGATCGATATGGACATGGACGACAGCGTGCCCATGTTGCGCATATATTCGAGGTGGACGGGCGACACGCTGCGAATCTGCGTGAACGTCATGTCGACCGGCGCGCGACCCTGCTCCTCGTCCAGGGCGAGCAAGGGCACAGGCGTATAGTCGGCGTCCGGGATCAGGCGCAAGGGATTGAGACGATAGAGGTCGCGCGCCTGGGCGGGGATGTCGCCCGCCGGGAAGCGCAGATCCAGATAGGACGGCAGCGTACCGTTGCCCGCTTCCGCGACGACGTGGCCGCTCCAGTCCGCATCGAACCGGTAGACGAGCGCACGGTCGAAGTTCGAGAGCTGGACGACAAGCTGGGCTGCGGCCGAAAGCGCATCGCCCAGGTCGATGTTGCCGGCCATCTGCTGCGCGAATGCGGTCAGCCGTGCGAACGGATCGTCCATCGCTTCCGATGCGGCCCGCTCCAGCTCCACGATGACGCGGTCGTCATGAAGATGCACGGCGATATCGAGCGGATAGCCGGGCGCAACGAGGCGCGCCGGGGGAGATCCCGACGCCTTCCAAGCGGCAAGCTCGGGCGAAAGCACCGCGGCAATGCCGGCTGCATCCGTACCGGCGATGTCGGCGACATTCGCGGAAACCTGCAGAATGCGGAGATCAGCGGGATCGAGCACGAGCAGCGCGCCATGCGGCTGGACCGATCCGGGAACGTGGATGGGTTCGCGCGCGCAGCTATCGAGGTCAACATCGTTTGCGCGCATCAAATCCTCCGTCGGCAAAACGCAAACAACACCCGGATGCGCCTCACATCACCACCGGCCCGACGTCACGGGCGGCATCCAAGCCCTGACAGCCGCAAAGCCGTTCATTGCTCAATGTAAGGCCCGAAGCGTGTTTGGAAAGGCCAGAAGGGCACATCCCTCACGTAAGGGGAAGGCCCGGCCGCGGATTTTTACCCCGGATGGCACGAACGCGCTGAATCGGAAAGGCTTTTACCCGAAACCGGCGGCGCGATTGTCAGCCAAACAGGCTTTCCACGGCACCCGCCACCGCAAGGAGGGCATCGTCGCTATCCTTCGGGCCCGAGACAAGGAGGCCCACCGGCATGCCGGCCGCGCCCGTGCCGCATGGCAGGGAAACGCCGCAGACGTCGAGGAAATTTCCAACCAACGTGTTGCGCAACGTTTTGGCATTCGTCGCGAAGAACAAGTCTTCATCGTCGAGCAGGGGCTGAACCGCCGGCGCGACATGAGGAAGCGTCGGGCTGATGAGGAAATCGCCAGGGCCGAGGCGGGCCGTAAACGATGCGGTCAAGCTGTCCCGCGCTTCAAGCGTCGCGATATAGTCGGCGAGGGAAATCTTCTCACCCATGAGCGTGCGCTTGACGACGCGCGGGTCCATGTCAGCCGCCGCCGCGCCCGTGATGCGCTCGCGGTGAAGCACATAGGCCTCGGCGGTCACCAGCGCACCGTGCCTGGCCATCAGGTCGAAGATGGCGGCGAATTCCGGAAAGGCTTCGCGACGGACGCGGGCACCCGCCTTCGCCAGCCGTTCGACGGCCGCCTCGAAAGCCGCGACGACCTCTGGTTCCGCGCCGTCGAACATCACGGTCTCCGGGACGACGAAGGAGAGATCGGAAACCGCCACGCGCTTCACGACACCGGCGGCCGGCGCGCCGCGCATCGCCGCATCGATCCAGACCGCATCCTGCACGGTATGGCAGAGCGGCCCTAACGAATCCAGGCTCCTTGCCAGCGGAAAGACCCCATCCATCGCGTAGCGCCCGCGCGTCGCCTTGTAGCCGACGACGCCGTTGAAGGCGGCGGGAATGCGCACCGATCCGCCCGTATCCGTGCCGATGGAGACGGGCACAAGCCCGGCGGCGACCGCAACGCCGGAGCCGGACGACGAGCCGCCCGGAATACGGTGCTCACCCTGCGGCGAAGCCGGATTGCGCGGCGTGCCGAACGTCGGGTTGATGCCGAGGCCGGAGAAGGCAAACTCGCTCATGTTGACCCGTCCGACGCTCACCATGCCGGCATCGGCAAGCGCACGCACCACGGCCGCGTCCTGTCTGGCGGGCGCGCTGTCCTTCAGCACACGGGAGCCGGCGGTGGTCGGCAGGCCCTCGATGTCGAAAAGATCCTTCCAGGCGAGCGGCACGCCTTCGAGAACGCCGCGCGAACGGCCTTCCGCCAGCCGCTTGCGGGAGGCCGCTGCCTCCATTCGCGCGCGCTGGGCCAGCACCGTCGTGAAGATGGTCTGGTCCGGGTGGCCGGCAATGGCGGCGAGCGTTTCCTCCACGAGATCGACCGGGTCGAGCGCACCCGACTGGAGAAGCACCGAAAGCTGCGCGATCGAGCGAGGGGTCATGCTCAGATATCCTTGTCTGCGCGACCGACCAGCTGCATCCAGCGTCGGACGAGGTAGTTGTGTTCATCCATGGTGGTGTTCCACACGGCAATGCTGTTGGCACGCTGCCAGTAGGAACCGCCGCTGCGCACCGCGCCGCGCCTGATGCGGATGGTTCCATCAGGCCCGGGCAGGTCTTCGCGCGCCGGAAGCCCCTCGTACCAGTAGTCCCATTCCGCCGGCGTCATATAGCCGCGCGAGCGCTCCGGCGTCGAGATGTAATAGCCCTGCCGCGCGACCACGGCACCCGGCCAGCCGGAAATCCACCAGTTGAGATATTCATAGGCGACATCGAGCATGCGGCCGGACAGGTTGCGCGACAGGCAGAGACCGCCGTGCCAGGCGCGGTACCCTTCCGCGGGCGCCGCCTGCTCGACGGGCAGGCCCTGGCTGTTGAGAATGCCGATACCCGTCGACCACATGCTCTGGATATCGGTGTCGCCGTCGATCATCAGCCGGGCGGCGTCCTCGGCCGTACGCCAGAAGCTGCGGAAGAAGCCCGCCTTGCGACGCGCCTCCAGGATATCCACCAGTTGATCGATCTCCGCGACGGTCATGTTGCCGATGTCGCCGAAGGTCATCAGGCCGGCGGCCTGGGCTGCAAGTGCCGCATCGAAGATGCCGATGGCCGGCTCGTCGACCAAGGCGGCCCGGCCGCTCCAACGCTCGTCCAGAAGGGCGGCCCAGCTCGCCATGCCCGGCCGGTGCTCCACGGCATCGCTCCGATAGGCGAAACTGTCGAAATTGTGGGTCGTCGGCAGCATCGAGATGCGCGCTGTCGGCGCATCACCGAGCGCGAGGCTCGGCTGCACATAGAGCTTGCGCGCCGGAACATCGCCCAGCCCCATGCGGGCGCTGGGACCGATCTGGCCGGTCTTCGTCAGATCGTTGATTTCGTCCCACAGCGTTATGCGCGCCGTCTCGATGGGCTGGATGGCCCGCCAGTACCAGACGATATCGAGATTGTGGAAACACTGATCGTAGATATCGTAGCTGTCCGGCTCCTGCGCTGCCTTGTGCTGGGTCACGATAAAATCGTTGTTGTCGAAGCAGATGTCGATGCCGAGATCGGCCTCCGCCTTGAGCCGCAATTCCTCCAGGAGAGAGATTGCCGTTCCCAGCACGCGCAGCTTCGGGCGACCGGCGGTGTGGACGGCCGGAGCTGCTGGAACCGCTTTCGGGGAATGCTTGTTCATGAAGTGCTCTAGGCGTTCCGGATCTGCGCTGCGGCCTCTGGCTGTGGACGGGCATCGCTGTTCCCGGCAAGCGCGAAGGCGTTGAAGGACCGTTTCAACAGGTTCGCATCGAGACCGTCAACAATAAAGACGAGGCGCGAGACACGCTCCCCAAGAGGCCACGCATCGAGGTGCACCGGCGGGTGCACGAGATGCTGTACGCCGTGCACGGCGACGGGGCGGTCCTCGCCCACGAGGTCGAGGATGCCCTTCACCCGCAGCACACGTTCGCCATGCCGGTTGAGCAGCATGGTGAGCCAGATCCCGAAGCCGGTCCAGTCGATCGGCCTGTCGACGGTGATGACGAAGGAGGAGATGGCCGTATGCAGCGCCACGCCCTCGGCCGTCACCCGCAATGTCGGCGTATCGCAGTAGAAACCGCTCGGCGACTGGAGCTTTGTCGCGCGCTGGGCCACATCGTCACCGAAAAGCGCATCGGCATCCGGATCGTCGGTGCCGGCAATGATACGCTCGGCATCCGGGTTGAACTCCGTGAGGCGCGACAGGAGGCGGCTCAGGCCGGCCTTGTCCTCGCACAGATCGGCCTTGGTGATGACGAGCCGGTCGGCGATCGCCGCCTGCCGGGTTGACTCCACATACGTATCGAGCTGCGCCAAGCCGTTGACGGCATCCACTGTCGTGACGACGGTGCCGGCCCGGAAATGGTGACGCAGGACGGGATCGGATTTCAGCGTGGAAAGCACCGGAAAAGGGTCCGCCAGGCCGGTGCTTTCGATGATCACACGCGTGAAAGGCGGCACGAGGCCGCGCTCGCGCTTGGAATGGAGCTCGCGCAGCGCATCGGCAAGCTCGCCGCGCACCGTGCAGCACACGCAGCCCGATTGCAGCAGCACCATCGTGTCGTCGATACGCTCGACAAGATGATGGTCAAGGCCGATCTCGCCGAATTCGTTGATCAGAACGGCGGTATCGGCAAGCGCGGGATCGGCCAGCAGCCGCTTGAGCAGCGTCGTCTTGCCGGAACCGAGAAAACCGGTCAGCAGGTGGACGGGCGTGAAGGCGGGCATCTCAGCCATGGTTCGCCTCTTCCATGCGCGAAATCAGCTGCGGGTCGAGCGGATCGCACACCCGCCCGGAAAGCCGCTCCGCCGCCGGCCAGAGATGGCCGAGGTCCTCGATCATCTCGCTTTTGCCGGTGCGGGTCGCCAGCACAAATGCAGACCCCTGCCAGTCCGAGAGGCTCATGCCGAAGGCCGACAGCACGCTGTTTGCCGCCGAAACGCGCCGGACACGTTCGCGCCGGCGGTCGAGCCGCTCGACATTGCGCGTGAAGACGCCCGGCCGGGCGACTGCATCCGTCCAATGTTCGTTTCCGCCGATGACGCCGCACAGCGAACACATGACGCCGTTCCTTTCCGAACCGGGCAAGGGAGCGGGCAAACCCGCTCCCTCGACATTTACTTCTGGCGCGGGAAGCGCTTGGCGAAATCGTCCGCGATCTCGTTCATCGTGACGAACTTCACGCCCGGATGCTTGATCATATGGGCATAAAGACGTTCCAGCATCATCAATACCTGCGGGCGCCCGGCGACGTCAGGGTGAATGGTGATCGGGAAGACGGCATAGTCCATCTCACGATAGACCCAGTCGAACTGGTCACGCCACATCTGTTCGATATCGTGCGGATTCACGAAGCCGTGGCTGTTCGGCGACTTCTTGATGAACATCATCGGCGGCAGGTCATCGAGATACCAGGAGGCCGGGATTTCGATGAGGTCGGTCTCATGACCGCGCTTCAGGGGCACCATCCAGTCGGACGGCTTCCTGGAATAGTCGATCTTCGTCCAGCTGTCGCCGACACGCACATAATAGGGCGTGAAGTCGTTGTGCATCAGCGAATGGTCGTACTTGATACCGCGCTCGAGCAGCAGCTCGTTGGTGACGTTGGAGAACTCCCACCAGGGCGCGACATAGCCGGTCGGACGCTTGCCGGACAGCTTGGTGACGAGCTCGATGCACTTGTCGAGCACTTCCGTCTCCTGCTCGCGGGTCATCGCGATCGGGTTTTCATGGGTGTAGCCGTGGATACCGATCTCGTGGCCGGCATCGGCGACAGCCTGCATCTGCTCAGGGAAAGTCTCGATGGAGTGACCGGGGATGAACCAGGTCGTCTTGATGCCGAAGCGTTCGAAGAGCTTCAGAAGCCGTGGGCTGCCAACCTCGCCGGCAAACAGGCCGCGCGAGATATCGTCGGGCGAATCCTCGCCGCCATAGGAGCCGAGCCATCCGGCCACGGCATCGACGTCGATGCCGAAACTACAAAAAATCTCTTTTGCCATGGGGTATCTCCTTGGTTCCCTACGTGTTTTCGAGTTGTCAGTGGGCTGGAATGACCGTCGCTTCGGCGGGGTTCCAGCTCAAAAGGACGGGCGTGCCGGCCGGGAAGGTGCCCGGGCGGTACTTGTCGACATGGGCTTCCAGCGAGACGGATCGGCCATCGCCCAGCCGTGCCGTCAGATGCGCGATATGGCCGACCACCTCCGACCGTTCGATCCGGGCGTCGACGCGATTCTTGGCGGCCGGGGCCGTCCCCTCACCCGCGACATGGACCTCGATCGCTTCCGCCGGCACGACGAGGTTGACGCGGCCCTTGTGGGCAACGGTCCCGTTGGCCCGGCCGGACAGCGTGCCGATGCCGGTCGTGACCACGACGTCCTCGCCCTCGTTGCCAGCCACTTCGCCCGAAAGGACGGTGTTGCGGCCGATGAACTGCGCGACGAAGGGCGTGTTCGGCCGGGTGTAGAGCTGGTGGGGCGGGCTCACCTGCTCGACCCGACCCTGGTTCATCACCACGATGCGGTCGGACAGCGCCAGCGCCTCGGACTGCGCGTGGGTGACGAAAATGAACGTGACGCCGAGGCTCTTCTGCAAAAGTTTCAGCTCGTTCTGGATGGCCTTGCGCAGGTTCGCGTCGAGCGCGCCGAGCGGTTCGTCCAGCAACAGAATATCCGGTTCCACGACGAGGCCGCGTGCCAGCGCGATGCGTTGCCGCTGGCCGCCGGACAGCTTATCGGGCTTGCGGCTTGCAATGTCCTCAAGGCCCAGCGTCGCGAGGATGCGGTCGACCTTCGCATCACGCTCGGTCTTGGCGATGCCCTTCACATCGAGCCCATAACCCACATTCTGGCGCACGGTCATGTGGGGGAAGAGCGCATAGTTCTGGAAGATCATCGACGTCGGGCGGCGCTGCGGGGGAACGTCGTTCATGCGCTCGCCGCGGATCAGCATGTCGCCGGAGGATATGCCTTCGAAGCCGGCGATCATGCGCAATGTCGTCGTCTTGCCGCATCCCGACGGCCCAAGGAAGGCGATGAACTCGCCCTTGGTAACGGACAGGTTGAAGTCGATGACGGCGGGCGTTCCGTTATCATAGACCTTGCCGACGGATTTGAGTTCCAGGTCGAAAATCATGGGGGCATCTCGCGAATTGTCGGTCCGTGGACCGGGGCCATGCGCGCCCCGGTCCACACGTCTTGGGATCAAGCGTTGAGGAATTCGTCCCACTTCTGGATGAGGTGGTCGTATTCTTCCGGCCACTGGTGCCAGTAGGCGACGTTCTTGGCGCGCTCCTCAAGGGAGCCGCCGTCGCGCAGGTCGCCTTCCTTGATGCCGCGCTCTTCCGCGCCGACCCAGGGCTTGCCCTCATACCAGAAGGCGTATTTCTCCGGCGCCATGACATCCTTGATGTTGGTGGACGGCGAATAGTAGCCCTGCTCGGAAACCGTGATGCCCGGCTCGCCCGACAGCCAGTAATCGGCATAGGCGATGACGGCGTCCCGGTTGGTGGTGCCCGCGATCATCGACGGACCGATGGCCCAGCCGCGATAGCCTTCCTTCGGAACGGCGTACTTCGCCGGCTTGCCCTGTGCCTTGACGGCCATGACGGCCGGCTGCCATGCGTCGGAGACGACCATTTCGCCAGATGCCATGAGGTTGACGAGTTCGCCGAAATCGCCCCAGAGCGCGCGGAACTGGCCTTCCTTCTTCTTGGAAATGAGAAAGGCCGCGGCCTCGTCGATTTCGGCGGCGGTCGGGTTGCCCGGGTTCTTCACGTCGGACAGGCCGAGCGAGTTCATGGCCATGATGGCCTGGCCGAAAGCAATCAGCGGGTCGGTATTCAGGCCCGACTTGCCCTTCCACTTCGGATCGAAGATGCAGGCCCAGGTATTGGCCTCTTCTTCAGACACCACATCCGGATTGTAGCCGATGGAGTCGTAGTTGTAGACGGCCGGAACCATGTTGAGCACGGTCTGCGCCTCATCGGCCCAGATCTGGCCGACGATCTGCGCGGAACGGTCCCACTTGTCGCTAGCCGTGGTAAAGGTATCGCGGATATTGGCCCAGTTCTTCAGCGAAGCGGCCGGAATCGTCTCGACATTGTCGGTCATGACGATGGATGGCAGGCGCTCGGCGATGATCTCCCAGCAGTCATAATCCTTCGAGCCCGAAAGGATCTTGGTCTGCGCGTCGGGGAAGGTCGCTGCCGTGCCCGAGGTGCCGCCGACGCCCGATTCCTTCTTGAACTGCTCGAGAATGCGCTCCTGCACCGTGACGGAAAGACCGATGGTGCGCAGCTGCTGGCCGGCAAGATCGGCGGCCTGCGCAAATGCCATGCGCGAGGACAGGAACGGCGTGCCGCCGCCCATCGCAAGCGCCATCACTCCGGCCGAGCGCTTAAGGAGCGAGCGGCGATTTATTTCCGACTTGAACATATCTCTTCTCCAGTTTGTTTGTCGTTCCCTGGAGCCGTTTTGCGGCCCCTGTTCTCCGTCCTTTGCGGACGGCTAGTACCGGCCCACCAGCAGGCCACCATCCACGACCAGCACCTGCCCGGTCATGTATCTCGCATTGTCGGAGGCGAGGAATGCAGCGACATCGGCGATGTCCTCGCCCGTGCCGAGCCGTCCCATCGGAATGAATTCGGCCGCCTTTTCAGCACCCGTCGGCCCGAGCGAATTCTCCTCGGAGAGGAGCTGGGCGGTGCGGATGTAGCCCGGCGCGATGCCGTTCACGCGAACGCCGTCGCGCGCCATTTCAACCGCCAGACCGCGCACGAGGCCGACGACGCCCGATTTCGCGGCGGAATAATGCACGTGCTCGTCCCAACCATAGGCGACACCCATGATGGACGAGAGCGCGATGACCGCGCCGGAGCGTCTGCTGCGCATGCCGGGCGCGGCCGCGCGCACGAGCCGGAAGATGCCCTTCAGGTCGATATCGAAGGTCAGGTCCCATTTTTCGTCGGTGAGGTCGGCAAGCGGCGTGCGATGCGCAATGCCGGCATTGGCGACGATCACGTCGATGCGGCCATGCCGCGCCTCGATATCGGAAACCAGCGCATCCGTCGCGGCGGTGGAACGAACGTCGTAGCGATGGAATTCCGCCGAGCCGCCGGCCGCGACGATCGCCTCGGCGGTCTCGCGACCTTCCGTTTCGAGGATATCGGTGACGACGACGTGGTCGCCGAGCGCGCCGAAGGCTTTCGCGGTTGCCGCGCCAATGCCGATGCCGGCCCCGGTGACGATGACGATGCGGTTGTTTTCTGCAGGCATGGTTTTCTCCGGTATCAAAGCATCACGTCGCCGGAATTCGGTCCGAGCGTCTGTCCGACAAAAAGGCTGGCGGCGGGGGATGCGAGGAAGGCGACGGTCTCGGCCACCTCTTGCGGCTCGCCGAAGCGGCCAAGCGGCAGGCCGGCGCGTTTGGTGTCACGCCACTCCTCTGAAAGCTGCATGACCAACGGCGTGTTGATCGGCCCCGGCGCAACGGCATTCACGCGTACTCCACGAGCCGAAACCTCGCGGGCAAGCGCCTTGGTCATGCCGATGATCGCAGCCTTCGCACCCGAATAGTGCACCAGTTCGACGCCACCGATCTGGCCGAGCTGCGAGGCGACATTGACGATGACGCCTGCACCGGCCGCCAGCATCGCGGGCAGCACGGCCTTGGTCATCAGGAACGTGCCGCGCACATGGACCGCGAACATGCGATCGAAGTCGGCCACGTCGAGGTTTTCGAACAGCGCCTGATGCGCGATGCCGGCATTGTTGACCAAAAGCATGACGTCGCCATGCGCGGCGGACGCGGCGCGGTGAATGGCGGCCGCATCCGCTTCGCTCGACACATCGCCGGCCACGCCCACGGCCTTGCCGCCTGCGCCGCGGATTTCGTCTGCCACCGCCTCGGCACGGTCAAGCGAGAGGTCGTTGGCCGTCACGGCATAACCGTCTGCGGCGAGCTTCAGGGCGATGGCGCGGCCGATGCCGGAACCCGCACCGGTGACGAGAGCGACGCCACTCATCACGCCTCCTCCTGGATGGCCAAGCGCTTGGCGCGTCTGACGGACATGCCCATCAGCACGGCATAGGTGCCGAGCAGCGCGAAGGAGAACAGCGTGGTCAGCACGCCGAAGGCGAAGACGTTCGGATGCACTTCCACGGAGAAGGTGCCGTAGATGGCGAGCGGCAGCGTCAGGTCACGGCCCGAGGCGAACAGGGTGCGCGAGAACTCGTCATAGGACAGCGTGAAGGCAAACAGCATGGCCGACAGCACGCCGGGAAAGATCAGCGGGAAGGTGATCTTGCGGAAGGTCCGGGCCGGCGGAACGCCGAGCGACCACGCAGCTTCTTCCACACTCGGATCGAAGCGGTTGAAGATCGCCAGCATGACGAGGAAGGCGAAGGGGAACGTGTAGACCACATGCAGAACGAAGGCCGTGCCCCACCAGTGGCGGTCGATGCCGAGCGTGTTGGCGACCAGCGCCATGCCGAGGCCGACGAGCACGCCCGGAACCATCATGCCGAGCACGATGAGATAGAAGATCACACCCGAGCCGCGGAACTTCCTGCGGAACGCCTGGGCGGCGGTGACGCCGAGCACGGTGGAGACGATCATCGTCATGACGGCGAGCGCCAGCGAACGGAACAGCGCCTGGTCGATGGGCAGCGGCGCGATGCGCGAGGGCGGGGCCAGGCCGAAGAGGTGCTTGTACCAGTAGGTCGACCATTCGATGATCGGGAACTGCGGGCCGCCCTCCGGGCCCGTCTGGAACGACAGGATGGCAAGCACCGCGAGCGGGCCGTACAGGAACACGATGAACAGCGCGGTATAGACGCCGAGACCGAACTTGATGCCGGAAGCGTTCATGGTCAGAGCTCCTTCCTGAGATCGACGACGCGCAGCAGGGCGGCGACGACGGCGCCCATCAGGATCGTCAGCACCACGCCGGCGACGGCGGCGAAGGCCCATTTCAGCGACCCGACCTGGGTGACGATGATGTTGCCGAGCAGGTTCACCTTGCGGCCGGACAGCGCGGCGGATGTCGCGAACTCACCGAGCACCATGACGGAGACGAAGATGGCGCCCACCACCACGCCCGGCATGGAGAGCGGCAGGATGATGGTGCGGAAGATGCGCCAGAAGCCGGCGCCGAGATCCTGCGCGGCCTCGATGACCGAGGGATCGATGCGGCCCAGCATGAAGGCGATGGGACCGACCATGAAGACGCAGTAGATCTGCGTCATGCCGATGATGACGGAGAGTTCGGAGAACAGCAGCACCTCGATCGGCTGGGTGATCACGCCGATCTTCATGAGGATCATGTTGATCGCGCCCTCCTTGCCGAGCATCGGCCGCCAGGCCAGCACGCGGATGAGGAAGGAGGTCCAGAACGGAATGACGCAGAGCACGAGCAGCGCGGTCGACAGCGTCTTGTTCTTGACGAACAGCCCGACGAAGAGTGCGGCCGGATAGCCGACGAGCAACGTGGAAACGAGCACGATCAGCCAGATGCGCACCGTGGTCCACAACGCGCCGAGATAGGTATCCGACGTGAAGAAGGTGACCCAGCTCTTCAGCGTCAGCGTCGGCTCGATCTTGAACGTGGTCTGCGTCCAGAAGGAAACGTAGACCATCATCAGGATGGGCGCGACCAGGAAGAGCAACATCCACAGCGCACCAGGCGCCAGCAGCCAGAAGGTGCGATCGGGTTGTTTGCGGGTCGGACGCTCCGCCGTTTCGACGGGCGTGTCATGGCTTGTGGCGGCCATCGTCATCTCTCATTCTCCGGGTGGATGGGGGCAGGACCGGCGATGGCGGTCTCAAACGAACACAAGAGCATCCTCCCGCTTCCACACGAGGGCGTAGCGGCCCTTCTCCTCATAGGCCGCAGGCGCGGCATGGCTCAGATGCTGCTCCACCTCGAAGACGCGACCGTCATCGAGCGTGAAGAAGGAGTTGATCGCAGCGCCCGAATATTCGCTGGCGACGAAGCTCGCCTCGATGCGCACCTCGTCATCCGCGGTCGCCGCGTCCGTGGGGCGGATCGCGACGCGATCGTACCGGATGGCGTAGGCCGGCTTGCCCGACGTCTGCCGGATGCCGCCCAGCGCGAGTGCGCCGACGGGGCTGGCGAAAGCATCGCCGGACACCGCACCGGGAAAGATGTTGTAGCAATTGAGGAAGCGCGCCACGTCGGCCGAGGCCGGACGGGTGTAAAGCGTGCCGGCATCCGTCGATTGCGCGATGCGCCCCGCATCGAGCACCAGCACCGTGTCACCCATCGCAAGCGCCTCGGTCTCCGAGCCCGTGACATGCAAGAAGGTCACGCCGCAGCGCTCGCGGATGGTGCGAAGCTCGCCGCGCATGCGCATGCGCAGGTTGGCATCGAGCGCACCGAGCGGCTCGTCGAGCAGAACCATGCTCGGTTCGGTGACCAGCGTGCGCGCAAGCGCCACGCGCTGCTTCTGTCCGCCGGAAATCTGGGTGGTGGCGCGGTCTTCCAGACCCGACAACCCGACAAGGCCGATGATGTCGCGTACCCGGCCGGCGACGACTTTTGCATCCGTCACCGGATCAACGGCGCGGTTTGTCAGGCCGAAGGCGATGTTTTCGGCAACGCTCAGATGGGGAAAGAGCGCGAAATTCTGGAAGACGAAGCCGATGCCGCGCTCATGCGGCGGCACACCATCGACGCGGCGGCCGGAGAACAGGATTTCACCGCTGTCCGGCTGTTCGAAGCCGGCGATCACGCGCAGCAGCGTCGTCTTGCCGGAGCCGCTGGGGCCGAGCAGCGAGACATAGGTATCGTTCGCAAGCGATGCGTCGATACCGGCCAGTGCCGGAACACCCGAAAAGGCCTTGTGCACATTCTTCAGTTGAAGGACGGATGACACTCTGTTCCCACCAGTTTGAGCCGGGAATGTCCTTGCGCAATGCTCCGCACGCCGCCGGACGCGCGATGCATCCGAAGGAGCAAAAGCCATCGTTCACGCATCGTCAGATGCGCGGCGCAGCGATATTCCTGAACATTTCACTTCGTTCCGCTTACGGAGCCTCTTGCGGGCGCCTTGATTTCAAAACCATGCCATGAATGGTTTTTGTATTCAATAGACTTTTTATATTTTTCCGCTTGACCGCATCGAGCCCGAAAAATCGCGCTCGGAAAGCCAGGACGACGGCGTTTGCGTAGCCTTTACGGCTGCGCGCAGCGGCGGAAATACGCCTGTTGCGCACAATATTCACAAAACGGGAGGGAGAATCCGGCAGTCATGCGGCATCTGCCTCGCCCGCACTGCGCCGCCGCAACGGATTCTCCAATTTCAAACTTTGTATTCAATAATCATTTATGCCATCCTTTTCTTCCGATGGAGAATGCGGCACAGTGCGCCCGCTATGAACACCCAGCGATGACGGGACCCATGAAGGAAGAGCAGGCCGCCACAGGCAGCCAGAAGCGGTATGAAATCGCCGAGGAGGTGCTGCGCAGCAACATATCGGCCGGAACGCTGCCGCCCGGCCTCGTGCTGCTCGAAGGCCCCATCGCCGACATCCTCCAGACGTCGCGCGCGCCGGTTCAGCGTGCGCTTCAGACGCTGGAGGCCGATGGGTTGGTCCATCGCTTCGCCGGCCGCGGCTTCCTGGTGGGCCCGCCGGGCGGCGATATCGAGCCGATCCGCACCGATATCAAGGCGCTTGGCCTCGTCGTGCCCCGCCATGCGGACGAGGCATTGCAAAGCCGCTCGTCCTGGGAGCGCATCTACAATACGGTGGAGGCGGACGTCGCGGGCTGCGTGGTCTTCGGCCGCTATCGCATCGTCGAGATGGAACTCGCCAACCATTTCAATGTCAGCCGCACCGTCGTCCGCGACGTGCTCACGCGCTTGCGCGAGCGCGGGCTCGTGCGCAAGAACCAGAGTTCGCACTGGATCGCCGGCCCGCTCACCGCACAGACGGTGAAGGATCATTTCGTGCTTCGCACCATGCTGGAACCGCCGGCCATACGCCTCGGCGCACCCGCGGTGAACCGCGCGCGGCTGGAGGCGCTGCTGAAGCGCCTGCGGGCCGCGGAGGATAGCGCCGCCGGCGGCCTCGGCGACAGCGAGGCGATCCAGACCGAGTTCATCGAATGCTGCGTTCTGGCCGCGCCCAACGAGCGGCTGAGGGATCTCGTGCGCAACAATCTGCTGCCGGTGACGGCGACCGACCGGTTGCTGCGCCGTCTCGGCCTGCCCGGCGATCCCGCGATCATCACCGAGCTGCGGCTGGTGGCCGAGCTTCTGCTGCGCGGCGCGACGGAATCGGCGGTCTCCATGATGGCGACCCATCTGGAAGCCTCGCTCAACCGCACCATCGCGCAGATGAAGATCGTCGCGATCATTCCCGGGCCCGGCGTAACGGCGGCCTACCTGACGCCCGTTCTCGACTGATCCGCCTTGCGGCGAACCCTGTCGCGTCGGGAGTGCAGAGACCGCGCGCATCGCCCTCTCCTATGCCAGCGCTTCGCGCAGCCGGGCGAGCGCTGTCCGGCGCTCGCCGCGTGCCGCCAGTGCCTCTTCCATCGTCACCTTGACGAAGCGCGTCGGCGTGTGCGGCTGGAGCTGGCCGATCAGATCCATGTCCGCGGAAATGACCGTGCCGACCATGAAGTAGCCGCCGCCGGATACGGCATCCCGATGCAGGATGATCGGCTCCGTGCCGCCTGGGACCTGGATCGAGCCGTAGGGGTAGCAGCTGTCGACGATGTTGGACGGGTCCGAACCGGCGCCGAAGGGCTGTTCGCGCTCGACGAAGTCGAGCTTCCGGCCGCCCTTGAAACGATAACCCATGCGGTCCGCCTCGTTTGCCACCTTCCATTCGTCGGCGAAGAAGTTCTCCTGCGACTGCTCCGTCACGCGATGCCAGTAGAGGCCGGGCAGAACGCGCAGTTCCGCCGGCATGCCGGGCTTTCGTTGCATGGCTTCGGGAACGCTCTTTCCCTCGCTCGCAAGACGACCCGTGCCGACCGGCAGTTCGTCGCCGGCAGCCAGCGGACGACCCTTGAAGCCGCCGAGCGCGCCGATCGGATAGGTCGAACGGCTTCCAAGCGCCTCAGGCACATCGATGCCGCCCGAGACGGCGATGCAGATGCGTGCACCGGATTTCAGGAAATCGAAGGTCAGCGTCTGCCCCGCCTTGATCTTGAAGGCGCTCCATCCAGGCTGAGCCACGCCATCGACCTTGGCCGGCATGTCTGCGCCGGTGACGGCGACAAGCGCGTCCTCGGTGAATTCGAGCTTCGGGCCGATGAACACGGCTTCAAGCCCCGCCGCGCCCTCGTCATTGCCGACGAGCAGGTTGGCTGCGCGCATGGCATAGCGGTCCATTGCCCCGCCGACGGGGATGCCGAGGTGGAAGTAGCCGGGACGACCGAGATCCTGAACGGTGGTCGCAAGACCGTGGTGAAGAACCTTAATGGCCATGGAGCAAGCCCTCCAGCTTGGCGTTTGTGCCGTCGATATCCTTCTGGTAGTCGCGCAGGTCGAACGTCACCTCGCGGATCGGCGGGGCAAACCGCCCCTTGTCGACATCCTCCACCGCCTGGTCATAGGCGTCACGGTCAATCGGCTTGAACTTCACGATGTCGCCGGGGCGGAAGAACACCATGAAATCGCGCAGGTAGCTGGTCGTCTGCGTCGGATCGAAGATCGGCATGGGCGTGATGCCGAACATCTGGTAGCCGCCTGCACCGCGGACCGAATAGATGCAGCCGAAGCAGCCGCCATGGCCGACAGTGAGCCGCGGCGTATCCGTGCGCGGCCTGAGGTATTTCGGCACCTGTATCTGCCGCTGGCGCTCGACCATCTGATACATGAAGGGAAGGCCGGCGACGAAGCCAACCATGGAGACGAACCACGGCGAGCCCGAATGGGCGCCGACGAAATCGTCGACGGAGCCGTAGCCATTGATGCGGGCCGCATAGTCCAGGTCGGTTCCCATCGGGTCCTGGTGACGCTCGCGAAAACGCATCAGCGTCTCGTGTGTCCACGGGTCGTTGTAGAAGACGGGGATTTCGACGATGCGGGTCTCCAGCACGGGCTCGGCCTTGGCGGCTGCGCCCTCGATGGCCTTGACCTCCTTCAGGACATCGTCCGGATGGATGATGTCAGGGTCGAACTTGATCTGGAACGAGGCGTTGGCCGGGCAGATTTCCGTTACGCCCCTGATGGCGCTATCGCGCACGCCCCTGGCCATGGAAAGGCTCTTGAAGAAGGCTTCAAGCGACATTTCCTCACTGCATTCGACGAACAGGTGCTCGTCGCCTCCGAATGAATATCTGGTCGTCATCAGGCAACCTCCGCCGTCGCGCCGGTCTTTGCGGCGAATTCCGTTTCAAGCCATCGTTCGAGAAAGCGGGTATCGAACGCACCGCGCGCCACGCTCGCATCGCTGGCAAGCGCCAGGTGCAGGGGAATGGTGGTGGGAATGCCCTCGATGACGAGGCCGCTCAGCGCCTGCCTCAGACGCTCCAGGCAGGCTTCGCGCGTTTCGGCCCAGACGATGAGCTTGCCGACGAGCGAGTCGTAGAACGGCGGGATCGTGTAGCCCTCGTAGAGCATCGTATCGAAACGAATCCCCTCGCCCTCGGGCACGACGAGGCGCGAAATCGTGCCCGGCGCCGGCATGAACCCCTTGGCCGGGTCTTCCGCGTTGATCCTGCATTCGATGGCATGGCCGAATGCCTCGACATCCGCCTGGCTGATCGACAAGGGTGCGCCGCCGGCCACGCGGATCATCTCGGACACAAGATCGATGCCGGTGATCATTTCCGTCACCGGATGCTCGACCTGGATGCGCGTGTTGACCTCGATGAAGTAGAATTCGCGCGTCGTTTCGTCATAGAGATATTCGACGGTTCCGGCACCGCGATAGGCGACCTCGCACGCCAGCGCGACCGCACTGTCGCACAGCTTGGCCCGCACCTCGGCCGGAAGAAGGAAGGACGGCGCTTCTTCCCAGACCTTCTGGCGGCGGCGCTGCAACGAGCATTCCCGCTCGAAGCAATGAACGAAGTTCTGGCCGTCACCGAGGATCTGCACCTCGACATGCCGCGCCTTGGTGATGACCTTTTCGAGATAAAGCCCACCATCGCCGAAGGCGGCGAGCGCCTCGGCGGAGGCTTGCGGGAAGTGACGCTCGAGATCCGCCAGGTCGGCGGCGATGCGGATACCGCGACCGCCGCCGCCGGCGGCCGCCTTGATCATGATCGGGAAGCCGGTCTTCGCCGCCACGGCCCGTGCTTCCTCGATCGTGGCAAGGCGCCCTGCGCTGCCCGGCACCGTCGGAACGTCGGCCTTGGCGGCAACGGCGCGGGCGGCGACCTTGTCGCCCAGAAGGCGAATGGCATCGCCCTTCGGTCCGATGAAGATGAGGCCTGCTGCTTCCACGGCGTCGGCAAAGTCGGCGTTTTCGGACAGGAAACCGTAACCCGGATGCACGGCATCCACGCCTGCGGCCTTGGCCGCATTCACCACGGCCTCGATGTTCAGGTAGGATTTCTTCGGCGCCGGCGATCCGATGTCGATCGCTTCGTCGGCGAGCTTCACCGCGAGCATGTCGGCGTCGGCGGCGCTGTGGACCTGTACCGTGCGGATGCCGAGCGCCTTCGCCGCCTTGATGATGCGCACCGCGATCTCGCCGCGGTTGGCAACGAGGATCGAGCGGATGGTCATGCGTCCACCTCGGCGATGACCTGGCCCGCCATGACCGGCTCCTCGTTCTCGACGAGGAAGGTGATGTTCTTGCCATCGACGCCGGCAGGTACCTCCTGGAAGGTCTTCATGACTTCGATCAGGCCGATCGCGTCGCTCGCCGCAACGCTGTCGCCATCCGCCTTGAACGGCGGCACGTCCGGCGAAGACGCGCGGTAGAAGGTGCCCGGCAGGGGCGATCTGATCTCGATCTTGCTCATGTTTTTCTCCACTCCAGAAGGTCAGCGCCCGGCCGAGGCCGAAACCGGCGCAATACGTATACCTGCTCCCACCAGCGCATCACGCATCTGGCGCACGATGTCGAATGCGCCGAGCGTGTCGGAATGGAAACAGATGGATTCGAAGGCGATATCGATGTCGCGGCCCGTGACGGTCCTGACCTTGCCCTCCTCGCAGGCACGCAGAACCTTGCGCGCGATGGCGGCGGGATCGGGCCGGCCGGCATCGCGGGTGAACACGATGGAGCCGCTGTCGTCATAGTCACGATCGGCGTAGAATTCCCGAACAACGGGCTGGCCCGCTTCTGTCGCGGCGCGGAACGTCGCCGAAGCACCCATGCAGAAGATGTAGGCATTCGGTTCGACGGTGCGCATGTATTGCACGAAGCTCTGGGAGAGTTCCGGGTTGACCGCCATCTCCATGTAAAGCGCGCCGTGCGGTTTCACATGCTGGAGGCGCACGCCGTGGCGATGAGCGAATTCCTTGATGGCGCCGACCTGGTAGACAAGATCGTTCACAAGCTCCTTGGCGGTGCCGGCGATCTTGCGACGGCCAAATCCCTGAAGATCGTTGTAGCCGGGATGGGCGCCGATGCCGACACCATGTTCGGCCGCGAGCCGCACCGTCTCGTCCATCAGGTTGGGATCACCGGCATGGAACCCTGCCGCGATGTTCGCCGAGCTGATCAGCGGCATGAGGGAAGCGTCGTCCGTATCGCCGACGCGCCAGCGGCCGAAGGCCTCGCCCATGTCGCAATTGATATCGACCACCTCACGCACCGTCTCAACCTCACATGCATATCTGAACAGGGAAACGCTAGGCCCATTAGGACCATTTGAAAAATTCTATTTTTCCATATATGAATTCTGAAAATCAGAACTGATTGCCTTGTTTTGCTGCGCCGCAAAAACATTGATAAACAACGCTCTAACCTGTTTGTGCCTTGAACAGGGTGGTCCGATGCTCATTTCGACGCCGCCTGTTCTGATTTTTCGATACCCTCGCGCAGCAAAACAGAATGGGAAGGACAACCATGACGCTGAGCCTTCGACAGATCCGCTACTTCGTCGCGACCGCCGAACTCGGCCAGATTTCGCAAGCGGCGGTCGATCTCTCCATATCGCAGTCCGCGGTGACGACGGCGATCAAGGAACTGGAGCGCACGGTCGGCGTCAGCCTCTTCCTGCGCACGCCGCACGGCATGGACCTGACGCCCGCCGGACGGCAGTTTCTGTCGCATGCCTACGAAATCCTGAAGAAGGTCGACGAGGCGACGCATCTCAATGTCGTCAGCAACGAGATCGAAGGCACGCTGACGGTCGCGGCGACCTATACCGTCATCGGCTACTTCCTGCCGCTGCACATCGAGCGGCTGCGGCGGCTCTTTCCCCGGCTGGAGATCCAGCTCTTCGAGCTCAACCGGGAATCCATCGAGGAGGGGTTGCTGAGCAACCGATACGACATGTCGGTCCTGCTCACCTCCAACATCCTGAACCCGGCCCTGATCACGGAGAAGGTGCTGAGCTCGACGCGCAGGCTCTGGCTGCCGGCCCAGCATCCGCTGCTGCAGGCCGAAACGGTGGGGCTGAGGAACATCGCCGACGAGCCCTACATCATGCTGACCGTGGACGAGGCCGCGCATTCCGCCCTGAAATACTGGAGCGCCACGCCCTATCAGCCGCGCGTCATCCTGCGCACCTCCTCGGTGGAAGCCGTTCGCTCGCTGGTCGCCAACGGCCAGGGCGTCGCCATCCTTTCCGACATGGTGCACCGGCCCTGGTCGCTCGAGGGCCGGCGCATCGAGACGGTGAACATCAGCGACACCGTGCCCGCCATGGATGTGGGCCTCGCCTGGCGGCGAAACATGGAGCTGACGCCCCCCATGCTCGCCTTCCGTTCGTACTTCCAGCAGGCCTTCCACCTGCCGGAACGCTGAGCGGACAACCACAGGAAGCACGGCCGCCGGCGCCGACATGTTGCCTGCCATTCCGGTCTCCCTGTTGCGAGGCATCGCTCCACCCGGAGCGGAGCGGATTCTCATTTTGCGCGTGTCAGCAGATAACTGCCGCTCTCATGCAGCACGCTGGTCCAGCCGGGTTCGATGACGATGGTCGTCGTCACCTCCTCGATGATGGCAGGACCCTCGATGCGCGCGCCGGCGCCGAACTTCGCGCCATCGTAGACCGGCGTGGAGGTGACCTTCCCGGATTGCTCGAAGATCGCATCGCGGTGGCCCTTCAGCGCAGCTTCCGCATCGGCGCCAGTCGCCAGTTTCGGCGGGCGCACCTTCTCGATGCGGCCGTAGAGGGTGGATTCGATGTTCACCACCTCCACCGCGCTGTGCCGTTCGGCATAGGTGTAAAGCTCCTCGTGCCGGGCGTGGAAGGCGTCCTTGACCTTCTCGATGGTGTTCTCATCGATCGGGAAGGTGCCGATATCCACGGTGCATTCATGCACCTGGCCGACATAGCGCATGTCGAGCGAACGGCGGATCTCGATCGCATCCCCCGCGAAACCATCGGCCTCAAGATGCGCAACGCCCTTGGCCTCGATCTCCTTGAAGAGGCCATCGATGCGTGCGTAGCTCGCAGGGTTGTCGAGCCGCACGGGAGCCGGCGCCATGTAGTTGTACTTCACATCGGAGATGATCTGGCCGAAGGCGCAGAGACCGGACGCAAGCTTGGGCAGGATGATCGTGTCGATGCCCATGTCCCGCGCCAGCGCCGTGATATGGGCGGCCGTCGCGCCCCCTGCCCCCACGAGGACGAAATCGCGCGGGTCGTAGCCGCGCTCGACAGAAACGCGCCTGATGCCGTTGACCATGTTGTTGTTGACGATGGCGAACATGCCATAGGCCGCCTGCTCCGTGGAGATGCCCAGCGGTTCGGCGACCCTCGCCACCGCCGCCCGCGCTTTCTCCACATCGAGCGGTAGCTTGCCGCCGAGCAGACCCTCGGGGTTGAGATAGCCGAGCACGAGATTGGCGTCCGACGTCGTCGGCTCCGCTCCGCCCCGGCCATAGCAGGCCGGGCCAGGCTCGGAACCGGCCGATTGCGGGCCGACCTGAAGAAGGCCGAGCGGGTCCACCCAGCCGATCGACCCGCCACCGGCGCCGAGCGTCTCGACCTGGATCATCGGAACACCGATGCGATAACGCAGGAAATCGATGTTCTTGTTGAGGTTGGTCTGGCCGTTGCGGGTGAGCGTGATGTCGAAGGACGTGCCGCCCATATCGACGGTGATGACATTCTCGTGGCCGAACGGCGCACCGGCATAGAGCCCTGCCTGTGGCGCGGAGGCCGGGCCGGAATTGATGGCGTAGACGGAACGGTCGGTCATGACCTGCCCGATGGCGAGCCCCCCGTTCGACTGGAAGTAGCGCACCGGCTGCTTGGCGCCGAGCGAGCGGAAATAGGCATCGACCGCCGTGATGTAACGGCGCATGACCGGGGCGAGATAGGCGTTCGTGACCGCCGTCGACGTGCGGGTGTATTCGCGCACCTGCGGATAAAGTTCGCTGCCGACCGTCAGCACGGCATCCGGCATCATCTCGCGCACGATTTCGGCCGCGCGCCGCTCGTGCGAGGGGTCGAGCACCGACCAGACGAAGGAGATGGCGACGGTCTCGATGCCCTCCTTGAGAAAGAGCCGGCACGCCTCGCGCACATCCTCCTCGTGCAGCGGCGTGCGCACGGACCCGTCGGACAGCACACGTTCGCGAACGCCGCGGCGTAGATAGCGTGGAACGAGCATCGTGGCGGCGGGATAATCCGGGTCGTAGCGGAAGCCATCTTCCTTGTGGCCGTTGCGGATCTCGATGGAGTCCTCATGGCCCGCCGTGCAGATCAGGCCCGTACGGCCGCCGCGATGGGTGATCAGCGCATTGAGGCCGACCGTCGTGCCGTTGATGCACAGGTCGCAGTTGGCGATGATCTCCTCGATCGGCCGCTGGAGATCCGCGGCAATCAGGCCAAGACCGTTCTCGATGGCTTTTGTGGGGTCGGACGGTGTGGAGAGCGCCTTGAACAGCCTGACCTCACCGGTCGCGCGGTCCGCAATGACGAAATCGGTGAAGGTGCCGCCGGCATCGATGCCGAGACGGTAGGAATGCATGGTCATGTCTGTCTTCCTTAAACAGCGGCTCTGAGCCGGTCGGTCTCGGCCGTATCGACATCAAGGGTCTCGAGGCTCACGATGGCGACGCCGTAGTCGAGCCGCGCGCCTTCCAGGGAGACGAGGCCGTTGCGCACATCGGAAACGACCTTTTCCACCGGCCGCTCGAACGGGTTGCCGAAGCCTCCGCCGCCCGGATTGAGATTGGTGATCGTCTGGCCGGGCTTGATGGTCTCGATGATGTTCTTGCGCTCGACCTGAACCGCGCCGTCACGCCGCAATTCGACGCGGCCCACCTTGGTATCGACCATGGCCGAGGTCGCACCGGCGGCACCCATCGCCGGAATGCGCCGCCCCTCGCCGAAGCCGATGCACAGCATGTCGCCGTTAAGCGGCTCGACTTCCCAGGCCGTGCCGGAACCGCCGCGGAATTTGCCGGCACCGCCGGAATCCGTCATCAGCGAATAGCGGTGGATGACGATGGGATAGGAATATTCGAGCAGTTCCACATCGCCCGAGGTGAGCGCGCCGAAGCAGCATTCCGGGCCGACGGCATGCCAGCCGTCCTGCTTGGGCGTCGCGCCGCCGCCGGAAATGATGGTGGCCAGCACCATGGTCACGAACTCCTCGTTGGTGCGGGAATCGCGGCCGGCGATGTTGAGGCCGTTGGCATGCCCCCAGGAGGCCGAGACCCGCGATGGCACCGCCTTCTCGAAGGCGAGGCGCACGGCATCCGTCAGCGTCTCCATTGGCGTCGTTGTGCAGTTCATATGCGGCGCGGGCTCCTGTGCGTTGCACAGCGTGCCCTTCGGCCCGAAATCGAGACTGACGCAGCGATAGAGACCTTCATTGTAGGGTGGCGGCAGGGCCGCAAACATCATGAGGCCCAGATAGACGCCGGAATGGGAATTTCCCTCGTAGGAGTTGATGAAATAGGGAATCTGCGGCGGGCTATCGATGGCGATATGGCAAGCGTCGCCGTTGATCGTCACCGTCGCCTTGATCTCGAAATCGCCGAAGCCGTGGCCGGCATCCTCCAGGATGGCGATGCCTTCATAGGTTCCGTCAGGAACCGTGGCGATCAGCGCGCGCATGTGCTTGTCGGCCATGTCGAGAAGCGTATCGACGCAGGCATCCACCTGCTCCTTGCCGTATTTGTCGAGCATGGCAAGAAGGTTGCGCTCCCCCACTTGGCAGGCGCCGATCAGGGCGCGGAAGTCTCCTTCCTGATCGCGGCGGGCACGCATGTTGGTGAGGATCATGTTCAAAACATCGTGGCGCGGCTTTCCGCGATCCCAGATCTTCACCGGCGGAATGCGCAGGCATTCGGCGTAGATCTCCGTGGCATTCGGATTGTATCCCGCCGGCACCGGCCCGCCGATATCGGTGAGGTGGCCCTTGCAAACGGTCCAGTAGACGAGCTCGCCCTTGTAGAAGACCGGCTTGTACATGCAGGTATCGATGGCGTGGCTGCCGCCGAAGGCCGGATCGTTGTGCAGGATCAGGTCGCCCTCGTGGATGTCGTCGCCGAAGAAGGCGGCGACCGCCTTCATGGCGGGAATGAGCGAGCCGAGATGGATCGGAATGTCCTGCCCCTGCAGGATCATTTCCGGCCGGGCGTTGAACAGCGCCGTCGAATAATCGTGCGCCAGGTTGAAGACCGACGAACGGGCCGTTTTCTCCAGCGCGAGCGTCATCTCGCGCTGTGTCGTCTCGAGCATGCCGCGCACCACCGAAAGGGTGATCGGGTCCACCTTGGAAGTCTGGGTATGGAGCATCGTGTTCACGCTGATTGAAGGCGAGAACCGACGGCCTGGAAACCGTTCGAATAGCTGAAATGTCTGTTCCCTGGGCCGCCGGTGTCTGTCGCACCGTTGAAGCCGGGTTCAATCTAGGCAGAGTTTTCCGGCCCGGTCTTTGCAGGCGGCGAACAACGGTTTGCGCTTGAGCGCACAAGCTGCCATTTTCATTGCCTGGCAGACATCATGTGCATACCTTTCAACGAAGAGGGAAAGCCGCATGAAGACGAGCATCACCACAAGCGCGACACGCGCACCCGATCGCAGCCGTCACTGGCACGAGGCCATCGCCTCGGCCTACTTCCCGCTCGACCTGCGCTTTCGCGAAGCCGACCGCTTCTCCGGCGACCTGACGACATGGCAGTTCGGCGACGTCTCGATTTCGCGGCTGACCTGCGATGCCTTGCAGTATCTGCGCCTGCCGCACCATTTTCGCGCCGCAAGGGAAGAGGAATTCCTCGTTACGGTTCCGGCAAAGGCGGAGGTGTTCTTCTCCCAGTGCGGTCGCGAGGTGACGTGCCGGCCGGGTGGCTTCTTCCTGGAGCGCAGCAGCGAGCCCTACCAGTTCAGCCATTCGGAAGCGGCCGACATGTGGGTGCTCAAGGTCGAGGCCGACGCGCTTGGCGGGCGCATGCGCGCGCCGGACCGCTTCTGCACCCTGCAATTCGAGGCCGACAACGGCGCCGGCGGCCTTTTCACCGACATGCTGCACCTCCTGCCCGCCCGCTTCGACGGCATGACGCAGGAGGCGCGCACGACGGTCGGCCGCCAGCTTGTCGATTTGCTCGTGCTTGCGATCAAGGCGGATGACCGCGTGTTGACATCCGGCAACTCGACGGTGCGCAGCGCCCATCTCGCCCGCGTCGAGGCCTATGTGCGCGCCAATCTCCAGGATTTCCGCCTCGACCCGGAACGTATCGCCGGGGCCTGTGGAATCTCCACCCGCTACCTGCACGAGCTGTTCAGGGATACCGGCGACACGATCCGCAACTGGATCCGCATCCAGCGTCTTTCGGCTTGCCGCGAGGCGCTTGCGGATGCCGGCAACGTGCAGACCGCCGCCGAGATCGCCTATAGCTGGGGCTTCAGCGATCAGACCCAGTTCTCCCGCGCCTTCAAAGCCCAATTCGGCCTGCCACCGGGAGAATACCGCGCGATGGCGTCAAAGGGCCGGATGAACGCGTAGGACGCCCGCGCCAGCCGGGCCACCCGATCCTAGATCTCGTGCAGCACGTTGGCGGCCTTCACGGCGGCGGAGGCGCGGTTTTCGACGCCGAGCTTGACGTAGATCTGCTCCAGGTGCTTGGTCACTGTTCGGGCGCTGAGGCCGAGGATTTCGGCGATGTCACGGTTTGATTTGCCCTTTGCGATCCACAGCAAGACCTCGGATTCGCGGTGTGTCAGCGAGAAGTGCTGGCGCAGGATCTCATCGTCGGAAAGGCGGCTTTCAGCCGTGAGGCGAAAAAGGAATTCGTCCGCGTCGATCCTGCCGAGGAAGGAGAGTTGCAAGCTTGCCTGCCCGGGCTGGCGGATGGCGAAGGTGGTTTCGCGGGACGCGCCGCGCATCTTCATCCAGTCACGGATATGATCGGAGACGACGTCGAGACCCTCGTCGCTGCCCGTCGCGGCGTTGACCAGCCGGGTCGCCTGCGGGGTCGACCAGCGGATCTTGCCCTCACTGCTCACGGCCAAAAGGTGCCGCCCGGCTGCATCCAGCGCCACGCGGGCGCTCTGGGCGGAGCGGGCATTGGTGAGATGCACGCGGATGCGCGCCCGCAGCTCGTCGATATTGATCGGCTTGGTGAGATAATCGACGCCGCCGGATTCCAGCGCCCGCACCACATGCTCCGTCTCGGTGAGGCCGGTCATGAAGACAACGGGAACGGGGCTGATGGCAGGGTCGGCCTTCAGCCTGAGGCAGGTCTCGAAGCCATCCATGCCGGGCATGACGGCGTCGAGCAGGATAATGTTGGGCGTGATGCGGCTGACGATATTGAGCGCCGAAGCGCCCGACGTGGCGATCAGCACGGAGAAGCCGGATTGCTCCAGTGCTTCCGTCAGGAATCCCAGGGCCTCGGGGGAATCGTCGACGAGAAGGACGATGTCGCGGGGAATGGCTGTCTCAGTCACGGGCGGCGGCGTCCTTCCGATCCATGGTTTTCAGGAAGGCATCATAGCCGGCGAGGTCGAAAACCTGAACATAGGCGCGCACGGCTTCCGCGAAGGGCTGGTGTTCCGGCACGCCGGCGATTTCCGCGAGTTTCGCCTCGATGCCCCTGATATAGCCGATCTCGCCGAGACGGATCAGCTCGCGCACATGGTCTTCCTCCGGAATGACGATGCTGGTTTTCGAGCGATCGTCTATCGCCGCATCATCGTGATAGATCCAGTCGAGGCCCATATGCAGGGCGAGCTTGTCGGTGAGCTCTCGCAGGTTGAACGGTTTTGCCAGCATGTCGTTGTGGCCGGAACGGGCCGTCGTGCCATCGCCGATATTGGCCGAGAGCATGATAACAGGAGCCGGCTGGGCCCGCGCGCGCAGGCGTTCGACCAGCTCCCAGCCGTTCATGCCGGGCATGGAAATATCGACCAGGAAGAGATCGGGCTTCAGCCCCTCGACGAGCGACAGGCATTCCTCGCCGCTTGTTGCGGTGAGCACGGTGAAATCGAGCGGGCGCAGCACCTCTTCCATGAGATTGCGGTGGTCCGCATTGTCGTCGACGACGACAATGGTGCGGCGTGGGCCCCTGTAGCCCTTGATGCGCTGCACGGCATCCTTCGCAGCCACAGGGCGATCGACGGCCGACAGCATGAGGCGGACACGGAACTCCGTGCCCTTGCCCCATTCACTGGTGACGGAGATTTCCCCGCCGAGCGTCTGGGTCAGAAGGCGCGTGATGGTGAGGCCGAGACCGAGGCCGGGCATGCGGCCGTGCTCGGCGCCGCCGCGCTGGAACGGCTCGAAGATGCGCGACAGGTCCTTTTCCTGAATGCCCTGGCCGCTGTCGCTGACGGTGAAGGTCGCAACCTGGCTGCGATAGGCGACATCAAGGCGGATCGCACCCTGATCGGTGAACTTCAGCGCATTGGAGACGAGGTTGACGAGGATCTGGCGCAGCCGCTTGTCATCGGTGCGCACGTAGCGCGGAAGGTTTGCCGGGCGGCTGTGCTCGAAGGCGACGCCTTTGGCCTGCGCCTGCGGACGGAACATCTCCACGATCTGGTCGAGAAAATCAGGCAGATGGATTTCGTTGGAATAGACCTGAAGCTTGCCCGCCTCGATCTTGGAAATATCGAGCAGGCCGTCGATGAGGCCGGAAAGGTGATCGGCGCTGCGCTTGATGACGCGGATGGCGTTCTGGCGTTGCGGCGGGATGCTCTCGTCGCGCTCCAGCACCTGCGCATAGCCGAGCACGGCATTGAGCGGCGTGCGCAGCTCGTGGCTCAAGCCCACGACATAGCGGCTCTTGGCGCGGTTGGCCGCCTCGGCCGCCTCCTTTGCCTGCTGGAGGGCGGCGTCGGTCTTCTTGTGCGCGGCGATTTCCTTGAGGAGAAGCGTGGTCTGGCGGGAGGACTCCTCCTCCGCCACCACCCGGCTGTCATGGGCCAGCACATAGAACCAGCAGACCACGCCCGCGACCACCGCGAAGACGAAGAAGACGACAGCGATGGTGCGCTCCACCACGGCCGCTGTTTCCGGGGAGTGGGTTCCGACCTGGTGGGCGATCATGGCGAGGATGACGCCCATGCCCGCGATGGAAAGAACGGCGGCGATGCCGTAGCGGCCGAGCCTCGTGCCGAGAGCCCGCACCGCCGTCGCGGGCAATATGGTTTTCGCCACCCCGGCGATCTGCGCATTGAACCGCGCCTTCGGCTTGCACAGGTCGTGGCAGCGGCTGTCGAGCGAGCAGCAGAGCGAACAGATCGGCGCGGCATAGGCCGGGCACCAGGCCATGTCCTCGGGTTCGAAAGGGTGCTCGCAGATCGAGCAGGTGATCGAGTGCTCGAGCGCCCAGCTGCGGCGCGGCTTGCGGGCAAGGTAGTATTTTCCGCCCGTCGCCCAGGCGATCAGCGGCGAGGCAATGAAGGCCACGATGGCGGCGATATAGGGTGCGAGCGACGCCGCGATTTCGCCGAACGCGCCGAAATGGGCGGTCAGTGCGATGACGGCCGACAGCGTCATGGCACCGAGGCCGACCGGATTGATGTCGTAAAGATGCGCCCGCTTGAACTCGATCCCGGGCGGCGACAGTCCAAGCGGCTTGTTGAGGAAGAGGTCCGCCGAAATGGTGCAGAGCCACGCCATGGCGATGATGGAGAAGACGCCGAGCGTTTCCTCCAGCAGCCTGTAGATGCCGAGTTCCATCAGGAGCAGAGCGATCGCGACGTTGAAGACCAGCCAGACGACGCGGCCGGGATGGCTGTGGGTCAGGCGTGAGAAGAAGTTCGACCAGGCGAGCGACCCGGCATAGGCGTTCATCACGTTGATCTTCAGCTGCGACACCACCACGAAGGCGACCATCAGCAACAGCGCCGCCATGTCCCACGGCAGCATGTAGCCGAAGGCCGTGTAGTACATCTGCGCGGGATCGGCCGCCCGGGTAGAGGGCACGCCTGATGATAGCGCCAGCACGACGAGGAAGGAGCCCGCAATGAGCTTCGGCGCGCCGACGATGACCCAGCCGGAGCCCGCGAGGAAGACGGCGATGCGGTGATGCAGCTTGCGCTGCCCGTCCGGCGGCAGGAAGCGCAGGAAGTCCACCTGCTCGCCGATCTGCGCCATCAGCGCGAAGATGACGGCCGAAGCCGCACCGAACTCCACGAGGTTGAACGGCGCATAGGTGCCGGGCGGGCCGGAAGGATGATGCAGGCCGGAATAGGCGAGCCATTCACCCACCTTCTGCCAGTCCGCGAAGGCGATGAAGACGAAGGGCAGGATGTTGAGCACGATCCAGAACGGCTGGGTGACGAGCTGGAAGCGCGAGATGAGCTGCACACCGTGCGTGACGAGCGGGATCACCACGATGGACGATATGATATAGCCGATCCACAGCGGCAGGCCGAGCGCAAGCTCGAGCGCACCGGACATGATCGAGGCTTCGATGGCAAACAGGATGAAGGTGAAGCTCGCATAGATCAGCGAGGTCAAGGTCGAGCCGATATAGCCGAAGCTTGCGCCGCGCGTCAAAAGATCGATGTCGACGCCGTGGCGGATGGCATAGCGGCTGATCGGCAGGCCGACCACGAGGATCATCAGGCTGGCGACCAGCGTCGCCACGATGGCGTTGGTGGTGCCGTAGGACATGGTGATCGCCCCGCCGATCGCCTCCAGCGCCAGGAAGGAGATCGCACCGATGGCGGTCTGCGAGATGCGGTCGGATGAAAACCGGCGCGCGCTCTTGGCGGTGAAGCGCAGCGCATAGTCTTCCAGCGTCTGGTTGGCGACCCAGCGATTGTATTCGCGGCGGATCGGTATGATGCGCTGGCGTGCGGCCATCGTGTGCTGCTGTCCCCTGGGCCGTTTGTCGGCCGTCTGGCAATGTTCCTAACACAGATGCGCCGGCCCCGAAATTGGTGCGCCGCCGCAAAAGCTTCCCGCTTACCCCTGCCTTCTACGCAATATGACGTATGTGCAGCGCAGCATGCCTGTCGGATAGTCCCCGCAGCAACGGCCAAAAACAACCAATCCGCCCCGTTGCGGTCAAACGAACAGAGGGGTTCAGACCATGTCCATCAAGAGGCGCGCCACCGGCGCATTGCTCGCAGCCATTCTTTCCACCACGGCCTTCCACGGCGCATTCGCGGCCGACGACACCATCAAGGTCGGCATCCTGCATTCGCTTTCCGGCACCATGGCGATTTCCGAGACGACGCTCAAGGACGCCATGCTGATGCTTATCGATGAGCAGAACAAGAAGGGCGGCCTTCTGGGCAAGAAGCTCGAGGCCGTCGTGGTCGACCCGGCCTCCGACTGGCCGCTCTTTGCCGAAAAGGCCCGTGAACTCATCTCCGTCGACAAGGTATCGGCTGTCTTCGGTTGCTGGACCTCGGTGTCGCGCAAGTCCGTGCTTCCCGTCTTCGAAGAGCTGAATTCCATCCTCTTCTACCCCGTCCAGTACGAGGGCGAGGAAAGCCAGCGCAACGTGTTCTACACCGGTGCGGCACCGAACCAGCAGGCCATCCCCGCCGTCGATTACCTGATGGCGAACGAAGGCGTCGAGCGCTGGGTGCTTGCCGGCACCGACTACGTCTATCCGCGCACGACCAACAAGATCCTCGAAGCCTACCTGAAGTCAAAGGGTGTGGCCGCCGAGGACATCATGATCAACTACACGCCTTTCGGTCATTCCGACTGGCAGACGATCGTCTCCGACATCAAGAAGTTCGGTTCGGCCGGAAAGAAGACCGCCGTGGTCTCGACCATCAACGGCGACGCCAATGTTCCCTTCTACAAGGAACTCGGCAACCAGGGCGTCAAGGCGGAAGATATCCCTGTCGTCGCCTTCTCCGTGGGCGAGGAAGAACTCGCAGGCCTCGACACCGGCCCGCTCGTCGGCCACCTCGCGGCCTGGAACTACTTCCAGTCCGTCGACAACCCGGCGAATGCCGAGTTCATCAAGACGTGGCAGGCCTTCACGAAGAACGACAAGCGCGTCACCAACGACCCGATGGAAGCCCATTACATCGGCTTCAACATGTGGCTGAAGGCCGTCGAGAAGGCTGGCACCACCGATACGGATGCCGTGCTCGACGCGATGATCGGCGTTTCCGTGCCGAACCTTTCGGGCGGCTACTCCACCATGATGCCGAACCACCACATTACCAAGCCGGTTCTGATCGGCGAAATCCAGACCGACGGTCAGTTCGAGACCGTGTGGGAAACGCCCGGCCTCGTCGTGGGCGACGAATGGTCGGACTTCCTGCCCGACTCCAAGGACCTGATCGCCGATTGGCGCAAGCCCATGGAATGCGGCAACTTCAACGTCGCCACCGGCAAGTGCGGCGGCAAGGGTTCGTGACCTGAAAGGATGAGCGGGGCAGCGATACCCCCTCATCCGGCCCTTCGGGCCACCTTCTCCCCGCTGGGGAGAAGGCAAGGACGGCAAACGCTCTTTTTTTCTTCATTCGCCTCGCCGGAACCGCCAGCGTATCGGTTTCACCCCTTCTCCCCTCGGGGAGAAGGTGCCGGCAGGCGGATGAGGGGGCCTCTCGCCTTCCAACGAAATCATCATCCCGTCCCGTCGGGATGCTCCATCTTTCACTCACCGAGGACGTGACATGCACGCGCGGCTCATCCATCGCTTCCTGCAATGCCTGCTCGTCGCGTTCTGCCTGACGGTGACGCTGCTTGCGACCGATCTGAGGGCGGCCGACGATCTTCGCACCATGGTCAACGCACTGGGCGGTGGCAACTTCCAGCAGAACCAGAAACAGGTGGAAGCACTGGCGAAGACCGGCGATCCCAGGATCGTCCCGGCGCTGGAAGCGCTCTCGGAGGGCGATCTCTACCAGCGCAAGGCCGATGGCACGGTCTTCATCGTCAAGCCGGCCGGTTCCAATTTCACGCTGATCGACGCCGTCACCGGCGATGCGGCCGGCGAAGAGGCGAAGGCCGCACTGGAAAAGATCAAGGTCAACAACGGCCTGCGTCGCACCATCCGCGCGGCGCTCGGCGGCCTGACGCTGATGAGCCCCGATACGGGCGTGCGTTTCCAGGCGGCAAACACCATTTTGCGCACCCCCTCGGCCGACGCGCTCGACGGCCTCGATGCCGCGCTCGCCGCCGAGACGGACGGCACAGTCCGCGCCGTGCTCGAAAAGGCCCGCGCTGCGTCCGTACTCGTTTCCGACCGACCGGTGGACGAGAAGAAGGCGGCGGTCGCGACGGTGGTCGAGACCGGCGGGCGCGACTCGCTCTCGCTGCTCTCCGCAGCACTGGCCACGGCCGACGAGAGCCTTCGCCCCGATATCGAGGCCGGCATCACGAAGATCGAGGACCGGCAGGCACTGTGGGCCGCCGGGCAGAACGTCTGGTACGGCCTGTCGCTCGGTTCCGTCCTGCTCCTGGCGGCCATAGGTCTTGCCATCACCTTCGGCGTGATGGGCATCATCAACATGGCGCATGGCGAGATGGTGATGCTCGGCGCCTACACCACCTTTGTGGTCCAGCAGATCATCCGCACGTCCTTCCCAGGCCTGTTCGACTGGTCGCTGGCCATCGCGCTGCCGCTCGCCTTTCTTGTCACCGGCGTGGTCGGCCTCGCCATCGAGCGCGGCATCATCCGCTTCCTTTATGGCCGGCCGCTCGAAACGCTGCTCGCGACCTGGGGCGTATCGCTCATCCTCCAGCAAGCCGTGCGCTCGATCTTCGGGCCGACCAACCAGGAAGTCGGCAATCCGTCCTGGATGTCCGGCGCGTTCGATCTCGGCGGCATGACGATCACCTGGAACCGCATGTGGATCATCGTCTTCTCGCTTGCCGTGTTCGCCTTTCTCCTTTTCCTGCTCAAGAGGACGCCGATGGGCCTGCAGATGCGCGCCGTTACGCAGAACCGCCGCATGGCCTCTTCCATGGGCATCAGGACGCCCTGGGTGGATGCCCTCACCTTCGCGCTCGGCTCCGGCATCGCCGGCATTGCCGGGGTCGCGCTCAGCCAGATCGACAATGTCTCGCCCAATCTCGGACAGGGCTACATCATCGACAGTTTCATGGTCGTGGTGTTCGGTGGCGTGGGTAACCTGTGGGGAACGCTTGTCGGCGCCTTCACGCTCGGCATCCTCAACAAGTTCCTCGAGCCCTATGCGGGCGCAGTGCTCGGCAAGATCCTCGTGCTCGTGCTGATCATCCTCTTCATCCAGAAGCGGCCACGCGGGCTCTTCGCACTCAAGGGAAGGGCGGTGGAAGCATGATCACCTCATTTGTCCTCAAGGCGCTCGACCGCAACATCGTCTGGGTCACGGCACTGCTGCTGGTGATCGCGGCCCTTGTTCCCGCGCTCAACCTCATGACGGCGCCGGACCACCCGCTGCACATTCCCACCTATATCGTCTCGCTGTTCGGCAAGTACCTTACCTATGCGCTGCTGGCGCTGGCGCTCGATCTGGTCTGGGGTTTCTGCGGCATCCTTTCGCTCGGCCACGCCGCCTTCTTCGCGCTCGGCGGTTATGCGATGGGCATGTATCTGATGCGCCAGATCGGCGCGCGCGGCTCCTACGGCAATCCGCTGCTGCCGGATTTCATGGTGTTCCTCAACTGGAAAGAGCTGCCCTGGTTCTGGTACGGCTTCGACATGTTCTGGTTCGCAGCCCTGATGGCGGTGCTGGTGCCGGGCCTGCTTGCCTTCGTCTTCGGATGGTTCGCCTTCCGCTCGCGCGTCAATGGCGTCTATCTCTCCATCATCACCCAGGCGATGACCTTCGCCCTGCTGCTTGCCTTCTTCCGCAACGACATGGGCTTCGGCGGCAACAACGGCCTCACCGACTTCAAGGATATTCTCGGCTTCAACATCCAGTCGAACGGCACGCGCTCGGCGCTCTTTGCCGCCTCGGCCATCGCACTGGCCCTCTCGCTGGTCATCACATCCGGCATCGTGCGCTCGAAATACGGCAAGGTCCTCATCGGCGTGCGCGATGCGGAAAGCCGCACCCGTTTCCTCGGCTATCGTGTGGAGCACATGAAGCTCTTCGCCTTCACGGTCTCGGCCATGATGGCAGGCGTCGCCGGCGCGCTCTATGTGCCACAGGTCGGCATCATCAATCCGGGCGAGTTCGAGCCGGCCAATTCCATCGAGGTCGTCATCTGGACGGCGGTCGGGGGACGCGGCACGCTGATCGGCCCCATCGTCGGCGCGATCCTCGTCAATGGCGGCAAGAGCATCTTCACGGCCGCCTTCCCGGAATTCTGGCTCTTCGCTCTCGGCGGCCTGTTCGTTGTCGTCACACTGTTCCTGCCCAGGGGCATCGTCGGCACCGCGCGGCAGGTCATCGAGCGGCGGCGCGAATACCGCAAGGTCCGCCAGGCCGAGGCGGCACGCGCCCTTGCAGCAGAACCCCAGGCGGCGGAGTAACGGCCATGAACACGCTCGCAAGCAATGCGAAGCCCACCAGTATCCTCTATCTCGACGGCGTCTCCGTTTCTTTCGATGGCTTCAAGGCGCTGAATTCGCTCTCCTTCGTCATCGAGCCCGGCGAACTGCGCGCCATCATCGGCCCGAACGGCGCGGGCAAGACGACCATGATGGACATCATCACCGGCAAGACGCGACCGGACTCGGGCGAGGTCTTCTTCAAGGGCACGGTCGATCTCACCCAGAAGGACGAGGCGGAGATCGCCCAGCTCGGCATCGGCCGCAAGTTCCAGAAGCCGACGGTGTTCGAAAGCCATACGGTCTGGGACAATCTGGAACTGGCGCTCAACCGCAAGCGCGGCGTCTTCTCGACGCTGTTCTATCGCCTGACGGCCGAGGACAAGGAGCGCATCGAGGAAATCCTCTCCACCGTGCGTCTCACCAACCGCAAGGACGACTATGCCGCCAATCTCAGCCATGGACAGAAGCAATGGCTGGAGATCGGCATGCTCTTGGCGCAGGAGCCGGAACTGCTTCTGGTCGACGAGCCCGTCGCCGGCATGACGGACGCGGAGACGACGGAAACGGCGCTCCTTTTGAAGGAGATCGCCAAGACCCGCTCGGTGGTGGTGGTCGAGCACGACATGGGTTTCATCCGCGATCTCGGCGTGAAGGTGACATGCCTGGCCGAAGGCTCCGTCCTGGCCGAAGGCTCCATCGATTTCGTCAGCGCCGATCCGAAGGTGATCGAGAACTATCTGGGGAGATGAGGGTGTATTCGGTATTTTCGTCGTTGGAATTCGCCGCAGCGATACCCCCCTCCGCCCTGCCGGGCATCTCCCCTCTTGAGGGCAAGGGCAAGCCCCTCTGGAATGCAATCATCGCCACGATCCCCTTCTCCCCGGGGGGAGAAGGTGCCGGCAGGCGGATGAGGGGGAGGTCTGAGGCGGAAATGATTGACATGATCCAATCGTGCCGCCCCCTCATCCGACCCTTCGGGCCACCTTCTCCCCGTGGGGGAGAAGGGAGTGCGGCATCGTCCTGCGGAGATTTCCCATGCTGAACGTCGAAAAAGTCAACCTCCACTATGGCGCGGCGCAGGCGCTGCGCGGGGTCTCGCTGACCGCGGAGATGGGCAAGATCACCTGCGTGCTCGGGCGAAACGGCGTGGGAAAGTCAAGCCTGTTGCGCGCCATCACCGGCCAGCATCCGCTTTCGGGCGGCTCCATCGGGTTCAACGACGTCAAGCTCGACGGCATGGCGCCCTATAATCGTGCCAAGCAGGGCATCGGCTATGTGCCGCAGGGCCGCGAAATCTTTCCGCTGCTGACCGTGAAGGAGAATCTCGAATCCGGCTATGCCCCGTTGAAGCGCTCCGAGCGATTCATCCCCAACGAGATCTTCAGCCTCTTCCCGGTGCTGCACACCATGCTCGGCCGGCGCGGCGGGGATCTCTCCGGCGGCCAGCAACAGCAACTCGCCATCGGCCGGGCGCTGGTGACACGGCCCAAGATCCTCGTTCTCGACGAACCGACGGAGGGCATCCAGCCCTCCATCATCAAGGATATCGGCCGGGCGATCCGCTACCTGCGCGACTCGACGGGCATGGCGATCCTGCTGGTCGAGCAATATCTCGATTTCTGCCGCGAACTCGCCGATCACGTCTACATCATGGATCGCGGTGAGATCGTGCACGAGGGCGCGGCCGAGACGCTCGATACGCAAGAGGCGCGACAGCACCTCACGGTCTGACGCGGACCTTCAATCCACAGGCACGACATCCCCGAACCCGCCGCTGCTTCAGCGGCGGGTCGTTTGTGTTCACGGCTTTCCTGCGCACATCGTCATCGCACGCTTTACAAATGACAGACACTGTTAGAAATTTGTCAGAACCATCGTTGACATTTGTCGACGGCCGATCTTATTTTGTAAAACGCGATGGGAGAGCATCGTGCGAAATGCCGGGAGGAATGCATGCAGCCACTTCTGAAAGTGGAAGGACTGAGAAAGTCCTTCGGCGGCGTTGCCGCGCTTCGTGACGGCCGGTTCGAACTTGAAGCCGGCTCGGTGCACGCGCTGTGCGGCGGCAACGGCGCCGGCAAGTCGACCTTCCTCTCCATTCTCATGGGCATCCACAAGCGTGATGGCGGCACGATCCTGCATCGCGGCAATCCGGTGGAATTCGCCAACCCCGCAGAAGCGCTGCGCTCCGGCATTGCCATCATCGAGCAGGAGTTGAGCCCGGTCCCGCACATGACGGTGGCGGAAAACATCTACCTTGGCCGCGAGCCGTCCGCCCGCTTCGGCGGAATCGATTTCAAGACCATGAACCGCAATGCGCAAGCGCTGCTCGATCGGCTCGAATTCAGTATCTTAGCCACGCAATACATGATGAACCTCTCGGTGGCGCAGATGCAGCTCGTGGAGATCGCCAAGGCGCTGAGCCACGAGGCGGATGTCATCTTCATGGACGAGCCGACCTCGGCCATCGGCGAGAAGGAGGCCCAGCACCTTTTCTCCGCCATCAAGCGCCTGAAGGCCGAAGGCAAGGGCATCGTCTACGTCTCGCACCGCCTCTCGGAAATCTTCCAGATCGCCGACAGCTACACCGTCTTTCGCGACGGCGGCTTCGTCGGCGCAGGCAAGCTTGCCGATATCGACCGGCCCGGCCTCATCCGAATGATCGTCGGCCGCGAACTGGGCGAGGAATATATCAAGACCAATACGCCGACCGATGTTTCAGGCCTGGAAGTGTCCGGCCTGTCGGCCCCCGGCAAGATCGAGGACATCTCGTTCACGGCGCGCAAGGGCGAGATCTTCGGCATCTACGGCCTGATGGGCTCCGGCCGCACGGAAATCTTCAACTGCCTGTTCGGCATGGACAATCCGTCGGCCGGCGACATCCGCATCGAAGGCAAGGCCGTCACCATTCGCCAGCCGTCCGACGCCATGGCCGAAGGTATCGCCTTCGTGACCGAGGATCGCAAGGTCACGGGCCTCAACCTCTCCGACAGCGTGCGCAACAATATCTGCCTCGCCAGCCTGCCGGAAATGAGCCCGGCCTTCGTGATGCGCAGGAGCGAGGAACAGGCGGCCAGCGCCGACATGATCGACCGCTTCGCCATCAAGGCGGCGCGCGACACGATGCCCGTCTCAGGCCTATCGGGTGGCAACCAGCAGAAGGTCGTGCTCGGCAAGTGGTTTTTGCGCCAGCCGCGCGTGCTGCTGCTGGATGAGCCGACCCGCGGCGTGGATGTCGGCGCCAAGCGCGAAATCTACCGCATCATCTGCGATTTCGCCGCCGCAGGCGGCACGGTCGTGATGATCTCGTCCGAAATCGACGAAATCCTGGGCATGTCCGACCGCATTCTCGTGATGCGCGCGGGCCGGTCGGCCGGCATCCGCAACAGGCAGGAAACGGACGCCCAGACGCTCGTGCATCTGTCGACCTGACCCGTGCCAAGGCCCGAACAAAAACCGCGTGACAAGAGGTAAGACCGTGTCCAGCATCGAAAACAAGCCCGCCGGAAACTGGCTGAACTCCGATCGCCGCAGGCTGATCGTGCAGGAATACGGCATCTTTCTCGCCTTCCTGCTGCTTGTGGCTATCCTCTCCGTCTCGAACGAGTTCTTCCTGACGCCCGGCAACATTTCCAACGTGCTGCTCCAGACGTCGATCAACGGCATCCTCGCCATCGGCATGACCTTCGTCATCCTGACGCGCGGCATCGACCTTTCGGTCGGCTCCGTCGTGGCGCTGGCCGGCATGGTCAGCGCGAGTTTCGTGACAAGCTCGGCAACCGCCGGCATCGCCGGGGCACCTTATCCGATGGCTTTGGCGCTGGCTGCCGGCATCCTGGTCGGCGTCGCCTGCGGCGCGGTGGTCGGCCTCATCGTCTCGCGCTTCTCCGTTCCCGCCTTCGTGGCGACGCTCGGCATGCTGTCGGCGGCGCGCGGCGCCACGCTGATCTATGGCGGCGGCCGGCCGGTGCCAGGCCTGAGTGCCGAATTCCGCTGGATCGGCACGGGCAATATCCTCGGCATTCCCATGCCGGTCATCCTGCTGGCGCTGGTCTTCGGCATTTCCTGGTGGGTGCTGACGCGCACGCGCTTCGGCCGCTACATCTACGCTGTCGGCGGCAATCCGCATGCGGCCAAGACCTCGGGCCTCAATGTCAGCCGCATCCGCTTCATGGTCTATGTCATTTCGGGGGCGCTGTCGGGCCTTGCCGGCATGATCCTCTCGGCTCGCACGGGTTCGGCCCTTCCACAGGCCGGCATCGCCTATGAACTCGATGCCATCGCGGCTGTCGTCATCGGCGGCACCAGCCTTTCGGGAGGCGTGGGCCGGGTGACGGGCACACTGATCGGCGCGCTCATCATCGGCGTCATGAACAACGGCCTCGATCTGATGGGCATCCAATCCTACTACCAGCAGGTCCTCAAGGGCGCCCTCATCGTCGGCGCCGTGATGCTCGACCAGAAGCGAAATCAGGGCCTCTAGCCCCCCAAAACCGGGCCCGGTGCCCGTGCACGGAACGGTACGCCGGAGGGCGGCCGCAATTCTCAAAGGAGGAGAATGACATGAAGAAACTGATGATCGCACTCGCCTCGGCGACGGTGCTGCTCGCCTCGTCCGCTTTCGCTCAGGAGAAGCTGAAGATCGGCGCGGCGCCTTACGGCCTGAACGCTGAATTCATGCAGATCTGGTCGGCGGCGCTGGAGCAGCATCCGGCCGTCAAGAGCGGCGAAGTCGAACTGACCGTCTTCGACGGTCGCTACGACGCACTGGTCCAGCAGGAACAGTTCAACACGATGATCACGCAGAAGTTCAACGCGATCATCTTCGTGCCGATCGACATCGAGGCCGGCGCCACCGCCGTACAGGCCGCGCATGACGCCGGCATTCCGGTGGTCGGCTCCAACACCCGCGTGAACTCCGACCTTCTCGCCTCCTATGTCGGCTCCGACGACACGATCTCGGGCTACATGGAAGCCAAGGCCGTGCTCGACAAGATCGGCTGCAAGGGCAATGTCGTGATTCTGGAAGGCCCCATCGGCCAGTCGGCGCAGATCTCGCGCCTGGAAGGCAACAAGAAGGCGCTTGCCGAGTGCCCGGACGTGAAGGTGCTGGAGCAACAGACCGCCAACTGGTCGCGCGCCGAAGCCCAGACGCTGATGGAGAACTGGCTGACCTCGCATTCCGGCCAGATCAACGGCGTCATCGGCCAGAACGACGAGATGGCGCTCGGCGCAATCGAGGCGATCAAGTCGGCCGGCCTGAAGACGGACGACTTCGCCATTGCCGGTATCGACGGCATCACCGATGCGCTGACGGCCGTCAAGGAAGGCACGATGACCTCGATCCTCCAGGACGCCCGCGCACAGGCACAGGGCGCGCTCGACCTGGCCATCTTCCACGCCAGGAAGGGCGACTACAAGCCGGAATCCGATATCTGGGCACAGTATCCGGACATGCCGTTCAACGACGGCAAGGACAAGGAATACAATGTTCCGTGGACGCCGGTCACGGCCGAGAACGTCGACAAGCTCCTGGAAATGCGCAAGTAAATTGATCCGCGGGGCGGCCTGGTCGCCGCCCCGCCCTCCAAATCTCTCGAAGGCTGAACCGATGACCGACACACCTCCCAAGATCGATCTCAACTTCCCGCTCGACGGTAAGGTCGCGCTGGTCACCGGCGGCGCATCCGGCATCGGCTCCGCCATCGCGTCTGCCTTCGCCGCCAAGGGTGCGAAGGTCGCCGTGCTCGACATCAATGCCGATGTCGCACAGAAGAAAGCGGAAGAGCTGGGCGGCGCGGCGAAGGCCTTCGTCTGCGATGTCTCCAACCCTGCCTCCGTCGAGAAGGCCGTTTCCGACGTGGTCGCGGCCTTCGGCAGCATCGATATCGCGGTCAACAGCGCGGGCATCGTGGCGCTCGCGCCCGCCGAAGACCTGACGCTTGCCCAGTGGGACCGGACGATCGACATCAATCTCAAGGGCTCCTTCCTGGTCACCCAGGCGGTGGGCCGCGCCATGATCGCGGCCGGCAAGGGTGGCAAGATCGTCAACCTCGCCTCGCAGGCCGGCACGGTCGCCATCGAGGAGCATGTCGCCTATTGTGCCTCCAAGTTCGGCGTGATCGGGATGTCCAAGACCTTCGCCGCCGAATGGGGCAAGCACTCCATCACCGTCAACACGATTTCCCCCACCATCGTCCTCACCGAGCTCGGCAAGCAGGCCTGGGCCGGCGAGAAGGGCGAGAACGCCAAGAAGCGCATACCGAACGGCCGTTTCGCCTTCCCCGAGGAGATCGCCGCCGCCGCCGTGTTCCTGGCCTCGCCGGGCGCCGACATGATCAATGGCGCCGATCTCCTGATCGACGGCGGCTACACCATTCTGTAAGAGGATTTGCCATGCAGCGTTTCATCAACGACCCGGATCTGGTGGTCGAGGACACCGTCAAAGGCTTCGTGAAAGCCCATTCCGATATCGTTCGCCTTGCAGACAACCCGCGCGTCGTGGTGGCGAAGGATGCCCCCGTTGCCGGCAAGGTCGGCGTTGTCACGGGCGGCGGTTCGGGCCACGAGCCGGCCTTCATCGGCTATACCGGCAAGAACATGCTGGATGCCGTCGCCGTCGGCGAACTCTTCTCGTCGCCGACCGCCAAGAGCTTCCATGACGCCATCCGCGAAGCCGATGCGGGCAAGGGCGTCGTCGTGCTCTACGGCAACTATGCAGGCGACAACATGAACGTGAAGATGGCGATGAAGCTCGCCGCCAAGGACGGGATCGAGGTCGCGACCGTCGTCGCCAACGACGACGTCTGCTCCGCCCCGCCTGAGGAGCGCGAAAAGCGCCGCGGCGTGGCCGGCGAGATCTTCATGTGGAAGATGGGCGGCGCGAAGGCCGCGACCGGCGCAAGCCTCGAAGAGGTCCGCGCCACCGCGCAGAAAGCCATCGACAATTGCCGTTCGATCGGCGTCGGCCTCGGCCCCTGTACCCTGCCCGCCGTCGGCCATCCGAATTTCCAGATCGAACCGGGCACGATGGAGGTCGGGATCGGCCACCACGGCGAACCAGGCGTGCGCGTCGAAAAGCTCAAGACGGCCGAAGAGGTCGCAAGGGACATGGTGAAGATCGTGCTCGACGATCACAACCTGCCCTCGGGCACCGAGGTGGCCGTGCTGGTCTCCGGCCTCGGCGCCACGCCGCTGAACGAGCTCTATATCCTAAACGACACGATCGAGAGCGAGATTTCCGCCCGCGGGCTGAAGATCCGCAAGACCTGGATCGGCAACTATTTCACTTCGCTGGAAATGGTCGGCGCGACGCTGACCGTCATGGCGCTCGACGATGAACTGAAGACGCTGCTCGATGTCGAGGCGCGTTGCACGATCATCCTGTAACGGAGGACGCCCATGCAGACTTTCGACAATGCCTCTTCCGGCGCCATCGTGCTGTCGATGGCCGAGCGGATCATCGAGAACCGCGCCTATCTCAGTGAAATCGACGGCAAGATCGGCGATGGCGACCACGGCGTGAACATGGCCAAGGGTTTCGGCATGGCGGCCGAGCGCCTGAAAGGCACGGACGCCTCGCTTTCCAGTTCGCTGGATACGCTCGGCACGGTGCTGATGACGGAGATCGGCGGCTCCATGGGCCCGCTCTACGGCGTCATGTTCACGGAATTCGCCGAAACGATCGAGGGGGTGGAGAAAATCGACGCAGCCACCTACAGCAAGATGCTGCATGCGGGCCTCGCCGGCATCCAGTCCATCGGCTCGGCCAAGGTGGGGGACAAGACGCTGCTCGACACGCTCGTGCCCGCGGTGGAAGCCTTCGACACGGCAACGGCCGAGGGCAAACCGTTCGGCGCCGCGCTGGAGAACCTCGTCGCCGCCGCGGAAAAAGGCCGCGATTCGACGATCGACCTGGTGGCGAAGATCGGCCGCGCCAGCCGGTTGGGCGAACGGTCGCGCGGCGTCCTGGATGCCGGTGCGACATCCTGCGCCATCCTGCTCAAGGAATTGTCCGACGGCGCCCGCGCCCGTCTCGCCTGATAGCCGGCACTGAGGTTCCTCCCGGGATGCGCGGCCTGTCCTCCATGGCGGGTCGCGCACCGCTTTTTTGCCGAAGCATGTTGCAAACCGGCGGCGTTGCTTTCATCTTCGCCGCCATAACGGGGGACCGGCGAAACCGATGGCATTGAAGACTTCCGCGCCGCGCAAGGGTGTGGCCGGCCGCGCGAATGGCGCGGACGGTCTCGACACCATTCCCCTGCGCTATGGCGACGACCCCTACGTCTGGGCCTGCTGGCTCTATTACGAAGACGGCATGACGCAGGGCGAGATCGCCGAGGCGATGGGCGTGTCGCGCGCGACCGTCAACAGCTACCTCGCCGAGGCCCGCGAAAAGGGCATCGTCAACATTTCCATCGAGCCCGCGCGTCTCGCCTCACTCACCATCGCGCAGGAATTGAAACGCCATTTCGGTCTGGCCGACTGCCTCGTCGTGCCCAATGACGACGATACGCGCCCGCTGATCGGCAGGCTCGGCGCGGCCGGTGCTCAGGCGCTTTCCAAGATGATCAAGTCCGGCGACACGCTCGCCGTCGCCTGGGGCCGCACGATCCTGTCGGTCGGCGAGCATTTGCAGACGGGCCCGTTGCAGGACGTGACCGTCGTGCAGGCGACCGGTGGCACGACCGCAAGCTTCGCCTACACGCCCGAACTTACTGCCGCCGCAGTTGCCCGCGCCATCTCCGCGCGCTGCGTCAACATTACCGCACCGGCCATCGTCGGCTCCGCGCAGATGCACGACATGCTTCTGGCCGAACCGCTGATCCGCGAACAGTTCGAAACGCTGGCGCGCGCCAACCGCGTCGTCTTCGGCATCGCATCGCTGCGTCCCAACTCGACCATCCACACCAGCGGTTTCTTCGAAACCGTGCCCTTGCAGCACTACCTCGCCAAAGGCGCCGCAGGCGTGTTGGCAGGCCGCTTCATCGATGAGCGCGGCCGCCCCGTCGCGGGCCCGCTGGACGACCGAACCATCGGCATCTCGCTCGACATGCTGCGCGACATTCCCACCCGTATCGCCATTGCCGGCGGTTTCGACAAGGTTCCCGCGCTGCTGGCCGCGCTGCGCGGCGGTTATGTCAACGTGCTGGTGACGGATGCGGCAACCGGCGCTGGCATCCTGCGCGCCGACGGCGTCACCAGCCTCGACGGAAAGCTCTCGCAGCGGCAGAGAAGCGTGCCGGTCGCCAACAGCTACCGCACCCACGTCAAGAAATTCCTCAACAATCCCAACGATGTCGTCGAGGAAATGCTGGACGGACTGATCGCCGCGCACAGGCCTTACATTGAGACCGTAGGCACATCCCGCCGGGCGCTCGTCGCGCGCAACGGCCCGCGTCCGGGAAAGGTCGGCCTCGTCATCGGCGGCGGCACGGGGCACGAGCCCTGCTTCGTCGGTTATGTCGGCAAGGGGCTGGCGGATGCGGTTGCGCTCGGCAATATCTTCTCCTCGCCGCCACCCGATCCGATCGTCAAATGCGCGGTCGCGGCTTCCGGCGGCGCGGGCGTGCTTTTCGTCTACGGCAACTATGCCGGCGACGTGATGAATTTCGAGATGGCCGCCGAGCTTGCGGAAGAACAGGGCATACCGATCCGCACGGTGCTGACGACCGACGACATCGCCTCGTCGCCCGTCGAGGACAAGGAGGGACGCCGCGGCGTGGCCGGCAACTTCTTCGTCTTCAAGATCGCCGGCGCAGCCTGCGACCGCGGCCTGACGCTCGACGAATGCGAGGCAATCACCCGCAAGGCGAACGACCGTACCTATACGGTGGGCGTGGCGCTTGAATCCTGCTCGATGCCGCAGACACGTCGGCACAATTTCGAGATCGGCCCTGACGACATGGAGCTCGGCATGGGCATCCATGGCGAGCCCGGCGTGTCGCGCGAGCGGCTGCGCACCGCCGACGAGATCGTCGATGCGATCATGGACAACATCTTCAAGGAGATGAAGGCGGAGGCGGGCGACAAGGTGGCGGTTCTCGTCAACTCCTTCGGCGCCACGCCGCTGATGGAGCTGTACATCCTCTATCGCCGGGTGGAGCAGCGGCTCGCCGCCAAGAATATCGAGATCGAGGCCAATTGGGTCGGGCACTACTGCACCTCGCTGGACATGGTGGGCGCCTCCATCTCGATCCTGCATCTCGACCGCCAGTTGACTGAGCTTTTGTACCATCCGTGCCGGACGGCGATCCTGACGATCAATGCGCATGAAACGAACGGGGCAGCGCGCGGCTGAGGCCGTTTTGCCCAATGGGGAGGAAGACATGTCGGAAACTGCGGCGCGGACGCTCGCCCGGATGTTCGAACGGATGTCCGAGGTGATCGAGGCGGAGAAGGATCATCTCTCCGAACTCGACGGCGCCATCGGCGATGGCGACCACGGCATTACCATGTCCATCGGCTTCAAGGCGGTGACGACGGCGCTGGCGGGCATGAACCTCGAAACGGCCAGTCCCTCCGACGTGATGTCGACGGCAGCGAGCGGCTTTCTCGACGCCGTCGGCGCTTCCACCGGCCCGCTCTATGCAACCGGTTTCCGCCGCGCCGCACAGGCCCTTTCAGGCCGCGACACGCTCGACCTGCCAGCCTGCCGCGACATGCTGACGGCCATTTCCGAGGGGATCCGCGACCGCGGCAAGGCGCAGCGCGGCGACAAGACCATGCTCGATGTCTGGCTGCCGGCCGCCGAAGCCGCGACGGTCGCGGTCGCCAACAACCTGTCGCGGCCGGCATTCTGGGAAGCCGTGAAGACCGCTGCGGAAAATGGCGCAGCCGCCACCGCAACGATGATCGCGACCAAGGGCCGCGCCGCACGCCTGCGCGAGCGCTCGCTCGGCCATGCCGATCCCGGCGCCGTCTCCGCAGCAGCCCTCATCAAGGCAATGGCCAGCCTGCAACCCTGACGCGGCGAGCGCCGGGCCGGCGTCGCCCTCTCGCCGGCAGGTCAGGCACATCTCAGGTTTCCCGCATCGCCGCGAGAATGAGCGCGGCGGACGCAGCGCCCGCGTCGATATGCCCGAGCGACCCCGCGCCCAGTTTCGCCAAACGGCCCCTGCGGCTCTCGAATGTCACGGTCTCGTTCCTGCCGGACGAACGTCGTCCCCGGCGGCCACGTTTTTCCGTCCAAACGGCTCTAGACGTTATGGTCGCCCGGCACCAGCTGCTTGGCGGCGGCAACGGTGCGGCCAAGCCAGGTATGTTCCATTTGCCGCGTGGCCTCCATGTCGTCGGACTGCGGCAGCCAATGTTCGAGGATGACGCTCATGTCGTCGGGGCAATGGGCGAGCGTTGCCAGGATTTCCTCGATTTCGGCCCTGCCCTCCGACAAGGGCGTGCCATGGATGCGGAAACCGACGCCATAGGGATCAGGCGTGATTTCGTAATCCTTGAGATGCAGGTTGATCGTGTAGGGCGCCAGCATCCTTACCGTGGTCATCGGCCATTCGCCGGCGCAGATGGAATTGGCGACGTCGAGGCAGACGCCGAGCGCATCGTCGGCGACGGCATCGAGAAGCTTGACCATGCGCGGCGATGGATAGTTGAAGTGGTTTTCAATGGCGAAACGCAAACCGGCGCGCTTGCCGTCGGGCAAGAGGTCCCGGATTTGCGCAGCAAGCTCCGGCACGGGGATCTGCGCATCCTCGGCATCGAGCGCCACCCGCAGGATTTTCGAACCGATGCGCTCGCCGATGGGAATGTATCGGGCGAGTTCTTCCGCATCAAAGGACTGCGTGCCGAGTTCCAGCGCCATGCCATAGCTGTCAGCGCGTGCCCTGAGAGCAAGGTGTTCTTCCGCCGTCAGCCGGTCCAGCGGCAGGTTATCGGCATATTGCACGAGCGACAGGCCGTGCTGATGGGCGATCTCCAACACCTCCATCGCCGTCATCGGCTGCGCCGGATGCAGGTTCTTGATCCCGATCGACCAACGGAAGGCGTAGCTTCCCAATCCCAGTTTCATGCCTTCTTCCTCGGATGCAGGGCCGGCACGTCGAAACGCGCCGGCTGGCAGGATCAATGAATGAGCGAGCCGCCGTTCACATCGACTTCGGAGCCCGTGACATAGGCCGAGAGATCTGAGGCGAGGAACAGCGCGCAGCCCGCGACGTCGTCCGCCGTGCCGGCGCGGCCCATCGGGATGCCGAGCTTGATCTCTTCCAGCTTTTCCGGCGTCAGCATGCCGCCGGTGATGTCAGTGGCGATGAAGCCTGGGCAGATCGCATTGACGCGGACATTGTCCGGCGCCAGTTCACGCGCCATCGCCTTGGTCAGGCCCAGCACGCCTGCCTTGGCCGCGGAGTAGTGCGGACCGCCGAAAATGCCGCCGCCGCGCTGCGCGGAGACCGACGACAGGTTGACTATCTTGCCTTCCTTGCGTGAACGCATGTGCGGAATGACCGCCTGGCTGCAGTAAAGCGTGCCGCGCAGGTTCACGTCTAGGACAGCATCGTAGTTCTTCGGCGCGATGTCCATGATCTTCAGCGGCTGGGTGATGCCGGCATTGTTGACGAGGATATCAATCCGGCCCCACTTGGCGGCCAACGCGTCGAATACTTTCTTAACGCCTTCGAGATCGGTGACGTTACATGCCATGCCGATATGCTGCGGGCCGAGATCGGCGGCAGCCTCTTTCGCCGCCCCCTCGTCGAGGTCGAGGATCGCGACGGTCGCGCCGTGTTCGGCGAAGAGCTTCGCCGTCGCCTTGCCGAGACCGCGCTTGGATGCCGCGCCGGTGACGACGGCGAATTTGCCCTGAAGCAGAGCAGTGGCCATGAGGTTTCTCCCTGGGTAGCCGCGCCCGGCCTTCTGCCGGGGCGCAATTCGTTGAAATGAAGGTCAGAGCCAGCCGCGGATCTGCGTGATCATGGCGGCGGTCGAGATGCCGTAGCGATCATGCAGGGTCGGAAGCGCACCGGCATCGAGGAACTGGTCCGGGAGGCCGATCATGCGGAAGGCCGGTGTCACACCATGCGTCAGCAGCGTCGATGCGACCGCCTCGCCGAGACCGCCGACCTTCGTGTGGTTTTCCGCCGCGACGACGAGACGTCCACCCTTGCCGGCTTCCGCGAGGATCGTCTCGGTGTCCAGCGGCTTGATCGTCGGGCAATGCAGCACGGCGGCGGATATGCCCTGCGCTTCCAGTTCGACGGCCGCATCAAGCGCGCGCATCGTCATGAAGCCGGAAGCGATGACGAGCACGTCCTTGCCGTCTCGCAGTAGCTTGGCCTTGCCGAGCTCGAACTTGTAGTCCGGGCAATGCTGGCGGATGACGGACGGTACCTTGCCGCGCGGCAGGCGCATATAGACCGGCCCTTCATGCGCCGTAATGGCGGGAACCGCTTCCATCACATCGATGGCATCGCACGGATCGACGATCGTCAGGTTGGGCAGGCCGCGGAAGATCGCGAGGTCTTCGGTCGCCTGGTGGCTGGGCCCGTAGCCGGTCGTCAGGCCCGGCAGGGCGCAGACGATCTTTACCGGCAGATACTCCTCGGCGATGGCCATGGCGATGAAATCATAGGCGCGGCGCGAGGCGAAGACGGCATAGGTGGTGGCGAAGGGTATGAAGCCCTCACGCGCCATGCCGGCAGCGGCCGAAATCATCACCTGCTCGGCCATGCCCATCTGGTAGAACCGTTCGGGAAAAGCCTGGGCGAAGATATGGAGGTCGGTATATTTCGAAAGATCGGCGGTGAGGCCGACGATGCGGTCGTTCTTCTTCGCTTCCTCTACCAGGGCGTGGCCGAAGGGGGCGGAAACCGTCTCGTAGCCTTCGGCGGCCAGGGAGGCGATCATTGCCGACGTGCGTCCGCCTTCGCCGGGCTTCGGCGGCGTGCGGGCTTCCCATTTGCGGTGCGGGTCGTATTTATGCGTGGCGTTCATAGCGTGATCCTCCCTCATTCCGGCCGGTTCGCGTCGAGAACGGCGAGCGCCTTCTGCCACTCGTCCGCCTCGACCCGCACGAAATGCGTGATCTCGCGCTGTTCGAGAAAAGGCACGCCCTTGCACATGATCGTGTCGCAGATGATGACGCGGGGTTTGGCTTCCTTGAGGTCTCGCGCCGCATCGAAAGCCGCGACGAGCGCAGCGATGTCGTTGCCATCCACACGCTGGACATGCCAGCCGAAGGAGGCCCACTTGTCGCCGAGCGGCTCGGAGCACAGCATGTCCGTCGACTTTCCGTCGGCCTGCTGGTCGTTGAAATCGACGATGCAGACGAGATTGTCCAGCTTGTGATGGGCCGCCGACATGGCGGCTTCCCAGGTGGAGCCCTCGCCGAGTTCGCCGTCGGACATCAGGTTATACACGAAGGCCGGGTTTTGCTTGGCTTTGAGGCCGAGCGCCATGCCGACACCGATGCCCAGTCCCTGGCCGAGCGATCCGCCGGTGATCTCCATGCCGGGCGTATAGGCTGCCATGCCGGACATCGGCAGGCGGCTGTCATCGGTCCCGTAGGTTTCCAATTCCTGCTCCGGCAGGATGCCGGCCTCGATCAGCGCCGAATAGAGGGCGATCGCGTAGTGGCCGATGGACAGCAGAAAGCGATCGCGGCCTTCCCATTCGGGTTCATTCGGCCGATAGGCGAGCGCGTGGAAATAGGAGACGGAGAGAACGTCGGCAATGCCGAGCGCCTGCCCGACATAGCCCTGCCCCTGCACCTCGCCCATGCGGATGGCCTTGCGGCGGATTTCCCAAGCGCGACGCGCAAGGCTCATGTTCGACAGCGTCGCCGCCGTGGCCTGAATGGTCATGCTTCCTCCCGTGTCGTCCGACGCAATCACGGCGCCAACGACTGACACTACTGCCGCGGAAAAAAACGACCTTCAATTAAGTTATTCGAACAAGTTGTTTAGAAAAACTTAGATGACGCTTTCGTTCAGATGAGCGAGGTTCATGGAAGCGGGCGAGGAGGACGTTCCGCTGCATGATCCGGCTGATCGCCGCCGCCACTGTGACGGCAGATCAACAATCGCAGATCACGCAGTGTCGGAGGCTTCCCTTTCGCGTAGACAACCCACGCCCTAGGGAGGAGCGACATGAAATTTCGCCATCTATTGACCGCCGTTGCCTTTGCGTTGTGCGCCAGCACGGCCAATGCCCAGACGTTCCAGCTGTCTCACAATGCAGGCGCGGGCAATCCAAAGGATGCTGCCTCGCTGAAGTTCTCCGAGATCGTCAAGGAAAAGTCGGGCGGTCGCCTTCAGGTCGACGTCGGCGGTGCCGCACAGTTCGGCGACGACGCCGAGACCATCACCAACATGCGCCTCGGCACCATTGCGTTCTCGGCGAATTCTCAGGGCACCACCTCAGCCGTTGTGCCTGAGATCGCGCTACTGGGGCTGCCGTTCCTCTTCCAGAATCTCGAGCAGGCCGAAGCCGTGATGGACGGCCCTGTCGGCGACAAGATCGCCGCGGCGGCCGAAAAGCAGGGCCTGGTCGTTCTGGGTTGGTGGAACAACGGCATTCGCGAAGTGTCCAACTCCAAGAAGCCGATCGTGGCGCCGGATGACCTGAAGGGTATGAAGATCCGCACGCCGCCGGATCCGATGACCATCGACATTTTCGAAGCGCTTGGCGCGTCACCGACTCCCATGGCCTTCTCAGAGCTTTACATCGCGCTCCAGCAGGGCGTGGTTGACGGTCAGGAGAACCCGCTGATCAACATCTATTCGTCGAAACTGCATGAAGTTCAGCCTTTCATCTCGATGACAAACCACAAGTACGAGGCGACCCCCTTTCTGGCGTCGAAGATCGTCTTTGACGGTCTCTCCGCCGAAGACCAGGAAATCGTCCGCGCGGCCGCGAAGGAAGCTGGAGAACTGAACCGAAAGATGGTGCGCGACCAGTCGACCGAACTGCGCACCACGCTTGAGGCCGCTAGCATCAAGTTCAACGAGGTCGATCCCGCACCGTTCGTCGCGGCCACGCAGCCGGTCTACGAAAAGTGGCGCGCCCAGTACCCGGAACTCGTCGACGAACTCATCGCAGCGGCCAAGGAAGCCGCCAAGTGATGACGGCGGCTCCTGTTCGGGCAACCGATGGCAAGGCGGGTTCTCCCGCCTTGCGCTTTGCGAATCTGATCGGCGAGGTCCTCGACCGGATTGCGATCCTCATTGCCGTCTCCGCGGTCGTCGTCATCTTCCTTGCGCTGATGGCGGAAGTCGTCGTGCGCTATTTCACCTCTGCCGGCCTCGGCTGGCCAAACGAAGTGCCCAGCTTGCTCTTTCCGTGGCTCATCATGGGCGGCATCGTCGTGGGCGCGCAGCGCGGAGCCCACATCGCGGCCGAAGCACTGCGCTCCATGCTTGACGCGGCGAAGCTGGGCCTTCTGCTGATGGGCATCAACCTGCTCGTGGCCATTTCGTTCGCCTATCTCGCCTGGCTTTCGCTGCAGGTCATCCAGATCACGAGGGTCCAGGTCTTCCCCATGACCGGATTTGGTCAGGCCTGGGCGTACAGTTCTCTTCTCTTCGGTTTCGGCGGCATCGCGCTGGCGGCCGTCGTCAATCTCATTCGGGTGGCCTATGCAGCGGATCCGCGCCTCGTCCACCAGACGGAAACGGAGCATATGACATGACCGCCGTCATGACCGGCATTTTCGCCGTCCTTCTGGCCCTGTCCGTGCCCGTCGGCTATGCCCTGATCATCGCCGCCGGTACGGCCATTCTCTTCAACGGCGGAACGCCGACAGTGCTTGCCGTCGTCAAGCTGTTCCAGCCGACCCAGAGCTTCCCTCTGCTGGCCATTCCCTTCTTCATCCTCTCCGGCTCGCTGATGATGTCGGGTACGCTCGGCCAGAAGCTCGTGCAATTCGCCGCCGCTCTCGTCGGCCGCTTCCATGGCGGCATGGGCCAGGTCACCGTCGTCGGCTCCACCATATTTGGCGGCGTCTCCGGGTCCGCTGTGGCGGAAGCCTCCGCCCTCGGTTCCATGCTCATCCCGTGGCAGAAGCGCGAAGGTTATCCGGCCGGCTTTGCCGCCGCCGTCACAGCCTCGTCCTCGACGATCGCGGGCCTCATTCCGCCGTCGATCCCGCTCATCCTCTATTCCACCGTCTCCAACGCCTCCATCGCGGCACTGTTCTCGGCCGCCGTCCTGCCCGGCCTGATGCTCGCCGCCGGCATGATGGTGGTCTGCTACCTGTCCGGCCGTATCCGTAATTTTCCACGGCTTACCGACCAGACACATCTGCGCTCCATTGGCAAATCGATCCTTTCTGCCCTGCCCGCGCTCCTGATGCCGTTCTTCATCGTCGTGCTGCTGCGCGCCGGCATCGCCACGCCGACCGAGGTCAGCGTCATCGCGGTGTTCTATGCACTGGTCGTCAGCGTCATCATCTACCGCGACCTGACCTGGGCGCGCCTGCACGAGGCACTGGTGGGAACCGTGATTACCACCGGCATCGTCATGCTGGTCATCACCGCTTCGAGCCTGGTCGGACACGTTCTCATCACCGAGCGGGTTCCCACCATCGTGGCGCAGTGGGCGCAAGACACGCTGGTCAATGCCATTCTGATCATCCTCATGATGAACATCATCATGCTGGTGGTCGGCATGTTCCTCGACCTGCCTGCAGCGATCCTGTTGCTGGGGCCGACCTTCGTGGCCATCGGACACGCCATCGGCATGGATCCGATCCAGCTCGGCGTGATGGTATGCATCAACCTGTCGATCGGCCTCTTCACTCCGCCCATCGGCACCACGCTGTTCATCGGCGCGGCCATAGCACGCGTTCCGATCGGCGCTGTCGTCAAGGAGCTCTGGCCTTTCTATCTGGTCGCGTTCATCGTGCTGATATTGATGTCATACGTTCCAGCACTCACAATCTATTGAGGATAGCATGAGCAAGACCATCGCCTTTGTCGGGCTAGGCTCCATGGGCCTGCCCATGGCCACCAACCTGGTCAAGGCCGGGTACTCTGTCCATGGCTTTGATACGCGACCGCAGGCCATGGACGCGCTCGCAGCGGCCGGCGGGATGCGCCCCGAAAGCCTCGCATCGGCCTGCCAGCACGCCGATGCGCTGATTCTGATGGTGGTCAATGCCGCGCAGGCGCGGACCGTGCTGATCGAGGCCGGGGCGCTCGCCGCACTTCCCGCGGGCGCGCATGTCTGTCTGATGGCGACCTGCCCGCCGGACGAGGTCACGGCACTGGAAAAAGAGATCCGGGCAAACGGCAAGCGGCTTGTCGACTGCCCGGTCTCCGGCGGTGTCGTCGGCGCGAAGGCGGCGACGCTGACCATCATGGTGGGTGCGCCGCAGGACGACTTCGACGCCGCCGCTCCGATCCTTCGCGCCATGGGCGACAAGCTCTACCATTGCGGCCCGAAGGTCGGGCAGGGTGCGGTGGTCAAGGCAATCAACCAGCTTCTCTGCGGCGTACACCTCGCCGCGGCCGGGGAGGCGCTGGCGCTGGGCGAAAAGGCTGGCGTCGACGTCGCCACGCTCCTGGAGATCGTCTCCGGCTCGGCGGCCTCAAGCTGGATGCTGAAGGACCGCGGCCCGCGCATGCTGATGGAAACCCCGCCCGTAACGAGCGCGGTCGATATCTTCGTCAAGGATCTCGGCATCGCGCTTTCCGCCGGGCGTTCGGCCGGCATGGGGCTGCCGCTTGCCGCCGCCGCTCACCAGATGTTCCTTGCCGAAAGCGGCAGCGGCAATGGTCTTGCCGATGACAGCAAGGTCATCGCCGCCTATCGCCGTCTCAACGGCGTCTCTTGACATCCACGGCACGCCGCAGCCCATTGGCGGGCGACGCGCCGGATTGACTCCGGCGCGTCGCATATCATGCGGAGACCGGCGTGGCCATCAATCCCAATCTGAATTCACTTGCCTATTTCGAGGCCGTCGCCCGCACGGGGCGCGTGTCACTGGCCGCTGCCGAACTCGGTGTGTCCGCCGCCGCCGTCAGCCAGCAGCTCAAGCAGCTCGAGGAGCAGTGGGGTGTGCGCCTGTTTCGCCGCAAGGACCGACGCCTGAGCCTGACGCTCGACGGCGAGACGCTTTTCCAGGCGACGACCAATGCATTCCGCATGATCCGGGGCGCCCGGGCCGTGGTCCTGCGCCAGCGCAACAACCGGCAGCTGACGGTGCGTTCCAGCCCCAGCTTTGCCGTCCGCTGGCTGACGCCGCGCCTCAAGCATTTCCTCGACGCCAATCCCGACTGGGGTATTCGCGTCGATGCCACGCCCGATTTCTCCGACTTCGAAACGGAGGCGATCGATCTCGACATGCGATACGGCGCAGGCGCCTGGGAGGGCCTGCATACCGAGTGCATCATCAACGATTTCTTCCTGCCGATGTGCAGCCCGGCCTATCGCGAGCGGCTGGCGGCCGACGATACGGATCCGGCCGGTCTTCTCGCCCATGCACGGCTGATCCATTCGGTGAAGACGCTCTATCAATGGGACGCCTGGCTGCTGGTGCATGGCATCGACCCGCCGATGGAGCAGGCACCGCTGCGCTTCGACCGGTCGTCAATGGCCATCCAGCTTGCCCGCGACGGCGCGGGCGTGGTGCTCGATTCCGCCACCCTCGCCCAGGGAGATCTCGAGCGCGGCACGCTCGTCCCGCTCTCGACCGCCTTCGATGTCGTGGAGTTTCCCGCCTACTGGATCGCCTGCCCGCCCCGCCACGTCAACAGGCGCAATGTGCGGCTGTTCTCCGACTGGATCCGTGAGCAGGGCCGGAGCTTCGATCACCAGGCGCGCGGCCTTCTCGAGGGGCTCGGCTGCCGGATCCGCTTCGCCAGCGATGGCGAGCCCGTCCTGCGCTAGCATTTCCGGCCGCGCCCGGGGGGACGCGGCCGACAGACATCCATCCTCAATAGATGGTCAGGGCCGGGACGTAGGAAATGAGGCCAAGGGCAAGGGCTGCAACGAGGTAGAAGGGCCAGAGCTCGCGCACGACGGCGCCGATGGGGACGCGTGCTATGGCCGCGCCGATGAACAGCGTGGTGCCGATGGGCGGAGTGAATAGGCCGATCGACAGGTTGATGCAGATCATGATACCGAGCTGGATCGGATCCAGGCCGATCGTCTGGCCGATGGCCACGAAGGTCGGGCCCAGCAGCAGAATCGCTGCAGGCAGGTCGAGGAACATGCCCACCACCAGCATGATGATGTTCATCATGAGGATGATCAGGATCATCGTGCCCAGCGTCTGCTGCGCCCATTGTGCCACGATGGTGGGAACTCGCTCCGTGATCAGCACGTGGCCGACGAGGCTGGAAGCGGTGATGACCAGCATGACGATGCCTGTCGTGACGACGGTCCCGATCAGCGCGGCGTAGATGCTCTTGAGGGTCAGGTCACGGTAGACGACGGCGCTGACGACGAGTGCATAGAACACCGCGATGACGCTGACCTCGGTCGGCGTCGCGATGCCGGCGCGCAGAAGAAGCACGATGAAGAGTGGCATGGCGAGCGCGGGCAGAGCCGAGACGAACAGCCTGCCGAAGGGCGGGAACTGCGAGCGGTCGGTGAGCCGCGGAAAATTACGGATACGGCCGGACAGGTAGCAGACCAGCATCATCCCGGCGGCGAGCATCAGGCCGGGCAGGATGCCTGCGGTGAACAGGGCCGCAATCGAGACATTGGCGACCGTCGAATAGAGGATGAGCGGGATCGACGGCGGGATGAGGCCGGCGATCGTGGCCGAGGATGCGGTCACAGCGGCGGCAAAGCCGGCCGGATAGCCTTCACGTTTCTGCCACGGGATGAGCATGGAGCCGAGGGCGGAAGCTTCCGCCACTGCCGAGCCGGAAACGCCGCCAAAGATGGTGGAGCCGACGACGGTGACCTGTCCCATGCCGCCATGGAAGCGACCGACGAGGGCGGCGGCGAGCTGGACGAGCTTCTGGCCGAGCGTGCCGGACATCATCAGCGAGCCGGCAAGGATGAAGAAAGGAATGGCCAGCAGCGGGAAGCTCTGGGTCGGCTGGAACAGCTTGACGACGGCAAGCACCGTGGGCGTTCCACCATGCCACAGGATGGCGCCGCCCGAGGCGATGATGAGGGCGTATCCGACCGGCATGGAAAGCGCCAGCAGGACCGCGAAAACGGCGAGCATGATCGCAGTCATGGCGCGTGCTCCGGATCGGTTTGGTTCAGGGACTGCGGGTCCTGCGCAAAGGCGACCCGCACGATGTTGACGAGCGAGGCGAGCGCGATACCGCCGAAGCCGAAGAGCAGGGCCGAATAGGCCCAGGCCTGTCCCAGCCCGGTCATCGGGAAGACCTGCGCCTTGGTGATGGCGATGACCTGCAGCGAAAGCCACGCGAGATAGCAGAACGCGACGGCGACCATCGCATGCAACAGCATGAGGAGCTTGCGCAGCTGTTCGGTGCTGAGGAAGCTGCGGATGGCTTCGGCGGCGATATGGCTGCCGCGCTGCGCGCCGATGACGATACCGCCCATGATGAGCCATGGGAAGAGCAGGTTGGGCACCTCGTTGGGCCAGCCGAGGCCCGCGGAGGTGAAGTAGCGCACGACAACCTCGGCCATCAGCGCCAGGAAGATGACGACGATGGAGCCGACGGAAATCGCGATGGCGAGGTAGTCGATGACGAGGCCTGCCATGTTGGAGACGCGCAAGGCGGACGGACCCGCCTTGACGTCATAGAGGGGGGAGTTGGCCAGCCCCATTATTGCGCCGCCGCCTGCCTTGCCGCCGCGACCAGCTCGTCGACAAGTTCCGGATATTGCGCACGCCACTTCTCGTAGACCGGCTGTGTCGCGGAAATGAACGGTGCAGGGTCCACATCGTTGAACGTCACGCCTGCCTCCTGCAGCTTGGCATAAAGTTCCTCGCTCTGCTCGCGAACCATCTTGCGGTTCAGCTCGCCTGCCTCGACGGCGGCCTTGCGAATGATGTCCTGATCCTCAGGCGAAAGCGAATCGAAGACGATCTTCGAAGCGAGGAACGGCGTGGATTCGAATTTGTGGTTGGTGCGGCTGATATAGGGCTGAACCTCGTAGAGCTTCGAGGAGTAGATGTTGATCAGCGGGTTTTCCTGACCGTCGACCACCTTCTGCTGGAGCGCGATGTAGAGTTCGGAGAAGGCCATGGGGGTGGGCGACGCGCCGAGCGCCTCGAAGATGTCGATGGTCATCGGATCCGGCGGCGTGCGGATCTTCAGACCGGCGAGATCGCCCGGAGCCAGGATGGGCTTGCTGGAGTTCGACGTTTCGCGAATGCCGTTGTTCCACCACGCTAGAACCAGGATGCCCTGCTTTTCGGCCGCCGCGGCGATCTTGTCGCCGACCGGGCCATCCATCACGGTTTCGGCCTGCTCGAGGCTCTGGAACAGGAAGGGCAGACCGAGAAGCCCGATCTCGGGAACCGCGCCCGATGTCGCGCCCTGCGCGTTCGCCGAGAATGCGATGGTCCCCAGGCGGATGTTGGTGATGCTCTCTGCGTCGTCACCAAACTGCGAACTGGTACCGACATCGACGGTTATGCGCCCGTCGGTGCGCTCCTTGACGAGTTCCGCGAACTTGAGGGACGCGGTGTCCTTGGGATTGCCCACGGCCGCACTGTGCGAGATCTGAAACTGCTGGGCGGCTGCGGAACTGGCGCACAATGAAACGACCAGAGCAGTGACGAGATTGCGAACTTTCATGACTATCCTCCACTTGTTGTCACGAACCGATAGATGGTGTTTTCGGGCTCCCCTCCCGAAGGTCGACCTGTCAGCGGCAACAGTGGGTCATGCACACCTGCATCACAGGTGTCGCTGCCATGAAACCGATTTGCCCGGTCGAACGGACATCCCCTCAGGGGTGCCGATCAGGTGGTTCGACGAACGACGCCGAACCGGTTTGTCTGGCCGAACGGCCGGCGGATATTGCTGCCTGCGGCGCACCGCGCGATGCACCATTCCGGCTGCCCGACTGTCTTCCTCATACGCCCCCCGACCCGTCTCTACATCTGAAGCAGCAGCTTCTTAAGGATCTCGCGCACCAGATGGCGGTGATCCTGGCAAAGCTTGCGTGCCTTCTCGCTGTTACCGGCCGCGATGGCCGCGATGATCAACCGGTGCTCCCGGACGGAATTCGCCCGGTCGACATAAATCGGGCTGACAAAGGACAGCACCGATTTCATCTGGTCGCGGACCGAATAATAGCTGCTGGCGATCAGCGCGTTTTCGGACATGTCGAAGATGATCTGGTGGAATTGCCCGTCCAACTCCGCCCATATCCGCGCCTGGTCGCGGTCCAGGTTCTCCTCCATCCTGTCGACCAGCGGCGTCAGACGCCCTTCCAGTTCCTGTCCATCGACGTCGCCGGCGGCGACACGTTCGGCCAGCAAATATCCCGCCATGCCATCGAGCGCCTCGACCAGTTCGTACCCCTTGATGAGGTCCTGGATCGTGAAATGGCGCACAAACGTCCCCGAGCGCGGAATGACCTCGACCAGCCCGTCGGCTTCCAGCCGCTTGATCGCGTCGCGTACCGGCGTGATGCTCATTTCGAATTCACTGGCGATGCGGTGAATGTCGAGGGGAGCCGACGGACGCAGACCACCATTGATGATCCTGTCCCGCAGCGTTTCATACGCCTTGTCGGAATAGTTTCGCGTCATCGTCTTCCCTCTGGACACCGTAGGGCCTCGTCACATGAGTTCGCTATATACCCTCGCTATATCCTGCGCCGAAAGCGGAACATAGTTGTTCACCAGCAATCGCTGCTGTGTTTCGATCACCTTGTCGGCGTACCGGCCCGCGTCACCGGCGGTCATGCCGTATTCGCCAAGCCGCCGTGTCGGCACCACTGCGGCAAGAAGCGCATCGAGCGCATCGAAGGGATTGCCGCCATCGCTTACGCCCACGACATCCTCGATCAGGCGCGCGATATCGGCGATCTTTCCGTCCGGGGCCTTCTCATAATAGATCTTGAAGACCGGCGGCAGGAAAAGCCGTGTCGCCTCGCCGTGCGGCACGTGATGCGCGCTGCCGAAATGCATCGCGATCGCGTGAACGCCGCCGGCCAGCACGTTTGCCAATGCGATGCCCGCCATGTTGCTGGCGGTCAGATATGCCTTGGCGTCCTGCTGGATGACATCGCGACCATGTTGCACGATGCGCATGTAGCCCTGCAGGATCGCGCGTATGGCCGCCATGCAGAACATGTCCGTATAGGCGCTGGCGCGCGGCGCGAGATAGATTTCCAAGGCGTGCACGAGCGCGTCGGCCGAGGATGTCGCAAAGACATGATAGGGAATCTTCGACAGGAGCTCGTCGATCAGGACGGCGTGGTCTGCAAAACCCGCGTCGAAACCCTTGCCGATCTTGCTGCCGATGGACGGAAAATCGAAGACCGAAACGCAGGTAACTTCGCAACCCGTACCGCACGTCGTCGGGATCAGGAGAAGGCCCGCCTTGCGGCCTGGCTGCACACCGGCCGCGAAAAGGCCAGCCACGGTCTTATCCGAATCCAGCGCCAGCACCTTCGCACAATCGAGGATGGAGCCGCCGCCGATGGCGATGAGACGCTCGAACCCGAGCTTGCGGATAGCACGAAGCATTTCGTCTACTGCGACATCCGTCGGCTCGCCGCCACAGAAGTCGTCATAGAACAAGGTTTGCGCCGGCGTATCCTTCATGAAGGCGTCATGCAGGACGCGTTGCGTGAAGATCAGATCCCGTTCCGTGACGGTATGGGCTTCGGTGAAGGCGGCGAAGGTGTCGTAGCCATGGAGCTGTGGGCGAACAGCGAACTTCATCGTCGTTCAGGCTCCCGCTGCGATACGCACGGCGGCGATCTTCCCGAGCAGGGGGCCGTAGATAGCCTGGTCGTCAGGCGCCGATCGGTCAAGCGGTTCGGCGATGCGCGTCGTGTTGTAATAGTGCCTCTGGGTGACGTTCTCGGATACGGAGTTCCCGCCCCAGCTGCCGCAGCCGAGCGAGAAGGTCTTCGCCAGGCCGTTGGACCAGCTGCCCGAATTCGCAACACCGTGCGACTGGCGCACGATGACCCGCGAGGTCTTCGTTTCGAGGCCGAGCTTCAAGATGCGCTCGGGATCATTGGAATGAATGCCACAGGAATGGCCGGCACCCGAATAGCCGGTGATGGCGTTGACCAGCGCGATGGCGTCGTCGAAGGCGTCGTATTTGTAGCAGGTGAGGACAAGGCTAAGCTTTTCGCCGGAGAACGGATAGTCGGCACCGGCGCCCTGCTCTTCCACCACGATGAACTTGCGGTCCGCCGGTACGTCGATACCGGCAAGCCCCGCGATTTCGCCGACCGGACGGGCAACGACCTTGCGAGAGACGTGGCCGTTTTCCCAGAGCACGGTCTGGAGCCTGGCCTTTTCTTCGGCCGTTGCGATATAGGCCCCCTCCTTTTCGAGCGCGCGCAGGAAGCCCTCGTAGACGGACGCCTGGACGATGATAGAGTTCTCCGCCGAGCAGCCCGAGGCGTTGTCACCGGTCTTGCCGATCCTGATCTTGGATGCGGTTTCCGCCAGATCGATCGTCTCGTCGATGATCACGGCGGCGTTGCCGACGCCGACGCCATAGGCCGGCTTGCCGGACGAGTAGGCCGCCGCCACCATATCGCCCGAGCCCGTCGCCATGGTGACGTCGCACTGAGCCATGAGTTCGGCCGCGAGCGCCTTGGACGGCGCGGCGATGCACTGGACCAGGTCTTCCGGAGCATTGAGCGCGCGAAGAATCTGGCGGATGATATCCACCACGAAGATGGTCGTCTTCTTGCTCGCCGGATGCGGCGCGCAGATCACGGCGTTGCGGGCGCGAATACCCAGAACGGACTTGAAGATCGGCGTCGCCTCGCAATTGGTGCTCGGCACGAGCGCCGCAATGACCCCATAGGGCTTGGCTATGGTGGTGATGCCGTTTTCCTCGTCGCGCTCGATGATGCCGACGGTCTTTTCCGCGCGGATATCGTGGAAGATCGCCGGCATCTTGTGGGTAAGCTTGGCACGCTTGCTTTCGACAAGGCCCATCTTCGTTTCATCATAGGCCATCTCGGCGATCATCGTTGCCAGTTCGGGGCGCGACAGGTGATAGACGATGGCACCGGCGATCAGGTCGACCTGCTCCTGGCTGTAGCCGTTCAGGATGGCCTGCGCCCTGCGCGCCCGGTCGACAAGGTCTTTGATGTGAATGTGGTCTGCGGACTGAGACATTGTTCCTCCAGGCCGCGGTCACGGCCACATGCTCCATGCTGTGATGCATCAGATAAGGCATCACAGGATCTATACGACGCTCTACGCGAAGCCGCAATCAAAATATTTTCTCTGATGCATCAGTTTAGATTTTTATTGATACCTTTGATGCAGCGTGCTAGGCGGCATGGCGATTGAAACCAGAGGTGCGGACATGTCAGCGAAAACGGATCGGGTGGAGATCAATGAAGTCGTCCTGCGGGACGGCTTCCAGAATGAGCCGGATTTCGTTCCGACAGAGGAAAAAATCCGCCTTGCCGACGGCCTGTCGCGCACAGGTATCCGGCGCCTGGAAGTTTCCTCCTTTGTCTCGCCCAAAGCGATCCCGAACCTGCGCGACGCGGCCGATGTGCTGCGGGGCATAAAGCGCGTACCGGGCGTACGATACACTGCGCTCGTGCCGAATGTGCGCGGCGCCGAGCGCGCGCTGCAAAGCGTCGTGGACGAGGTGAACCTCGTCATGTCGATCGGAGAGCGCCACAATCTCGCGAATATGCGGATGACCTGCGACCAGTCGCTGGCCCAGTTCCGGGAGATCATGACCGTGATTGCCGGCAGCGGCATCTTTGTGAACGGCACGATCGCCACGACCTTCGGCTGCCCCTTTGAGGGCCGCCAACCGGTGGAGCGGGTGCTGTGGGCCATCGACACCTACCGCGAGATGGGCATCGAGGGCATCACCATCGCCGATACGATTGGCGTCGCCAATCCTCGCCAGGTCGGCGAGCTCACGACGACCATCTTCCGGCATCACCCCGACCTGCCGTTGACGCTGCACCTGCACAACACGAGGGATTTGGGGCTTGCCAACGCGCTTGCCGCCTATGATGCCGGCATCCGCAGCTTCGATTCCGCATTGGGCGGCATCGGCGGCTGCCCCTATGCGCCTGGCGCGACGGGCAATGTGTGTACTGAGGATCTCGTGCACATGTTCCACAATTGCGGCATCGACACGGGGGGCGACCTTCCGGCGCTGATCGGGCTTTCAGGCGGGCTTCCCGCCCTGCTCGGCCACGCCACGCCGGGCTACGTCGTGAAGGCAGGCACCAGCGATCGCGTCTACGCCTAGACGCGCGGCTCTCATACCGGATGATGCAGCACGGTCAATCCACCGTCCGCGGTCAGGCAGGTGGCATTGATGAAGGGGCACTCGTCCGAGACGAGGAAGAGCGCGGCCATGGCAATCTCTTCCGGTGTCGCGATCCGGCCGCCGGGATGGAGCTTCATCGTCTCGGCCTCGGCCGCGACGGGATCGGGAAAGCTGTTCCAGTAGTCGATGACCTTCTGCGTGCGTACATAGCCGGGCGCGAGCGCATTCACCCGCACGCCCTGCCCCGCATATTCCAGGCCGAGCGCTTTCGTCATGCCGAGAAGGGCATGCTTGGCGACGGGATAGGGGAATGTATGCGGAATGATCGTGAAGGCGTGCGTCGAGGCAATGTTGAGAATGACGCCGCCGCCCTGTCCGATCATGCCCGGCAGCACGGCCCTGCTGCAGTTCCATGCCCCCTTGAGATTGATGTCGAAGCAGCGCTGCCAGTCCGCATCGCTCATCTTCAACGGTTCTGAAAAGACGTTGACGCCGGCATTGTTGACCAGGGTATTCGGTTGCCCGATCTCCTTGTCCGCCGTTGCGACCGCCAGCTCCATCGCCTCCGCATCGGTGATATCAGCCGCCATGATCCCGATCCGGCGAGCCTCGGCTCCAAGCCTTGCGGCTTCCTGGGCCAGGAGGTCTCCGTCGCGGTCGATCAGGAAAAGGGCGGCACCTTCGGCAAGGAACGCCTCGGCCATGGCGAGGCCGATGCCCTGTGCGGCGCCGGTGATGACGATGCGCTTGTCTTCAAGACGTCCGGCCATAAACTTCTCCTACCACTCGGCGACGCTGCCATCGGCATGACGCCAGACGGGGTTGCGCCAGCGGTGCCCTTCCTTTGCCCGCTCGATGACGTAGGCCTCGTCCACCTCGATGCCAAGGCCCGGCCCTTGCGGAATCGACACGAAACCGTCGGCATACTGGAACACCTCCTTGTTGGAGATATAGTCCAGAATGTCGTTGCCCTTGTTGTAGTGGATGCCGAGACTCTGCTCCTGAATAAAGGCATTGTAGGAGACGGCATCGATCTGCAGGCAGGCGGCGAGCGCGATCGGCCCCAGCGGGCAATGGGGCGCCAGTGCCACGTCATAGGCTTCGGCCATCGCCGCGATCTTGCGGCATTCCGTGATGCCGCCGGCATGGGAAAGGTCGGGCTGGAGGATATCGACATAGCCGTCGGCCAGTACGGATTTGAAATCCCAGCGCGAGTAGAGCCGTTCGCCAAGCGCGATCGGCGTCGAGCAGTGGTTGGCGATCTCCTTCAGCGCTTCGCGGTTTTCCGAAAGCACCGGCTCCTCGATGAACATCAGCCTGAACGGTTCGAGTTCCTTGGCCAGAACCTTGGCCATGGGGCGGTGTACGCGGCCGTGGAAATCGGCACCGATACCGATATGCGGGCCAACCGCGTCACGCACCGTGCCGATGGTCGCGACGATCGCATCGATCTTGTCGTTGCTGTCGACGATCTGCATTTCTTCCGCGCCATTCAACTTGAGGGCCTTGAACCCGCTGGCCACGATATCGCGCGCGTTCCTGGCGACATCCGCGGGGCGGTCGCCGCCGATCCAGCTGTAAACCTTGATCCGATCGCGCACCTGTCCCCCGAGCAGGGCGTGGACCGGCTGGCCATAGGCCTTGCCCTTGATGTCCCAGAGCGCCTGGTCGATGCCCGCAAGCGCCGACATGTGAATGGCGCCGCCGCGATAGAAGCCGCCGCGATACATGACCTGCCAGTGATCTTCGATCATCAGCGGGTCCTTGCCGATCAGGTAGTCGGCCAGCTCGTGCACCGCCGCCTCCACCGTCAGCGCCCGGCCTTCCACGACCGGCTCGCCCCAGCCGACGATGCCCTCATCCGTCTCGATCTTGAGGAACAGCCAGCGCGGCGGGACGATGTAGGTGGTCAGCTTGGTGATCTTCATAGGATCGCCCTCCGGTGCTCTAGGCTGCGCGTTCGAGGATGAGGTCCGCGGCCTTGGCGGCAGCGCCCAGCACCGCCGCATTGGTATTGCCGCTCACGATGGTGGGCATCATCGATGCGTCGATGACGCGAAGCCTCGCGGCGCCGCGCACGGTCAGCCGCGGCGTGAGAACCGCCATCTCGTCACCGTCATGACCCATGCGGCAGGTGCCGACGGGGTGGTATCCGGTCTTGACCGTACGCCGGCAATGTTCGGCGATGGCTTCATCACTGGTCACGTCCGCACCGGGAAAAATCTCTCGCTCGATCAGCTCACGCATCGGAGACGCATCCAGAACCGTACGGGCGAACCGGAAGCTCTTGACCGTCAGGCGCAGGTCATCGGGATGGTTGAAGATGCCGGTGCTGACCACGGGATTGCGCAGAGGATCAGCGGAAGTCAGCGTCACGCTGCCACGCGCCTTCGGCCGAAGCAGAAGCGAATTGATGGTGACGCCGTGGCCCGGATCGGTCCCCATCACGTCGCGGTCGAGATAGACCGTCGGCACGCAGAACATCTGGATGGTCGGCTCGGCATTGTTGCCGTCGGGATCGTAGAATGCGCAGGTCTCGACGCCCGTTGTGGTCACCGGGCCGGACTTGAACAGCAGATACTGCAGGCCGGCCTTGATCATCGGCCAACCGCGATCCTGACCGTAGTAACCGAAAGCACCCTTGGTCGTCGCCACGACCGGGCACTCGTAATGGTCCTGAAGGTTCTGGCCGACCCCCGGCAGGGCGATCTCGGTGCGAATGCCGTGGCGCGCCAGCTCCGCTTCGGGGCCGATGCCCGACAGCATGAGGAGTTTCGGTGTCTGGTAGGCGCCCGCGGCGAGGATGACCTCGATGCCCGCCTCGGCGCGTCGCGTTACACCGCGCTGGATATATTCGACGCCGGTCGCCGCGTCGTTCTGCAAGAGAAGTTTCGTCACCGTCGCTTCGGTTTCGATGGTCAGCAGAGGGTCGTCCATGACAGGTGCCAGAAAGGCGTCGACGGCACTGCACCGCCGGCGGGTCTGCCAGTCGATGGTATGCTGCATCATGCCGACGCCGAATTGCCCGGCCCCGTTGAAATCCGGGTTCCAGGGGATGCCCATGGTTTGCAGCGTCTTGATATAGGCGCGGGTCATCTGGCTGGTGTGGCCGAGATCGGAAATCTTGAGCGGCCCGCCGACGCCGTGGAATTCGCCGGCCAGGTGATCGTTATCCTCCTGCGCCTTGAAATAGGGCAGCATGTCCCGGTAGGACCAGGCGCCGTCGTTTTCCGCGCCCGGCGCGGTGATTGAGTTATTCCATCTATCATAGTCGGCCGCCTGCCCGCGCATGTAGACCATCGCATTCACCGTGCTGCCACCGCCGAGAACCTTGCCCTGCGGCACGATCGGACCACGACCGCCCAGCTGCGGCTGCGGTTCGGTCTGGTGCATGGCGAGATAGGTGTCCTTGGCCAGAAACTTCATGTAGCCGGCCGGAAAGTGCATGATGGGATTGGCCTTGCGCGGACCGCGCTCGAGCAGGAGCACGCGGGCGCGAGCCTCCTTCACAAGCCGTGCGGCGACGACACAGGCCGCGCTGCCGCCCCCGACGATGATGTAATCGTAGCTTGTCTCTTGCGGCATCGCGCCATCTCCTGCCGGTCTTCGGCAAATCGTCGTTTCGTTTCAGGCCAGCCTGGTCGGCGTCAGGCGCACGCTGCCGGACAATGTCTCTCCCGGGCGGAGCACTTTAAGGTCGCCGAGCCCCGGCATGTTCTGGCCGTCGGCAAGATGTGACATCGGCTCGAAGCAGAAATAGTCGCGCTGGAAGGCCGGATCGAAACCGGTATCGGACACGAAGACGAAAGCATGGCGAAACAGCGGATCGGCGCTGAGCGACAGCTGCGTCGCGCGCTCCGGCCAGTCTATACGTGCCTCGCCCGACCAGTCTTCGAAACCGTTGTTTACCCAGCGATGCGGCAGGGAACGCGGCGAGCGGAAATCGACATCTTCCGGGATATCCACGGCCTCGCCGGGCAGCCAGCCTTCTACCTCCGTCCAGTACCGGGTGGCGGGCGCCAGCAATGTCGTTTCCGGCGTCATCGGGAAGTACGGGTGCCAACCGAGCCCGAAGGGCAGCGCCGCATCGCCGCGGTTCGTCACCGACAAGCCGAGCACGAAGGCCCCATCGTTTACGGCGAAGCGCTGCTGCGCCTCATACCGATATGGCGTACCCTTGCCGCTCAGATGCGCGAAGGAGAGCGTAACCGCATCCGCGCCGTGCTGCAGAACCGACCAGTCGGCCTGCCAGCCTTCACCATGCAGATAATGCGGGTCCCAATCGGTGTTCGGCTGAAAGCGGTAGTCCCGTCCTTCGAAGCGGAAAGCATTGCCGCGCACCCGGTTGCCGAAGGGAACGAGCGGGTAGCAGCCGGAAGCAAGCGCGTCGGCATCATCCCCGGGTGCTGGCCGCAACAGGGGAACCGATGCCCCATCCCTGTGCCACCACAGCCCGAGCACGAGGCCGCCGGCCGTGGCGATGCGCGCCGAGAGATCGCCCTTGCCGATATCGATTATCGCCATGGCGCGCCTCAGCCCTTGTTGCGCGCCGCGCCGCGCTTGATCGCCTGAATATTGGCGAGAACGGCAACGACGATGATGAGACCGCGTACGACCTGCTGGAAAAACGGATTGATGCCGAGCAGGACGAGGCCGTTGCCGATGAGCGTGATCACCAGCACGCCGAGCAACGTACCAAGCATGGAGCCGCGGCCGCCCGATAACGCGGTGCCACCGACCACAACCGCCGCGATCACGTCGAACTCGAGCCCGCTCGCCGCCGTCGCGTTGCCCGAGCCGAGGCGGGACAGGAGGAGGATGCCGGACACGGCGGCCATGGCGCCGGCGATCGCGAAAAGCTGGACCCGGATGCGCGCGACATTGATGCCCGACAGGAACGCCGCCTGCGGATTGCCGCCGATGGCGTAGACCGAACGGCCGAATGCGGTCTTGCGGCTGACGAAGGCAAAGACGGCGAAAAGGATGAGCATGATGATCGCGGCCGGCGGTACGCCAAGCACGGGGCGATCGAGCATGTCGACGATATCGTTGCGACCGATCGACACCGGAAGTGCATCCGTCATGAACAGCGCCGTGCCACGCAGCGCACTCCACAGCCCGAGCGTGCCGACGAATGACGGAACGTCGAAATAGGCGCGCAAGATGCCGGCAATCGAGCCGAGGGCCGCGCCGATGATGATGGCGAGCACGAAGGCAAGCGGCGTCGGGACGCCCCATTGCAGAAGATAGGCGAGCGCGACCGAGATGAAGGCCACCATCGGGCCGACGCTGACATCGATCTCGCCGGAAATGATGATCAGCGTCGCCGCCCATGCCGCGATGCCGATCGTCGCGGCGTCACGCAGGATGTTGATCTGGTTGTTGAAGCTCATGAAGCCGTTGGCTGTCGTCGTGAACACCACGTAAAGCACAACGATAGCGACGAAGAGGCTGATTTCGTTCATGTGCTGTGAGAAGCCACGGCGACGCGGCGCTCCACTCGGCACGGTTCGAACGGCCTGGTCGTTGGACATTCTGGTCTCCATCAATGACCGGCGATGCAGGCCGCCATCACGGCATCCTGATCGATATTGGGGGATGTAAATTCTTCCATCAGCCTGCCTTCGCGCAGCACGAGCACGCGGTCGCAGACGAGTGGCAGTTCCTCGATTTCGCTGGAGACGAAGATGACGCTGCGGCCCTCCGCGGCAAGCTGCCGTATGATGGCGTAGATTTGCGCCTTCGCCTCGACATCGACGCCGCGGGTCGGCTCGTCCAGCAGCAGCACGCGGCTGCCGGCATGAACCCAGCGGCCGATGACGACCTTCTGCTGGTTACCGCCTGACAGCGTGCCGATCGGCGTATCCGTCGCCGCCGTCTTCACGTGAAGCCGCGCGATGACCTCCCGGGTCGCCTCGGCGATCCGCCGCGCCGAGAGGATGCCGCGCCGGCTGACCGCTGCAAAATCCGTCGCCACGGTGTTTTCGTCGACACCGAGGAGTGGCACGATGCCCTCCTCCTTGCGGCTTTCCGGCGTGTAGCCGAAGCCGCGGTTAAGCATGGCCCGATATCCAGGGCGCCGGATATCGGTACCGTCGACGCAGATTGTTCCGCTGTCATAGGCGCGGACGCCCATGATGGCCTGAAGCAGCTCCGTGCGGCCGGCGCCAAGCAGGCCTGCAATGCCCAGAACCTCTCCCTGGCGCAGTTGGAACGAGACACAAGCGAGCTTTGGCGCCAGGGCAAGACCGGAGATATCGAGGACCACCTTGTCGCGCGCTTTCGTCTCGACAGCCGCCGCCTGGGCCGCCTCGGAGCCGAGCATGAGGCGGACGATCTCACGCGTATCGGCACCGGCGACATCGACCGTGTCGATGATGCGGCCATCGCGCATGACGGTCGCGGAGCGGGCAATCTGGCGAATCTCGTTCATGCGGTGGCTGATATAGATGACTGCGATCCCGTCCGCGGCAATACGCTTGACGGCCGCCATCACCTTCTCGGCTTCCGCCGCAGCAAGCGAGCTCGTGGGCTCATCCAGGATCACGAGTTTCGGCTTGCCGAGCAGCACGCGGGCGATCTCGACGAGCTGGCGCTCCGCCGGGCTTAGGCCGGCGACGGGATCGGACGGCGGCATGTCGAGGCCGAGCCTTTGCATGGCATCCCGTGCCTCAGCCTCCATGCCGGTATAATCGAGAATGCCGGCACGCCGCGGCCAACGGCCGAGAAAGAGGTTTTCGGCAATCGACATGCCGGGAACGAGGCTGAGTTCCTGATAGACGACGCGGACGCCGCGGACAAAAGCCTCCTGCGCGCGCGCAGAACCGCTTCCGCTCAACGCGACGCCGTCGATGCTGACGGTGCCGCTGTCGGGCACCTCGGCGCCGGTCAGCATGCGGATCAGCGTGGATTTGCCGGCCCCGTTCTTGCCAAGCAGCGCGCGCACCTCGCCGGGAGCGACCCGGAAGGAGGCATTGTCGAGCGCCAGAACGCCGGGATAGCGTTTCGTACAACCCTCGAGCGCGGCTATGGCGCCGCCGACCCGGTCGTTTTGACGCGCATTTGCGGATTGGATCATGACGGGCCCGCCTGAAGTCCTTGGATTAAAACGAATGCTCCAGCCCGGCCGGAACCGTGGAGGATCCCCGCCGGGCTGGTCGCGACGGCCGCAAAGGGCCGTCGCCCCGGAAGATCACGGAATGCCGTCGGCGTGCGCCTCAAGCCAGCCCTTGCCGTCTTCCGCACTCTTATAGAGGTCGATGTCGTAGGCGACCTTGATATCGGCCGGCGGTTTGCCGTCGATGGAATTGATTGCCTGCGTCAGCGCGAGCTTACCGAGGCCCTGGCCCGAGATGTCGACAACCGCCTTGATGACGCTGAAGTCGGCGAGCTCCTGAGCAATTTCCGTCGTCATGTCGCCGCCGAAGACCACGGTCTTGCCGACGCGGCCCTGGCTCTTGACGGCGCGCGCCGCACCAAGGGTTGCGCCGCCCGCCTCACCGAAGAAAGCATCGAGATCCGGATGCGACGAGAGCATGGTGCTGGCCACCGATACCGCCTTGTCGAGGGTAGCACCCTCCTGGTTATCGACGATCTTGGCGTTCGGCACCTTGGCGAACAGCGCCTCCTCGAAACCCTTGCGGCGGGTGACACACACTTCGACGAACTCGCAGTTGAGCACCGCGATGGTCGGCGCGTCCTTCTTCTCCGCGAGGAAATAGTCGGCGGCCGCGTCGCCCAGCTTGTGGCCGAACTGATAAGGGTCACCCACCGCATAGGCGGAGACATAGTCCTTCATGTCGTTTTCGCTAAGGCAGGTATTGTAGCAGACGACCGGAATGCCAGCGTCATGGGCGCGGCGGATCGCGCGGAACGAACCGTCGGCGGAGACCGGCGAGACGATGATGGCCTGCACGCCTGCGGAAATCAGCGAGTCGATGAAGGACGATTCCTTGCTGACATCGCCTTGCGCATTGGTTTCGATGACCTCGAGCTTGCGGCCGGCATCCTTAGCGCCATCCTGGATGCCCTTTCGTACGCCGGCATAGAAGCCCTGCGCGTCCATATAGATGGCGCCGACCTTGAGATCCTTGTCCTGCGCGAACGCGGTGGATGCAGCAAGAGCGGCAAGGGTCGCCAGCGCGGCTTTGGCGATGAATTTCATATGATCCTCCCACAAAACGATGGTGTGCGCCGATGGTCCGCCGTTGGCGAGCCGTCGCGATGCCATCGCACTCTAAACTTCATCATATTAATGTCAATATAAATACGATTTATTTTTTTATAAGTGCCCTGCACGCGCTTCTTCACTGGATACGGCGCGGAAAACACGTTAGAAGCGGCAGAATAAATAATATTTAGTGTAGCCGGCGGTCCTGCGTGACCTTCCTCAAAGGCACCGAAGCTGCATGCGGGCGCATAGGAGAAGCAGTGTGGCGGCAACACCCGTGGCACGGAACCTGACGCAGAACGGAGATCCGATTGCCGAGCGGGGCAAGCGCAGTGTCCGCGAAGCGCTTTTACGGCAGATCGTCGAGAAGATCGTTTCTGGAGAGATGGCGGAAGGCTCGACCCTGCCGAATGAGGCCGAGCTCACGGAGCAGTTCGGCGTCAGTCGCACCAGCCTGCGCGAGGCCATGCAATATATGTCGGCCCTTGGCATGGTGCGGTCCCGCACCCGCGCTGGAACGACCGTGCTGCCGCGGGAGAACTGGAACTATCTGGATCCGCTCCTTCTCGACGTCATGTTGAGCATCGGTGCGGACGAAACGTTCTACACGTCCCTGATCGACGCGCGCCAGCTGCTCGAGCCCGCAGCAGCGGCACAGGCAGCGGCCAATGCGAGCGCCCGCGAACTGTCGCAGATCGCCAAGGCCTTCGAGGACATGGTGGAGGCCAATTCGCGCGACAACGAGGAATGGAGCCGCGCCGACCTCGATTTTCACACCGCCATCATCAATGCCAGCGGCAACTGGGTCTACCGCCAGTTCGCCACTGCCATCCGCGCCGCCCTGCTCGCGAGCTTTCGTCTCACCAACCGCGCGAGCCAATCGCACGAGCAGGCGATCCTCAAGCACCAGGACGTTCTGGAAGCCATCCGCATGCGCCGACCAGACGCGGCACGTCACGCCATGGAACAATTGATCGGCGTGGCAAGAAGCGAGATCACCGACGCGCTCAGAAAATCGCGCGGCCGTGAATGGCCGTCGAAGGATGAGACGTAGATCGCCATCAGACGAAAGTGATCCTCGTCAGGCGGGTCACTTTGCCAAATGCCGGCCCAGCTAGGCCCGCAGCACGCGAAATCTGTTGCACAAAATCAATACCAGTTTAACATCAGAAAAATATTCTGGTGAGGAATCGCCTTGAAGGCGCGCTTTTCATGACCGACCGGCCGATCCTGGACTTCCTCGCGCACGAGCTTGCGGCTGCCAGCCGTGAACCGCTCTATCGGCAGCTGGAAACCGCCCTCAAGCAGGCGATTGCATCCGCACAGATCAAGCGCGGCGGGGTCATTCCGAGCGAGCGCGTGCTGAGCCAGGAACTGGGCCTCTCGCGCGTCACCGTGCGGAAGGCCATCGAAGGGCTCGTATCGGACGGCGTGCTCGACCGGCGCCATGGCGCGAAAACCGTCGTGTCTTCCCGGCTGGAAAAATCGCTCGCGACAATGACCAGCTTTTCCGAGGATATGCGCTCACGCGGTCTGGAGCCGGGATGCACATGGATTTCACGCGAAATTTCAAGGCCTTCGCCGGCTGAAATGATGGCGTTGGGCATTTCCGGAAGCGAGAAGGTGGTGCGGCTGCGCCGCCTGCGGACAGCCGACGGACAGCCGATCGCCATCGAGATGGCGACCCTGCCCGCGCGCTTCGTGCCCGAGCCGCAGGCCATTGGCAACTCGCTCTACGAATATCTGGAGGCCGCTGGCGCCCTGCCCGTGCGCGCATTGCAACGCATGCAGGCAAAGCCCGGCACCGACGAGGAGCGACGACTGCTCGCGGCGCCTGACGACGCCTCCCTCCTCATCATGGAGCGCCGCTGCTTCCTGGCGGACGGCCAGATCGTGGAATTCACGCAGACCAAGTATCGCGGCGACGTCTACGATTTCGTGATCGAACTGATGCGATAATACCAGTATAATTCCTGTTGCCATCTGGTCTTGCTTTGCTACCATTCCAGCGATGACAGGAGACAGTTTCGTGCCGCTTGATTTCAAATCCCTCGACAAGGGTCTGATCGTATCCTGCCAGCCCGTGAAGGGTGGCGCCATGGACAGGGCCGAGATGGTCGTCGGCTTCGCACTGGCCGCCCTCGATGGGGGCGCTGCGGCCTTGCGCATCGAATCGGCAGAATATGTAGCCGCCGTACGCGCCGCCACGAACCGGCCGATCATCGGCCTTGTGAAGCGTGACCTCAGTGACAGCCCCGTCCGCATTACCCCATGGATCGAGGACGTCGACGCTTTGGCCAATGCCGGCGCCGACATCATCGCCTACGATGCGACACAGCGCCAGCGCCCGGTCCCGACCCGTACGCTCATTGAACGCATTCAGGCTCACGGCCGGGTCGCCATGGCAGACTGCTCGATCCTGGCGGATGCCGAGCAGGCGCTCTCGGAGGGCGCCGACATCGTTGGGTCCACGCTTGCCGGCTATACCGGCCCGGTCGAACCGACCGAACCCGATCTCACCCTCGTTGCGGCCATGCGCCGCCTGACGCCGCATGTCGTTGCGGAAGGCAACATCCGCACGCCCGCGCAGGCCCAGCAGGCCTTGCTCGCCGGCGCCTCCATGGTCGTCGTCGGCTCGGCCATCACCCGGCCGGAATTTGTCACCGCCTGGTTCCGCTCGGCGCTCGATGACACGCTCGCCGGACAGGAGGCCTGATCCCGGTGGCCCGCTCCGACACGATCCTTGCGCTCGATATCGGCGGCACCAAGATGCTCGCGGCACTGGTGCGCGGGAATATCGTGAGCGAAACCCACACCATGGCCACCCCGCACAACGGCGACCCGGAGGCCTGGCTTTCGGCGCTCTTTGAAGCAATCGGCAGCTGGCAGGAGCGTTACGATACCGTGGGCGTGGCCGTCACCGGCATCATCGACGAGGGGTGCTGGTCACCGCTCAACCGACGGACCCTCGACATTCCCGACCGCTTTCCGCTCATCGAGACCGTCGCACGGCTTTCCGGTGCCCGAAGCGTGCTGGCCGCAAATGATGCACAGGCCGCCGCCTGGGGTGAATATGCCTTCGGTGCGGGGCAGGGTCACGACCTCGTCTTCCTCACCATCTCCACCGGGGTCGGCGGCGGCATCGTCGTCAACGGCCGCCTCCTCGGCGGGCTTGCAGGTCATTTCGGCCAGTTCCGCAGCGTCGGCGAGGAAGGCCGCGCGCTGGAGGACAAGATTTCCGGCCACTGGATTGCCGCCGAAGCCGCGCCGCACCGGCCGGGCGCGACCGCGCGCGATGTCTTCGAGGCTGCTGCAGCCGGTCATGGCTGGGCGCAAGCCATCATCGAGACCTCAGCGCGCCAGACCGCGCTTCTGTGCGGCAATATCCAGCTCGCGCTCGACCCCGCCCGCATCGTCATCGGCGGCGGCATCGGCCTTGCACCCGGCTATCTCGAATCCGTCCGTCGGGCCCTGGGAGGCCTGCCGCCACGGCTCACCCCGCAGCTTCACCCCGCCGCACTCGCCGAAAAGGCAGGCGTCGTGGGCATCGCGGATCTCGCAAGACGTCAGAATTAACCTGAGGGAGAACCAGAATATGACCTTTGCCAGACTGAAGAAGGGCGGCCTGATCGCCGCTGCGATCGCCACCCTGCTGGCCGGCCCCGCCTTTGCGAAAGTGACCGTGCTCGGCTGGCCGGGCGGCCCGGAAGAAGCCGCACTGCGCGCGGCCGCCGATACCTACAATGCCAAGCCCGACGTGAGCGACGACAACAAGGTCGAGCTCTTGTTCTTCAACCGCGACGGCTTCTGGGACAAGCTGCAGGCCGACCTTGCCGCCGGCTCCACCGCGTTCGACGTGAACCTGCTCGCCACCTACTCCATCGGCCGCTACGCGCCGTTCATGGAGCCGGTCGAATTGTCCGGTGAGGCCAAGGACGTCTATGGCGACCAGGTTCTCACCACCATGCAGTACGAGGGCAAGCAGTTCGGCGTGCCGACCGATCTCTCGCTGCATTTCATGTATTACCGCAAGGATCTGATCGACGCGCTGCTGAAGGACGACGCCGCCAAGGCGAAATACGCGGAGATCGCAGAAAAGCACCTCGGCAAGAAGCTTGAGCCCAAAAACCCCGACGAATGGACGTGGGATGATTATGCCGCGACCGCGCTCTATTTCACGCAGGCCGTGAACCCCGACAGCCCGACGCGCTACGGCACCGTGCTCCAGCTCAAGAACCTGCTCTTCAACATGATGGTGTTCCAGTCCCTGCCGCGCGCCTATGGCGGCAACTGGATGGACGACGCGGGCAAGATCACGGTGGATTCGGAGGCCTACCGCGAGGGCCTCGAAACCTACAAGATGCTCTATGATGCAGGTGCTACGCCGCGCGACTCGCTCTCCTACGAATTCGCCGAAGCGAACGCGGCCTATGCCTCCGGCCAGGTCGCGGCCATGGTGCAGTGGAATGCGGCCGCCTCCGAGCTGATGTCGAAGGAGAAATCGCCTGTTGTCGGCGAGGTCACGGAGGCGATCGCACCGCCCGCCGGCCCCGAAGGCCGCTTCACCCATATCCATGGCCTCGGTTTCGGCCTCAACAAGAACGCCGCCAACAAGGAAGGCGCGAAGGCCTTCATCACTTGGCTGTCCTCGAAGGAAGCAGCGCTCGTCTATGCCAGGAACAGCGGCGCACCGGCGCTGACGCCCGATGTCGTCAAGGACGTCGCTGCCGAACGGCCGGACCTCGTCAAGCTCGGCGAGTTCGCCGGCAAGTACGGCTATGTCATGAATGGCGGCACCTCGGCCAAGGCGCTCTCGGTCTATGAGCTCCAGGCCAAGGAGTTCACCGGCTACTGGTCGGGTCAGCAGTCGCTGGATGACGCCCTGAAGAACACCGAAAAAGGCATGGCCGAACTGCTCAAGTGAGGCCATTGCCGGCGACCGCCCCTGGTGGCCGCCGGCTCCCTCGCGGCGATGGCGATGACGCCCTCGCCGCGTTCCGGAAAGACCGAGCCAGGATCGATCGATGACAACGAAGACGCATCGCAGCCCCGTATCCGAATTCCGCCTGCTGACGATGCCGCTGGTCGTGTTCCTGCTCGTCTTCCTGGGCTTTCCGGCCATCGTCAACCTTGTCTATTCGGTCTCCTCGGTCAGCTTCGAGACGTTGCGCAGCCCTGAGATCACCGGTTTCGGCAACTTCGCCGACGTGTGGCGTGATGACGCCTTCTGGCGGGCGAGCTGGTTTTCCTTCCGCTTCGGCCTGCTCACCGCGATACTGGAATGTGCACTCGGCCTGTTCCTTGCCATCTTCCTCGCGCCGCTCATCGAACGACGCAGCTGGCTGATGGCGATCCTCATGCTGCCGCTGATGGTGGCGCCCGCGCTTGTCGGCCTCATGTACCGGCTGGTGCTGCACGAATTCGCCGGACCGGTGCCCTATTACCTTTGGGCGTGGTTCGGGGCGAGCCTCTCCTTCCTGGGCCCCGGCTCGGCCTTCTGGACGCTGGTGACCGTCGAGACGCTGCAGTGGACACCCTTCGCATTCCTGCTGTTCTACATGGCTTATCAGGCGATCCCCCGCGAGATCGTCGAAGCTTCCGCGATGGATGGTGCGCGCTACCGTCACCGGCTCTGGTACATCGAGCTGCCGCTGATGATGCCGACCATCGTGGTGGCCCTGCTCATCCGCTTCATCGACGGCTTCCGTGTCTTCGACAATGTCTATGTGCTGACCGGGAGCGGCCCCGGCGGGTCCACCGCCTCGCTGTCGATCTACATCTACGAGGCCTTCTTCAAGCAGGGCGCCATCGGCAAGGCGGTCGCCGCCTCCGTCGTCCTGTTCATCGCCTCCTTTGTCGTGCTTTACGGCCTCAACGCCATCGCCGCCCGCCGCAAGGGAGCCGCCCGATGATCAATATCCTGCGCTGGATCGTCTTTGCCATCGCCGCCGTCGCGATGAACTTCCCGATCATCGTGACCCTCGTCACCTCCTTCAAGAGCCCACGCGAGCTGACCGCCAATCCGGGTCTTTGGGTCCAGGCGCCGACGCTCGAGAATTATGCAGCGGTCTTCACCGTCTCGGATCGGCTGAACATCTTCCTCTATCTCGTCAACAGCCTTGCCGTCGCCGCTCTCGGCACGCTGCTGGCCGTGGGGCTCGCACTTCCCGCAGCCTATGCCATCGCGCGTGGCAAGGTCGGTGAACGCACGTTGCTACCGCTCATCGTCAACTTGCGCGCCGTGCCGCTCGTGATCTTCGCCATTCCGCTCTACATGATGTTCCAATGGCTCTCGCTGCTCGATACGCGGCTCGGCCTCGGCCTCATCCTCACCATCGTGAACCTGCCGCTCGCCCTCGTGATCCTCGTGAACGCGATCAGGGATCTGCCGGGCGAACTCGACGAGGCTGCCTTGATGGACGGGGCAACGCGCACGCAGATCCTCTTGCGGGTTATCGCCCCGCTCTGCCGTCCGGCCATCGTCACAGGCCTGATCTTCGGCTTCATCACCGCCTGGAACGAGTTTCTCTTCGGCCTGATGCTGACGACGTCCAAGGCCGTGCCCATCACCGTCGGCGCCTCGTTCTTCTTCGCCGCCAGCGGCGGCGGCGTGCAGTGGGGCGTCGCCTCGGCCGTGATGATCGTGGGCGCCCTGCCGCCCATGCTGCTCGGCCTTCTCATGTATCGCCAGATCAGCGGTTCGATGACGGCGGGCGCCGTCAAGGGCTGAAACAGGTTTCCCCGGAGGTTCAAATGGGTACGATTCTGCTGGAAAAGGCCGGAAAACGTTATGGCGGCGTGGAGATCATTCGTGATCTCGACCTTGCCATCGCCGACGGGGAATTCGTCGTCATCGTCGGCCCGTCGGGCTGCGGCAAGTCCACGCTGCTGCGCATGATCGCGGGGATCGAGGAAACGACCTCCGGCAGGATCGTGATCGACGGCCGCGACGTGACGAAGGCGCCGCCGGTGGAGCGCGAACTGGCCATGGTGTTCCAGTCCTACGCGCTCTATCCGCACATGACGGTGCGCCAGAACATGGGCTTCGGCCTCAAGCTCGCCAAGCTGCCCGCCGCCGCCATCCGGTCCAAGGTGGACGAGGCGGCCGAAGCACTGAAGCTCACGCCCCTGCTCGACCGCTATCCCAGGCAGCTTTCCGGCGGCCAGCGCCAGCGCGTGGCGATCGGTCGTGCCATCGTGCGCCAGCCGACCGCCTTTCTCTTCGACGAACCGCTCTCCAACCTCGACGCCGCCCTGCGCGTCGATATGCGGCTGGAGATCGCAAGGCTCCACCGGACGTTGGGCGCGACCATGATCTATGTCACCCACGACCAGGTGGAAGCAATGACGCTCGCCGACCGAATCGTCGTGCTGAAGGACGGACGCATCATGCAGCACGGCAGCCCGCACGAACTTTACGAGCGGCCGGCCAATCTGTTCGTCGCGCAGTTCATCGGCAGTCCCAAGATGAACGTGCTCGACTGCATGCCCGCTGGCGACGGCACGCTCGACCTTGCCGGCCAAGGCCGGATCGACCTTGCTTTTTCCGGCGCGCCGACCCGCCTTGGCGCACGCCCGGAACATCTCCGGCTCGTTTCACCCGAAGCCGGTCACTGCCGCGGTACGATCGAGGTTGCCGAGTATCTCGGCGCAAGCACCAGCGTCTTCGTGCGCAACGACCGGCTCGGACTGGTCAATATCAACGCACCCGCGGACACGCCCGTGCGCATCGGCGAGACCGTCGGCATCGCCATCGATGCCGGCCGCGCGTCCCTCTTCGGGGCGGACGGCGTCAGCCTTGAACGACGTGCGGGTTAGGCGGACGCGCTACAGGATCGCGAAGGGCGTTCCGGGAGAGCCGGTTGCGCCCTCGATGGCCAGTGGCGCGAACCCGTAGACGAACTCATAGCGCCCGGTCTCGGCGATCGGGTCGAGGTTCATGCCCTCGTGCAGGTAGATCCCGTGCCGCATGATGAGATGCTGGTGGCACGGAAGCACGATATCAGGGTCGACGGGTGGCACCACGTCGATCGCAAAATTGTCCGCGCCGACGATAACCGGCTGAAGCGCAGACAGGTATTCCGCGGCCTCGAGCCCGAGACCAGGTTCGCCATCGTACCATGTTTCAGCCTCGGAGAAGAAGCGCGAGCCATGACCGGTGCGGATCAGCACCACATCGCCAGGCGACAGCCAGTCGTCCGGGTTCATATCCTGCCGGACGAGACATTGGCGCAGATGGTCCGGTGTAATCACGAAGCCGTTTTCAAGCGGTCGTCCGAAAAGCCCCTGCACATCGAGGAGCACTGCGCGGGTGAAGAAAATCGGCGCCTTCTCGATGCCGAGCTTCTTCAGGCCGTAAGGCGACCAGATCTCCGAGAGCTTGTTGCCGTTATAGACCAGAGTGTCGCAGTGGCCGCACGGATAGGTCACCTGATGGCCGAGATGGCCGAGGGCATCCATGTGGGTGCCGATCTGGCCGATTTCCGTGCAGATGAAATCATCGTTCCACACGGTGCGGCTGATCGCACCTTCCGGCCCCCCGGTCGGGCCGCCCGGCATTTTAAGCCCGAACGTGCGGCCGGGTGAAAGCGGCATGCCGACGCGGTAGGGAAAGCCGAGGGAGATGGTCTCGCCGGTGCGGATCAGGTCGCGTGCCTGCAGCACCTTGTGCGGTCCCAGCAGGTTGCCGGCACCGCGTTCGTCTTCGGGGCCCCAGCGCGAGGGAAACCATTCGGTTCCGAGGGCAGGATTGATCTTGTCCGTCATCGTCTCGGCCTCATGCTGTTAGGGCGCGTGCCATGCGCCTGCGCCGGGTCACGTAACCGATAGCAGCTTCGGCAATGATCACGAAGATGAGCAGCGCGCCCGTAGCAAGGCTCTGCATCCAGAAGGGTGCGCCGAGCGCGGCGATGCCGCTCACGAGAAAGCGGATCGTGAAAAGGCCGATCAGCACGCCCAGAATGCTGCCGCGCCCACCGGCAAGCGCGATGCCGCCGATAAGGCAGGCGGTGACCGCTTCAAGCAGGACAGCTTCGAAACCAAGCGGGCTGGCGCTGCCGGTACGGAAGGAAAGCAGCGAACCCGCAAGGCCGGCAAGTGCGGCGGAAATGGAGAAGGCCACGACGATGGGGCGACGGATCGAGACGCCGGCCGCGCGGGCCTCGCCCCTGCCGCCGCCGATTGCGAAAATCTCGCGCCCCCACAGCGTGCGCCGGCTGAAAAAGTCGACCAGCAGCACCAGGACCAGAAGTGTCGCCGAGGGGATGGAAAAGACGAAGAACTTCGCCGACAGGAAATCCGTCTCGGCAATGTTTTCGAATGGGATGAGAACGGTCTTCTCGTTCGAGACGACGAGGGTGAGGCCGCGCAAAGCGATCAGCGTGCCGATCGTGAAGACCATCGAGCTGATGTTGAGCTTGTAGATGCAATACCCCTGAAGCGCGCCGAGCAGGCCGCAGAACAGGACCACGATCACAAGCGCCGGCACCATGCCGTAAGGAAAAAGCTGGATCGACAGGATGCCGGCAAAGGCCGCCATCGAACCCACGGAGAGATCCATCTCGCCTGCGATCATCGTCAGTCCCACGCCGATGGCGATGATGCCGGCGAGGACTGCACTGTCGAGAAGGGCCGCGATACCGGGTTGCGAGTAATAGCTCGGAATGCGCGCCGCGAGGATGAGGTAGACCGCGATCATGAGCCCCAGGCGGGCGAGGTTGCTTTTCGTTTCCGACGTCATCTCAGCGTCCCCGTCCCTGAAGAATGTGGAAAAGGCTGATGGAGGCGATCACCAGCAGGCCGACGATCGTCATGCGAACGCCGGCACTCAAGCCATGCAGCAACATGAAGTTCTGCAGGAGCGCGATCAGCACGGCGCCGAGCGCGGCCTGGAGCGGCGTTCCCTTGCCGCCGCGAAGCGCGATGCCACCCACCAGCACCGCGGCGATATAGTCGAAGTCGTATCCCATGAAGAGATCCGCCTTGGCCTGCGAGAATTGGGATACCGTCATGATCGCCATGACCGCCACGCCGATCGACAGTGCGGCACAGGCGATGGCGGTGACGAGGCCGACGCGCAGACCGCTTGCCACCGCGGCCTTGGGGTTTGCCCCGCAGAGCACGATTTCACGACCGATCTTGAAGTGACGGATGATGAACCAGCTCAAAATCGCGGCGATGATGAAGGCCCAGCTCTGCGTGGGGATGCCGAGCGGCCGGGCGGTGCCGAGCCAGAGCGCCGCTTCGCTTTCGATGCGCAGGATGGAGTTGCCACTGAAAAGCGCCGCCAGTCCGCGAAAGACGGTTCCGAAGGCAAGCGTCGTGATGATCGGGTTGCCGATCAGCGAAATCGCCACGCTCTGCGCGAGCCCGCAAAGCACGGCAATGCCCAGTGTCAGGAAAAGGCCAGCCGAAAAGCCAAGGGCGGCCGTCAGAAGCGCGAAGAGCACAGCAAGCAGCGCACCGAGCGCACTCGCCGACAGGGCGAACAGATTGCCTGATATCGTGATGTAGCTCATGCCGATCGCGACGATGCCCGTAAGGGAGGCCGCACGGATGACCACGAAGATATTGTCCACCCGCGCGAAACCCGGCGTCGTCACGCTCGCGACAACGAGCAGAACGAGGATGGCGATGAGCCCGTAGGCCGTCTTGGGAAGGGTGACTTTCGCGCGGTGCGACACGTCCTGGCTTGTCATGGCGGTTCTCATGCTTGTGCCCGTCAGGCAGCTTCGCTGGCGCGCGTCACGTCGCGCGTGAGGCTTTCGGCGGTGACGTCGTCCGCATCGCAGATGCGCACCAGTTCGCCGTGGAAGAACGAGGCGATCCGGTCGGCGAGACCAAGAACCTCCTGCGTGTCGGACGAGGCGAAGATGATCGACAGGCCCTCATCCGCGAGCTTGCGCAGATGGCTGTAGATCTCCGATCGCGCGCCCACATCCACGCCGCGCGTCGGCTCCTCGACGAGCAGGATCTTCGGGTCGAGCCCGATCCATTTGCCGAGCGCGACCTTCTGCTGGTTGCCCCCACTGAGATTGCCCGCGAGACGGCCAAGAAAGCGCTCGCCAAGGCCGAACTGCCGCGCGATCCGCGTCACGTGCTCGCCTTCCAGCGCCGGCGACAGGAGGCCGAAGCGGCTGACGGCCGAAAGCGCGGGTGCGGAGAGGTTTTCCGGAACGGAGCGCACGGCGAAAATGCCATCACGCTTTCGGTCGTCGGAGCAATAAAGCACCTTGCGCGCGATACTGCCCGCAATGCCGGAGGGCGCATAGGCGCCGCCCTCAAGCGTCACCGAACCGGACTGAATGGGCGTGACGCCGGCCAGCATTCTGAGAACGGCGCCGGCACCGCTTCCGACCTGTCCTGCAAGCGCGAGGATTTCACCCTTGCGCAGCGACAGCGAAACGGGCGCCTTGAGGCCGCTTGCCCGGCATGCATCGAGGCGGAGGATTTCCTCTCCGGCATGAGCGGCGCGTGGCGGAAACATCTGGCCGAGCTGACGGCCGAGCATGGCTTCGATGAGGTCGCCGATGGACAGTCCCGCGGTTTCGACGGCGGGAAAGCTCTTTCCGTTGCGCAGCACCGTGACCTTCTGGGTAAGGTCGAAGACCTCAGGCATGCGGTGGGTGACATAGATGATGGCACAACCCTCGGCGGCCAGGGTGCGGACAGCCGCCTTGACGCGCACGATTTCCGTCTCGGAGAGGGCTGCCGTCGGCTCGTCCAGAATGGCGATGCGCGCCTTGCGCGACAGGAGGCGCGCGATTTCGACGAGCTGGCGCTCGGCCACCGAATGCTCTTCAGCCAGCGACAGCGGATCGATATGGTCGAGACCAACCCGTTCCAGATAGGGCCTCGCCCGGCGCGCCAGCGAGGCGGCGGAGCGAAAGAAGCCGAGGGTTTCGTCACCCAGGAACACGTTCTCGGCAACGCTAAGGCTCTCGACGATGGAAAGCTCCTGCGCCACATAGCCGATGCCGGCCGCCTGGGCATGGCCCGGCGAGCGGATCGAGACCGTCGCGCCATCGATGGAAATCGTGCCGCTGTCGGCAGGCTCGATGCCGGCGAGTATCTTCACGAGCGTGCTCTTGCCCGCGCCGTTCTCGCCCATCAGCGCCATGACCTCGCCCGCCTCGACGGCAAGGTCCACGTCCTCGAGCACCCGCGTCGGGCCGTAGCTCTTCACAATCCCGCTCATCCTGAGCATTGCGTTCTCCTCCCGGAAAGCGCCGCGTCACGCGACGCGGCGCTGTCTGCATCAGAAATTGCAGAGCTGGTCTGCCGTCTTGCCCCAGAGCTTCGCCGCATCATAGGCGGCCTGACTGTTGGCGACGGCAGGGTTGGGCAGGAAGTTGTACTTGTAAAGCGGATCGGCGTCGGAGGGCGGCGCATCCGGCGTGCCTTCCAGGTAGCTTTCGCCATCCACGACCTTGCCCTGCACGACGAACTTGCCGAGCGCCTGCATGGCCATCCAGCCTTCCCAGTAACCGGACTGGATTGCCGTGCCGGCGATCTCGCCGCTCTTCACATGTTTGGAATCGCCATGGCAGGTTCCGCCGACGATGAAGATGTCCTTGCCCGGCGTCAGGCCGTTCTCGCGTGCGGCCTGCGCGGCAGCACCGGCAAGCGAGTCGTTCTGGGTGTAGAGCCAGGTCAGTTCGCCCTTGTGGGCCGGGATGATCTGCGCGGCAACCTTGTAGCCCTCATCCTCCAGGAAGCCGGCCGTTGGCACGACGTCGATCACGTCGAGCTTGCCTTTCACAGCGTCCTCGAAACCGGTCGCGCGGTCATCGCCAGCCGACACGCCGGCCGGGAAGCGGATGATCGCGCCCTTGTCGCATTTCGCGTCGGCCTTGGCACAGGCGTCCAGCAGGATCTCGGCCGCGGTCTTGCCGCTCAGGAAGTCGTTGGCGCCGGCATAGGCCGTCCAGTAGGCTTCCGTACCCTTGATGGGGTATTGGTTGGAGACGATGACCGGCGCGCCGGACTGCGAGAGCGCGCGCAGCGAGCCGACGCCGGCGGCATTTTCGAAGGGCCACCAGATATAGCCTGCGACCGTCTCGCCCGAGGCGAGCTGCTGCTGCACCTGGCTGTCCTGTTCGGACTGGTTGAAGTTGTTCTCGATCACCTTGATATCGTAGCCGAGTTCCGCGGCCTTTTCCTTGGCGCCGAGCTGGAACTGGCCGATATAGGGGTTCGTGCTGGACGGCACGAACACCACGACGGTGCCCTTGCTTTCGGCATAGGCCGCCGTCGCCATCAGGCCGGCGAGCATGGAAGCCGCCAGCGTCATCGATACACGCAATTTCATAGTACCCTCCCTCGGCATAAGCCGTAGCGACCGCCTCGCGGCCTTTCCTCATCCACCTTCCCGTCGCGACCGACGGAAAGTCATGTCTCCACGGGTTTCCCAACCCGTGAATTCAGATTCCCCCGCCCTCGCCAAGCGACCCGAAATGCCGGATCATCCGCTCGACATCGGGGGCAATGCCCGTGAACAGCTCGAAAGCGCCAACGGCCTGGTAGACCGCCATGCCGCCGCCGTTGACGACGCGGCATCCACGCTGCGCGGCGGCCTGAAGCAGCGCGGTCTCCAGCGGGAAATACACCACTTCGGCGACCCAGTGCCGTTGCTCGAGAAGATCGGGGTCGACCGGCAGGCCGGGATGGCCCACCATGCCGGTCGGCGTCGCATGGGCAAGGCCATCGGCCTGCCGCAAGGCCTGCGCCATGTCTTCGCCCGCTTCGAACCGGCAGGCGGCATGATGCGGCGCAAGCTGCGCCACCAGCCGTGCGGTGCGCTGCGGATCGATATCGAAAACCCGGATCGTCTGCGCACCAAGTGTGGCGAGCGCATGGGCCACGGCGACACCGGCGCCGCCCGCACCGATCAGCACGACGTTGCCGACGTGAGCCTGAGGCAACCCCCGGCGAAATCCGGACGCAAAGCCCCACCAGTCGGTATTGTGGCCGATGCGGCGACCGTCGCGGAACACGATCGTGTTGATCGCGCCGAGCGCCTCGGCATGCTCCGAGAGTTCATCGACCTCGTGCGTCGCGGCCTGCTTGCAGGGATGCGTGATGTTCAGCCCGGCGAAACCATCCTCCTGCGCCTGGCGAATGAGCCCGGGCAGCGCATCCGCGCCCACGCCCAGCACATCGAGATCAATGAGATCGTATCGGCATTCGATGCCGTTGCAGCGCGCTTCCTCGACATGCATGGCAGGGGTGCGCGACCGTTGGATGCCGCTTCCGATCAGGCCCGCATGAACCGTCCGGACCGCCGTTTGCGTTTGTGAAACCACTCTCCACCCCTATGCCATTTCCCGGGCATGCCGCCATGCCCCCACCTCATGGCTCCATGAAATGTACGAACTGGTTAGTGAAGTCAATCGGCAGATCGGGCTTTCCCGATGCGGAGACAGAGAAAAATCGACATGGAGGAATGGCGCGCTTCCCGGCCTGCACGCCTGCGTCGACCTGCGGAAAATTGCGCTTCGTCAGGATTGCAGATAAGCAAGGATCATGTCCGCGACCATCTCCCGATGACGCGCCTTGATCTCGTCATCCATGAGGTCGCGGCCGAAGATGGCGCCGAACGTATGGCGGTTCGAAACGCGGAAGAAACACTGGGCGCTGATCATCTGGTGCAGGTCGACCGGGTCGATTTTGCGGGTGAAGGTTCCCGCCTCCTCGCCGCGCTTCAGGATATCCGCAATCAGGCCGATAACCCCCGAATTGGCCACGCGCAGCACATCGGAACGCTTGAGATGTTCGGCGCGATGGATGTTCTCGATGCTGACGAGCTGAACGAAATCCGGATTGGCATCGTCATGGTCGAAGGTGTTGGTAATGAGGCTGCGCATGGCCAGATCGGGTGCGAGATGGTTCAGGTTCAGCCCGTTCTCGCGCGAGCGGATCTTGATGTAGGCCCGTTCGAGCACAGCGAGATAGAGCCCTTCCTTGCTGCCGAAATAGTAATAGAGCATGCGCTTGGAGGTGCGCGTCTTCTCCGCGATGGCATCCACCCGCGCGCCGGAAAAGCCGGCATCGACGAATTCCCGCGTTGCAACCTCCAGGATGTTCTCTCGGGTTGCATCGGGATCGTTTTTTCGCGAAGGGCGGAGCTGGGCCAAAGCCAATACCTGTATCCTCGTTTGCTGGTGACGGCGAACGGATGGATATCGTCACATCCGTCGGCGGGTCAACCGCAGGGCAGAAAAGATCATGCGCGCGGGCTGACGATAGCGAAAGCAAGCATGTTCAGGCTTGAATTTGAAATAAAGCCTGTATGTTGACCGTCTTGGATATGGCAGGCGCACTCAAGCCATGCCGCAAGCCGTTCGATATCGATGCCAGATCGTGGGTTCATGCTGCTCTTTTCCAAATCCCTCCGTATCGCCGCCACCGCCCTGATCCTGATGCTTTCGTCCGCGCAGGGCTTCGCGCAGGCGCCCACGCAGGAAGCGATCAAGCGGTCCGACCAGATTGCCCCGGAGATGAAGGCGCTTTCCGCCCAAGGCGATCATGAAGGCGCACGCCGCATTGCCGAAGAGGCGAGCGCGCGCTTCAAGGCCGAAGGCGAAGCATGGCTTTCGGCAAGCTACATGGTATCGGCGGCCGACTACGCCATGCGCATGGGGGACGCCGCCCGGGTGGATGGCGAATACTATCCGCGCATGCGCGAACTGCTTGCGACGCTCGATCCCGTCGAGGAGACGCGCGCCAACCTCCTGATCGAGCTGCTGATGGACGCCAAGGGCCGGCTTTCGGACCGTGCCGGGCAGGATGAACTGGTCGCGTTCTACGAGAAGCGCATCCGCAAGGCGCATGGCGAAAACAGCGAGCAGGATATCGACGCGCGGGTGCGCGCGGCCTACAGCCTGCTCGAAAGCGGCCGCCTCGATGATGGCCGCAAGCATCTTCGCGCGGCCCTTGCGGCCTCGGCGAAAACCAAACTCCATGCCGTAACGCTGAAGCATTATACGCAGGCCGCGCGCAGCTTCCATGCGAGCGGCCTCAATGAGGATGCCGCCGCGCTCTTCCGCGAGGCCGAGGGCACCGCCGCCATCCAGGCCGAGGTGAAGGAGCTGGCGGATTTCTATCTCGCCTATGCGGAATTCCGCACCGCCGTGCCGGACAGCCAGCAGCATTTCGTGCCGCTCTATTCGATGGCGACCAATCTCTATGCCCGCTTCTACGGCACCGAATCCGAACAACTGATCCACGCGAACGACAAGCTCGCAAGCGCATTGTCGGGCGTCGGCCAGTACGGTACCGCGATCGACCTCGAAAAGCGAAATTATGAGATCGCCGAAAAATCGCTCGGCAGCGACAACACCATCACATGGCGTATCGCCAACAATCTGGCCGATATGTTGCGCGGGCTGGGTTCACCCTCCCGCGCGCTCGAATACGATCTCAAGGTTCTGGAGAACCGCACCCGCCATTACGGCCAGAACCATTTCAACACCCTGGTGAGCGCAAACAACACCGCGCAGAACTATCTCGATCTCGGTGATTATGCCACGGCACGCCACTATTTTTCGCTGTGCCTCGATATTTCCAAGGCGCTCGGCGATGCCGGCAATATCGCCGGCATGGAGGCCTGGATCGCCTATACGGACCTCCTGTCCGGCGCGGCGCCGATGGATGCCGCGGCTGTCAGCCGCATGGAGGCACTCGTCACCGATTCCAACTATCCCGGCATCCTGAGCATCAAGGCCGCCTATCTGCTGGCGGATCATTTTGCCAGGAAGGGCGACCACGCGCGCCAGATCAAGCATCTGCAGCAGGCCTACAGCATTGCCGCGGGCGAAATGAGCACAGGCCATCCGCTGGCCTTTGCGGGGCGCATCGCCATCGCCAAGGCCAAGGCCGAGACGGACCCTGCGACGGCGGCACAGGAATTCGCGGGCATCGACCAGGACATGCTGCGCTGGGTGCATCTGCAGGTCTCGGTTGCCGGCGGGCGCGACGTCGGCGAGACGGTGCGCGCCATGGCGGACGATATGCTCTACCACTATGCCCGTTTTGCCGAACGCGACCCGTCTGCCGTACCGGCCTTTGCGGATGCCGCCCGGCGCTGGCCGTCGCTGGCGACGCCCGATGCCGACAATGTGCTGAAGCTCACGCGCATGATCGACACATGGGATACCGAAACCGCCCGCTTGCTCGACCGCATCTCGCGCCTTTCGCGCATTGCCCGCGAAATCTTCGCCGCCGATGTCGAGCAGGACCTCGCCTATGCCTATTTGACGGACACCAAGGCGATGGAGCGCGAATTAAACCAGCGCCTCGTCAAACGCTACCACGTCGACCGCCAGGCGATCCTGAACCAGTCGCTGCCGACGCCGGCAGAGCTGGTCGGCAAGGATCAGGCTTTCGTCCAATATTTCACGACGCGCAAGTGGCGCGCCGATCGCGACGCCGCCGACCCGATCGAGGACACGCAACTCTATGCCATCGTCTGGCGCAGCGGCAAAGCGCCCGTCATGCGCGCGCTCGGGGATCCCCGCGCGGTGCTGGGGAACGACAGCGACGCCGTCGCCGCACTTGAAAGCCGCAGTGGCAACGACGAAAACAGGGGCTTGCTCGTCGAAGCGCATCAGCGCGCCTTCGCGCGGCTGCACGAGCGGCTTATCGGGCCGATCGAGAAGGAACTGGTGGGTGCGAAGACGCTCTTCATCGTGCCGGACGGGCGCCTGTTCGCCCTGCCGTTCTCCCTGCTGGAAGCGGCCGACGGCACGTTGCTGGAGGAGCGCTTCACCCTGCGGCTGCTTACGGAACCGGAGGCGCTTTACCGAGCCGTCGCGGACGCCCGCATGCCGAAGGACGGACGCGCCGTCCTGGCTGGCGGCATCGACTATGAAAAGGGCGACGAGGCGGGCGCGACACCTCTGCCCGGCACGCTGCGCGAAGTGGAGGCCATCCGCGGTATCCTCGACGGTCCGGGCATGAAGGTCGAAACGCTCACGGGGGCTGCGGCGAGCGAAACGGCGTTGCGCGAGCGGATGACCGGAGCAAAGATCGCGCACCTGGCGACGCATGGTGCTTATGGCAGCCCGAAGAACGGCGGCACCAGCAACGTCGATACGCTCTGGCAGAGCGAGGTCATCCTTGCGCATTCGGGCGACACCCGCACCATGCGCCGTGATGAGAAGGACGGGCGGCTCTATGCATTCGAGCTGATGGCGTGGGACCTGTCCGGTCTCGATCTGCTCGTGCTGTCGGCTTGCGAGACGGCGCTCGGTGACGAGGCCTTCGTGGGCGGTGTGCGCGGACTGCCCACCGCGGCAAGCCTTGCCGGCGCCAAGCGCGCCCTCCTGACGCTGTGGCCCGTTGCCGACGATGGAACCGCCGATTTCATGGTCCGCTACTATGGATACCTGAAGGATGGGCAAACCTATGCGGAGGCGCTGCGCAACACCCGCCACGATGCCATCGCGGGAAAGATCCCGACGGCGAAGGACCCGCTCGTGTGGGCAGCCTTCGTGCTGTTCGAGAACTGACGGCGCGAGCGCGCGCCGCTCGCTATGTCTGCTGATAGACGGCGATAACCTTGTCGAAGCGGCGATTGTCCAGGTCGTCACGCCGGATCACGAAGAAGACCGTTCCCTCTACGAACGGTGCCTGCATCCAGTCGGCGAGATCGATCTGCAGGAGAAGGGTCCACTCCCGCGCCTTCTCGAATATGGCCGCGCGGTGCTTGCTCCACTCCTCGCGCGACAGATGCTGCTTGCCGAATTCGCTCACCACCACGGCGTCCAGGCGCGGATCGTCCTGCTCGGGCATGGGGCTGCCGAGCAATTGCTGGCGACGCCAGCCTTCCTCAGGATACTGGTCGTGGTTGGCCTGAAGCGCTTCCTCATAGGCGGCGAGCATATCCTCGCTCTCCTCGCCGGCCGGCTCCCCGCGGGCGGCACGGGCAAGATCGCCAAGCCTGTCGAATTCGAGCGCGGCGGGATCGGGTAGCCGGTAGGTCGCCTCCAGCGACACAGCCCGTGCCGGCGCGCCATAGTTCGTGCCCTGCTCCCCGGACGGTGTTTCGCCCGGCGTTCCGAATTCCGCCTGCAGCGCTCGCGCCTCTTCCAGCGCCTTTGCCTGGGCAGCAGCAAGATCGTCCGGGACGGGAAGCACCGCGAGCCGATCGATCGGCGTCCGATCCCAGATGACCTTCGCCGCGCGCATGCCGGTATCCCACGGGCCAACGGCAATGTCGTAGAAGAACAGCAAGCGGCCCTCGGCGGGCAAAGGCGCCGCGACCGTACCGAGCTTTGCGGCCTCGGCGAGATCGATCTGCGCCATGAAGGCATAGGGCAGATCCTTCGCCATATGGTCCCGCATCTCCTGTGCCGCATCCTCATTGCCGCGCTTTGCGATTTCCTCTGGATCACCGGGCTTCTGTGGCCGCGGCCATTCGAAATCGGCCGCTGCATGCGGCGTGCCGCCAAGCTGGCTTCCGCCGATGACGATCCGGCCGGCCGAGGGATGCAGCACGATGGCCGGCACCAGGGCCTCCACTATAATCTCGATCCGCGGCTTGTCGAACCATGTGAGCAGCGCCTCGCCGGCAGCTTGCGGACTATCGAACATGAAACCTCCGTATGAGCTTTGAACCTGGCCGGGAAATGGACCGCCAAGCGCGACGGACAATGGTGGCGAGCGTTTTTTCGCCTGTTTCGGACAGGAGGTCTATCCAAAAAGCGCACGCTTTGCCGGCTTCGCCAGGCCAGCGGTTGGCATCGATCACGTCCGCGGTTTCGGTTGGGCTCTCATCTCATTCTCCCCGCGGGTAGCGTCTGGCCTGGTCCATAGCATCGTGCATGAACGTCGTGAGATCGTCATGCGCAAGGTCGAGGCAGCCGAGCTGCCGCATCAGGCCGGAAAGCTCGTCAGTGAAGATTTCCATCGCCCGGTCCACGCCGCCCTGGCCGAAGCCGGCCGCGCCATAGAGGAAGGGCCGGCCGGCGAAGACGTAGTCGACGCCGCAGCACAGGAGCGCGAGCACGTCGGACCCGCGGCGCACACCGCCGTCGAACATGACGGGGAAGTCCGCGCCAACCGCTTCGCGGATGGCCGGAAGGCAATCGATGGAGTTGATCGCGCGGTCGAACTGCCGTCCTCCGTGATTCGACACGATGATGGCATCAGCGCCGGCTTCGCGCGCCATATGCGCGTCCTCGGGATGCAGGATGCCCTTGATGACGAGGGCGCGCGGCCAAAGCTGGCGGAACTGCCGCAGATGGTCCCAGGTCTGCAAGGCATAGCCGTGCTCGAGGGAGAATTTCGCCACATCGAGCCCCGAAGCGCCCTTGGGAAGATAAGGCGCCCAGTTCTCCATGACGGGCAGGCCGCCCGCCAGCAGATAACGCAGCGTCCAGGCCGGATGGAGCAGGCCATCGAGGATCGCCTTCGGCGTGAACTTCGGCGGGATATCGATATTGTTGCGGATGTCGCGCTCCCGCTTGGCGGCGACCGGGATGTCGACGGTCATGACAAGCGCGCCGCATCCGCAATCCTCCGCCCGGCGGATCATGTCGCGATTGATGGCGTCATCGGCAGTCGTGTAGATCTGGTACCAGAGGTTTTCCCCCGCGACAGGCGCGGCCGCCTCCATCGAGGACACGCTGACGCCGGACATGATGTAGGGAACGTCGAAACGCTTCGCGGTCTCGGCGAAGAAAAGCTCCGCCTGCGGGCGGAACAGTCCGGAATAGCCCATCGGCGCGATGCCCAACGGCCCTGCGAAGCGGCGGCCCAGCACGGTCTTCGAAATCGAGCAGGTGGCGACGTCGCGCAGGTAACGCGGCATGAAGCGGAACCGGTCGAAGGCGGCCCGGTTGTCGGAAAGCCCGCGCTCGTCGCCCGCACCGCCGGCAATCCAGTCATACAGCATCCGGGGCAGGTAGCGCTGCGCCGCCTGCTCCAGATCATCGGTGTTCACGATCTTGTCGAGCGACGATCCGGCCATTGTTCTTCCATGCAGTTCGTTTGGGGAGCCCACTGGTGCGGTGTGCCACACCGTGAGACGTCAGATAACCTTGCCCGGGTTGAGGATGCCCTTTGGATCGAGCGCGCCTTTCAGAAGGCGCATGGTGGCGAGCTCGGCGGGCGTTCGGGAGTAATGCAGGTAATCGCGCTTGGCAACGCCGATACCGTGCTCGGCGGAAATCGATCCGCCGTAACCCGCGATGAGGGCATAGACAAGCGCGCGGACCTTGCCCTTGCCCTGAGGCGTCGGCAGGCCTGTCGTGACATGCAGGTTGCCGTCACCCAGATGACCGAGGACATGCAGCCCGAGATTATCCGGCACCTCTTCATCGAGGCGGCGCTGCACCTCATTGACGAAGGCCTCCATGCTGGCAACGGGAAGGGAGACGTCGAAATCGATCATCGTCTTGAAGAGCAGCATCTCGGCTTCGAAGTCTTCGCGGATCTTCCACAGTTCGGAGCGCTGGCGCGACGAGGTCGCGATCACCGCATCGGCGATGAGGCCGGTTTCCAGCGCCTGGCCGACCACCCGCTCGAAAAGCGCGGCATCCTCCTCGGGATCGAACCCTTCGGATTCGCACAGGATGTAATACGGATATCGGCCTTCGATCGGCGAGCGGCCGCCGAGAAGCGCGTCGACATTGGAATGGAAGAATTCGGCCCACATGATTTCGAACGACGACAGCGTGCCGTGCAGATCGCGACGCATCAGGCCGAGCGTCTCGGCGACCGCGTCGAAGCTCTCGAAGGCGAGCAGCGCGGTGTTGACCGACCGCGGCGCCGGATGCAGCCTGAGCACGGCCCGTGTGATGACGCCAAGCGTGCCCTCGGATCCGATGAAGAGGTGCTTCAGGTCGTAGCCGGTATTGTCCTTTGTATAGGGCGTCAGGTGGCTCAGCACAGTCCCATCGGCAAGCACGCATTCGAGCCCCAGGACCTGATCGCGCGCAACGCCATACCGCAGGGCCTGAAACCCTCCGGCATTGGTGGCAAGCGCGCCCCCGATCATTGCGCTTCCCCGCGCGCCGAAATCGAGACCGAAACGCAGGCCTTCGGCCGCGCAGCGCTGCTGGACAGCCTCGACGATCGCACCGGCGCCGACCTCGATCGTCATGCCCTTCCGGTCGGGCGCGCCGATATGGTTGAGGCGTTCGAGCGAGATCAGCAGGGTCTCGCTGTTAGATTGAGTCGCCCCGACAAGGTTGGTGCGCCCGCCCTCGAAGATCACCGCCTGCGAATGCTTGTGGCAGAGCGCCAGAATCGCGGAAAGCTCAACCGTGTCGGCAGGTTTTACAAGGCCGAGCGCCTGCGTCGGGGTGTTGATCCAGAAATCCTGTGGCCGGTCACGTAGCGTCGTTGCGTCGATGACATTGCGCGCGCCGACGATTTGTCGTGTATCCTCAAGATCGATCATGTGCCCTGCCCTGTCGAAAACGCTGCCAAATCCCTGACCAGCCCGCGGCTCGACGCCTGGATGAACCCCATGTCCGAGCCGATGGTGAAGAGGCAATAGCCCATCTCGATCAGTTCCGGAATGGCCGAGATCGCCGACACGTCGATGGCCGCCAGCTTTCCCGCGCGTTTTACGGCATCGGCCGTGCGCTGCAGCACCTCACGCATCTCGCCGTCGAACCGGCCAATCGGCAGGCCGAGGGACGACGCGAGGTCGGCGGGTCCGACGAACAATACGTCGAACCCCTCGACGGCCAGAATGTCCTCAAGGTTGGCGAGACCCTCGGCGCTTTCCAACTGCAGGATCAGGGTCGTGGCGTCATTGGCTTCGGCAAGATAGGTCTCGAAAGCCTCGTAGTAACCGGACGCCCGCCATGGGCCGATGCCTCGCATGCCAGCCGGCGCATATTTGCCGGCGGCAACGATGGCGCGGGCTTCCGCGGCGGTCTCGATCATCGGCACCATGAGGCCCGATACGCCAGCATCAAGCGCAGCCTTGATATCGGCTGCCGACTTCGAGCGCGGCCGAAAGATGGTGGGTGTGCCATGCAGTTCGGCAGACGGCAGAAGGCTTGCCAGATCCTGCACGCCGATGGGCGAGTGCTCGCCATCCAGAAGCAGGAAGCCGAACTGCGACCGCGCCATCAGTTCGATGACCGTGGGATGGGGAATGCCGACCCATGCGCCGAAAATGGGTTGGTCGTTGCGAAGTCGCGCTTTCAGGCTCTTGGCCAGAGTGAGTGGCATTGGCTTGCCCTTTGAAATCAGGATTTTGACAAAGCGGTGTTGTCCTGGCCCTGTCCGGAGAGCCGGGCAAAAACCTTGGTGATGACCACCGCCATGAGAATGTAGATGGCGGAAATGAGAAGAAGAGGCTCGTAGGTCAGGTATGTCTGCTGACGCACCTGGGCTGCCACCGAATAAACGTCGATGACCGTGATCGTCGCCACCAGCGGCGTCGCCTTGAGCTGGAGGATCGTCTCGCCGGCAAGCGTCGGCATTGCGCGCTTGAAGGCCTGCGGCAGCCAGATGCGGCGAAACATCAGCAAACCGGACATGCCGTAGGCCCTGGCCGCATCGAGTTGGCCTTTCGGCACGCCCTTGAACGCCCCGCGAAAGACTTCACCCTCATACGCGGCATAGGAAAGGGTGAGGCCCAGGAATGCATAGGGCCACGCTTGCCGCAGGATCGGCCAGAGTGCGGAGTCCCGGATCCAGGGAAACTGCGGGAACAGCGATCCAAGGCCATAATAGAGCAGCCAGAGCTGAAGGAGCAGTGGCGTTCCGCGAATGACGGTGCAGAAGGCGCGCGCGGGCAGGGCAAGCCATTTCGGGCCGACGACCTGTACGAGGCCGATGGGAATTGCCAGCAGCATGCCGAGCGAACTGGTGACGACCACCAGAAGCACGGTCATGCCCAGGCCGCGCAGCAACAAGGGATAATAGGTTTCGAGCCAGTCCCAGCGCATTTGCAGCGCCGCATAGGTGCCGAAGAGAATGGCAGCGATAACGGGCGTCAGCGTTCCGGCATCCAGCCACCGGCGCCGTGTGCCGGCCCGCGCTTCACGGGCGGTCGCATCCAGCGCGCTAGACATGGGCCATGCCCCTTGTTGCCCGCGCCTCCAGACGGCGCGAGAGCAGATTGGAGATCATCGTGGCGAGCAGATACATGCAGCCCGCCGCGAAGAAGAAGGTAAAATAGGCCTTAGTGGTGCCGGCCGCCTGACGGGTGACTTGCGTCAGTTCGCCAAATCCGAGCACTGCGAGCAGCGCCGTGTCCTTCATCGCGATCAGCCAGAGGTTGGAAAGTCCCGGCAGCGCGAAGGGCAGCATCGCAGGAAGCGTGATACGACGAAGGGCCAGCCAGGACGACATGCCGTAGGCTTGTGCCGCTTCGATCTGGCCGCGCGGCACCGAAAGAATGGCGCCGCGGATGACCTCGGTGGAGTAGGCGCCCTGGACGACGCCCAGCACGACAATGCCGGCAATCGCGCCGTTGAAATCGATCTTCGCCTGGCCCAAGGCCGTCAGAACACCGTTGATCAGATCGGCGCCGGCGAAATAGACGACGAGGATCAGCACCAGCTCGGGCACCGAGCGGACGATCGTTGTGTAGAGGTCGAGGGCCTGGCGCGTCACCGCCCCGCCGGAGAGCTTGCCCAGCGCGCCGGCTATGCCGATCAAGAGCCCGAGGCCGAAGGCGCCGAGCGCGATGGTGAGGGAGCGTGCCAGGCCGACGAGCATGGCGCTTCCCCACCCTCCCGTCGTCAGCAGCGCGATGCTGCCGGCGGCGGGAGACCAGATCATGTCGAACAGTTCTTTAATCGTCGTTCTCCAGCAACGTCGGTGAAAACGCGAACCGGCCCTTGGCCTCAGTCGCCGCCGTAGATGTCGAAGTCGAAGTACTTCTTGGTGATGGCGTCATAGGTGCCGTTCTTGCGAATGGCCGCGATGGCGTCATTGACCTTCGCCTTGAGCGCATCATCACCCTTGCGCAGGCCGACGCCATAACCCTCTCCGAGCGTCGACGGATCGCGCTTGAGAACCCCCTTGGATTCGCAGCATTCCGCGCCGGACGCCGACTTGAGGAACTCGTTCATGGCGACCACGCCGTCGATCGCGACATCGATGCGGCCGGCGGCGAGATCCTGATAGACCTCGTCCTGCGTGTTGTAGCCCCTGATCTCCGATGCGTTCGCACCGAAATTCTTTTCGGCATAGGCCTGCTGGCCAGTCGAGACCTGCACGCCGATGATCTTGCCGTCCATGCTCTCGGGCGTCGTGTCGACGGTGGCCGACTTGGCCGCGACGACGACTGTCGGGACCTCGTAGTACTTGTTGGAAAAATCGATGACCTTGCGGCGCTCGTCGTTGATGCGCATCGAGTTCATGATCATGTCGATCTTGCCGCCCAGCAGCGCTGGAATGATACCCTCCCAGGCGACCGGAGCGCGCTCGCAATCGAGCTTGGCCTCGGCGCAGACGGCATCGATGATCTCGACTTCCCAGCCCGTCCAGTTGCCGTTCGCATCCGCGACCCAGAAGGGCGGGTAGGCTTCCGGCGCAAAGCCGACGCGCGTCTTTTCGGCATGCGCCGTGCTACTCATGGCAAGCAGGGCGCCGGCCATCATTCCGAGCACATATTTTTTCATGTCATTCCCCTTTTTTGGACTGTTAATGGAAGCTGCCCAGAAACCGGGCGAGGCGCTCGGATTTGGGATTGCCGAAGACCTCCGCCGGTGGTCCGGCTTCCTCGACGAGGCCGCCATGCAGGAACAGGACCTGGTTGGAAACGTCGCGCGCGAAGGACATTTCGTGGGTAACGAGGATCATCGTCCTGCCTTCCTCGGCAAGCTCGCGGATGACCCTCAGCACCTCGCCGACGAGTTCGGGATCGAGCGCGGAGGTCGGCTCATCGAACAGCATGGCAAGCGGCTGCACCGCCAAGGCCCGGGCAATGGCGCCGCGCTGCTGCTGGCCGCCCGAGAGAAAGGCCGGATAGACATCGCGCTTGTCGTAGAGGCCGACGCGTTCAAGCAGCCGCAGCCCCTCGTCGACCGCCTGCTTGCGGTCCACGCCCAGCACGTGAACCGGCGCCTCGATGACGTTTTCAAGGAGCGTCATGTGGTTCCACAAATTGAAGCTCTGGAACACCATGGCAAGCCGCGCGCGGATGCGGCGCATCTGCGCCTTCGACGCCGGCTCCCTGTTGCCGTGGCCATCGGGTTTGAAGGCGATCGCCTCGCCATCGACCCGGATCTCGCCACCGGTCGGATGCTCCAGACAGTTGAGACAGCGAAGAAAGGTCGACTTGCCCGATCCGCTTCCACCGATCAGCGAAATCACATCGCCCTTGTTGGCCGTCAGGCTGACGCCGCGCAGGACTTCGAGGTTGCCGAACGTCTTGCGAATACCGTCCGCGTGAAGCATTTCCATCTTCAACCCTCTCCCGGCCAGCTGGATATCCTGCAAACAGGATTTGACTGTCGAATAGAGCTAGTCCAAAGAAGACGGGCTGTGACTAGCAAAAAAACTCACATTTGGATGAATTCAGCTCATGCGAGACATGCGTCGCTTCATCCCTTCGGGGAACCTGCTCTACGTGTTCGACGCCGCCGCACGGCTGCAGAGTTTCACGAAAGCTTCAGAGGAACTGAACGTCACGCCGGCGGCCATCAGCCATGCGATACGACAGCTCGAAACGGGACTGGGCGCTTCACTTTTTCACCGCAAGCACCGCCAGTTGCAGCTGACGGATGACGGCGAAAAGCTTTTTCGGTCGGTGGAAAGCGGGCTCGACCAGATCGAACGCACGGCGATCGAGATCCATTCGACGGCGGCGTCCGACATCAAGGTCTATGCCTCGATCACCGTGGGCACCTACTGGCTTTTGCCGAGGATATCGACCTATCCCAGCCACGATGCGCGCATCGAGATGCAGCTCTACAATTCCGACAAGAAACTCGATCTGCCGGCGGACGGCGTGTCGATGGCGATCACCAATGGACGGGTGGACTGGCAGGGCTATGAGGTCCTGCCCTTCACGGCGGAAACGATGTTTCCGGTCTGCAGCCCCGGTTATCTCGAAAAGCACGGGCCTCTGTCATCGCTTGCGGATCTGCCGGCCCATAATCTCCTCCATCTCGATAGCCATTATCACGAAGGCGCGACATGGCGGGAATTCCTTGGCCATTACGGCCTGAACTACACGCTGCCGGGCGGCGTCTCGACATTCAACAACTACATCCTGGTGGTTCATGCCGTGCTGTCAGGCGTGGGGATCGGCCTCGGGTGGCAGCATTCGGTCGGCGACCTCGTCGCCAGCGGCGCCCTGGTGCGCCCGCTGAAGGAAGCCCAGACCACCACGAACGATTTCTTCCTCGTCTACCGCAAGGGACGCCCCCTGACGCCGCGCGCCGCGGGCGTGCGCGACTGGCTCCTCGGACTAGGGTCGCTCAAGGCGTCCTAGCGCGGTGGGCTTTCATGTGGGATTGTCTGTCGTTGAGGCAATGCTGTCCCGCGGCCATCGCTGAAGGGCCTCCCGGCCCGCTTCGGTGAGGCCGTAGACGCCGCGGTCGAGCCGTTCGAACCAGCCATAGACATTGGACAGCAGGATCTTTCCGGCATCCGGCGTGCCCGCCCTGACGTCGCGCACCCGCATCGGGCCGGATGCCAGGGCCGTGGCGCAATCGAGCGCCTGCTGGCGGTAGGCCGTCATCAGCGGCGTGCGCGTGCTCCCACCCAGCGCCGGGTCGCCGCGTCGTTTCTGATGTTCGCGCATGAGCCTGGAGCGACGCTTCGGGTTGGTCCGCGGCATCGGCGACACGGAGCCGACGATGATACTGACCTCGCCGGTGTCCGAAAGGCCGAGCATGCCGATGCCAAGCCGGCGGCAGAGATCGCGATAGCGCTTGTCCGCCTCGCGGCCCCTGCCCTTGGCCGAGACCCGCGCCGCGATCCAGACCTCGTCCGCCGCGGCCGCGCGATCGACGGCCTGAAGGATGAGCTCCAGATTGAAGCTCATCTTCAGCTCGCAGACCACGACAACAGGCGGATCGCCCTCGCTCAAACCGACAAGGTCGCATCCCCCGATTTCGCCCTTGACGGTATAACCTGCCTTTTCGAGAAAGCCTTTGACCGGCAGATAAAGCGACGTTTCCATGGGCCCGCGGAATTCATTGGGAATCGGGCCATATCTACATCGATCCGCCCGCATGCGACAGCCACTATCGTCACTGTCGAGGCCGGTTGTCCGGGCCCCTTAGACGCGCGAACCCGATAGAGCCAGATCGCCGACGACTTTCACGCGCACCCGCAGCGGATTGCCCGGAATGTAGGACAACGGCACGTCTTCGACATCGAGCAGCTCGATGCTCTCAGGATTTGCGCCCGCCGTCGCCGCGCGGGCGTCGGCGATCTCGCGGGCCTCGTTGATGGCTTCCTCGCGGGAGACACCGTAGAAAACCTGATCGCACTCCCCGCTCACCTGCGCCATCGCGGCACCGATAGCATTGGCGACGCCGGCGTGCTCCACCTTGATGATCCTCGCGACACCAGGCAGGCTGTCCGGCACCAGCGCGGCACCACCGCCAACAGCGATGACGGGAATATCGGCCGCGCTCGTCTTCATGCGGTCGACGAGATCGGCGAGACGGCTCCGGATCCACGCTTCGACATGAGCGGCAAGGTGGTCCGATACGTCTGCGACCAGGTCCGCATTGCCGAACGCCATGCGTCCGATGCGGACAGCAATGTCCGTCAGGGTCAGCGTATCGCCGCCCCGCACGCGCGCCTTCTCGGAAATGCGGTAACCGACGCTGGTGGGCCCGATCTTTCGCGTCTCGGGATCGATGATCGTGCCACCGCCGAGCGCGACCGCGATCACGTCCGGCATGCGGAAGAACGTGGCCACGCCCCCGATATCCACCCGTGAATTGGCCTCCCGGGGGAAGCCGCCCACGAGCATGCCGGCATCGGTGGTCGTGCCGCCGACATCGAGCACGATCGCCTCGTCCAGCCCTGAGAGCATCCGCGCGCCGCGCATGCTGTTCGTCGGGCCTGAGGCAAAGCAGAGCACGGGATAACGCGCCGCATGCGCGGCCTCCATCACCGTGCCGTCGTTCTGCGTGAGGTAGAGCGGCGCCGTCAGGCCGCTGTCGGCGATGGCCGCCTCGAACGCCGCGACCGTCTGGCGGGCGAGCGCATGCAGCGCGCTGTTGAGGATGGTGGCGTTCTCCCGCTCGATCAGCCCGATACGTCCCAGCTCGCTCGACAGCGTGACCGTCACGTCGGGAGCGACATCCGCCAGGATGGCGGCGGCCTCTTCCTCGCAAGCCGCCGTCAGCGGTGAGAAGACAGCGGTGATCGCTGCGGCGCCGACGCCGCTGTCGCGGATCTCCTGCGCGATCTTTCGCATGTGCTCGCGGTCGAACTCGACGATCTTGCGGCCGTCGAATTCGTGTCCGCCGCGGATCAGGAAGACCGGTCCCTCCACGGCGACACGCAGGTCCTCCGGCCATGCCTGCATCGGCACGATGCTGTGGGCGGCCGGCAGGCCGATGCGGATGACGGCAACCCTCGACAGGCCGCGCCGCTCGATCACCGCATTGGTGAAATGCGTGGTGCCGATCATGATGGCATCGACGCCTGCGCCCTTCCCGTCGCGACCTTCCAGAATATGGTTCAGCGCCGCCTTGATACCGCTTGTCACATCGGCAGTGGTGGCGGTCTTGATCGACCGGAGAATGCGCTCGCCTTCCAACAGGACGGCATCCGTGTTGGTGCCGCCGACATCGATGCCGATCCGTTTCATGGCGCCGTCTCCGTGAAGGGCTGATAGTCGAAGTCGAAACCGAAGGCGCGCGGGCCGACCACGGCGAGGCCTTCCGGGCTGGTCATGATAGCATCGGCCGGCAGGGCGACCACTTTCACCCGCTGCCCGTAGCGCAGAACCTCGGTGCCGACGGCTTCTGCGCTTTCCTCGTCAAGGACCGTGATGAGGTCTGGAACGCAGGCGACGCGCACGCCATCGAGCCATGCCGCGGAGAATTCGTTCTGGAAGTCTATCTCCAGCTGGCGGCCTTCGAACAGGCCGTTGCCGCTCACGACGGCCCGCCCGCGCACGAACCCATCCGTCGTGCGCCTGGACACGTCGTGCACCTTGCCTGAGAAGAGGAGTTTGCCCTTCTCCACATCGAGCACGGCCTCGACCGGATCGGTGCCCGACCGCTTCGCCACCAGAACGGCATTGCCGATGCCGAGTGCGCGGCCGATGGAATTGAGAATGGCGTGGTCCTTGATTTCCCGGCCCGTGCGCGGCGCCGCACACGTGCCGGCGATCGAGCCGAGTTCGACGACGATCTTGCGGCCGATCCGCTCGATGCGGGTGGCGTTTTCCGCTTCCGGGATCAGCACGGCATTGTCTCGCACGTCGGCGATGGCAAAGGGTGCGACCGGGAGGCCGCGGATGGCGAAGCTTGCCATCTGCGCCTCGGGGAACGCCCGGCCCATCGTATCGGCATCGACGACCGGCAGGCCAAGTTCCATCGCAACGAGCAAGGCAAAGAAGGCGTTCTCACCACCGATCTCGATGGACATGATGGCATCGAAGGGTTTGCCGCAATGGGCTTCCATCAGGCGAACGGCCTTGCAGATCGCCACGGGCTCAGGCAGCCGTTCCTTCGTGACGAGCGGCGCGCCCATGATGCAGACGACCGCGACACGCGCATCGTCGGCCAGCTCCTGCGGATCGAGGATCGTCACCCGCTTGCCGCGCCGGTAGTCTGCTTCCGCGCACATCAGCTCCAGATGGGGATGGTTGCCGCCACCGGTTCCCAGGACACCGGCACCGATCGCCAGCGCCTCCAGTTCGTCGAATTCGAGTTCACGCATTCTTTGGTCCATTCGTGGGGGCGGTAAGATCAGCGGGCGACCAGCCAGGACAGCGACCCGTCCCAGTGAAACAGCACAGTCGACCCGCGTTCGGGCGGCGGCTTGAGGCCCTGTTCGTGCGCGACGAACAGCGAGCCGTCGGCTAGACGCCCGACAATCTGCTGCACGGCGCCGGAAAACAGCACTTCCGTCACCATAGCCTCGATGGCCGGACCCGGCACCTGGCCGCCGAGTGCCGACGTGGCAACGCATTCGGGACGCACGACCAGCGAGACCTTGTCGCCGATGGCGCGGTCCTTCACGGCGTCCGACGCGATGCCGCTCAGGGGCAGCCCACGGAAAAGCAGGGCACCAGCCGGCCCGACTTCGGCATCGATCAGGTTGGCGCCGCCGACGAAATCCGCAACGAAGCGCGTGGCCGGCCGGCGATAAAGGGTCTCGGGATCGGCGAACTGCTCGACGCTGCCCGCGTTCATGACGGCGATACGGTCGGAAAGCGTCAGCGCCTCTTCCTGGTCATGGGTGACGGCGACAAAGGTCAGCCCGAGCTCACGGTGGATCTTCTTCAGCTCGGCCTGCATCTGCTTGCGCAGTTTCATGTCCAGCGCGCCAAGCGGCTCATCGAGCAGCAAGACGGATGGCCGCACCACGAGCGCGCGCCCCAGCGCCACGCGCTGCGCCTGGCCACCCGAAATCTCGCTGACGCGCCGCCCGCCGTAGCCGCTCAGGTTGATCAGCGCGAGCATCTCATCGACGCGGCGTGCGATTTCCGCACGTTCGACCTTGCGCATCCGCAGGCCGAAGGCGATGTTTTCGGCGATCGTGCGGTGCGGGAACAGCGCATAGTCCTGGAAGACCATCGCGGTATCGCGCTTGTAGGGCGCAAGCCCCACCACCGACTTTCCACCGATCCGCACATCGCCCGTCGTCGGCTCGGCAAAACCGCTGATCATGCGCAGCAGCGTGGATTTCCCGCAGCCGCTCGGGCCCAGAATGGTCACGAACTCGCCGTCGCGCACGTCCATGGACACGCCGCGGATTGCGGTGGTCTCGCCATAGGACTTGGTGATGGCGTCGATCTCGACGGCCGGAGGCTTGGTATTGGTCATGAGGTCTGTACTTTGCTGGTGAGACGCGTCTGACGGATGACCCAGAGCTGTGAAACGAGGCTGATGGCGAGCGTCACCAGAATGATGACCGAGGAGAGCGCGTAGACCTTCGGCGAAATCACCTGCCGTAGCGAGGTCCAGATGGTGATCGGCAGCGTTTCGGTGAAGCCGGCGACGAACCAGGCCACGACGAATTCCCCGAAGGCATCGGTGAAGGCAAGCATGAACACCGATATCAGGGCCGGTCGCACCAGAGGCAGGATGACCTCGCGGAACACGACCAGTTCGCTTGCGCCAAGGTTCATCGCGGCCTCGATATAGCTGCGCCGGAAACCGAGGAAGCGGGAATAGAGGATAAGCGTCGCGTAGCTCGATGTGATCGTGGTGTGGGCGAGAATGATCGCCGGCTCGCCCACGAGATCAGGGGCCGAGCGCAGCAGGATGACCAGACCGAGCCCCAGCACGAGTTGCGGCAGGACGACCGGCCCCAGAACCATGGCCATGACGAGAGATTTGAAGCGGATCGGAAGCCACGCCAGCACCATGGCGGCCGGCATGGCCAGCAGCGTCGAGAGAATGGCCGAGACGACGGCCAGCCTCAGGCTGGTCAGGAGCGATCCTGTCAGCTTCTGGTCCCGCAGGGCTTCGACGAACCATCCCGTCGTCAGCGTGTCGAGCGGCAGGCCGGGGATCGGCTTGGCATCGAAGGCGAAGAGCACGATGACGGCGATCGGAAGATACAGGAACAGGTAGATCAGCACCGCATAGAGGCTGAGCAGCGCGAAGCCGCCCCTCTCCTGCAACGACGTGGAACGTGCGCTCATAGCTTTTCCCCGCTTGCCTTGCGGAACCATTTCATCGACACGGCCAGCAGCGCGAAGACGATGACCAGCATGACGATCGAGATGGCCGCACCCGCGGGCCAGTCGAGCCGGCGCTGGAACTGGTCCTGGATGACCTGCGACATCATCAATTGCTTGCCGCCGCCAAGCAGCGCCGGCGTCACGAACTCGCCGAGACCGAAGATGAAGCAGAACACCGCGCCGACGATCAGCCCGGGCAGCGACAGAGGAAACGTCACTTCCCAGAAGGCGCGCATCGGCCCGGCGTTCAGGTCCTTCGCGGCCGCGATCCAGTTGTCCTCGATGGCATCGATCGAGGCATAGAGCGGCAGCACGTAAAGCGGCAGATAGGCATAGACGAGGCCGATGGACGTCGCGACCGGCGAATAGAGCAGGAAGCCGAGCGGCTGGTCGATCAGCCCGATCGACAGCAGCGACTGGTTGATGACGCCGTTCTCGCCGAGCAGAAGCCGCCAGGCCGCAACGCGCATGACGATGCTGATCCAGAACGGCGCGATGACCGCGATCAGCAGCAGACCCTTGAGCCGCCCGGCTTTCTTGGCGATGAAATACGCGATCGGATAGGCCAGCACTGCACAGGCAATCGTCACGAAAGCCGCTGTCTGCACGGACAGAAGGAGCGCACGCCACATCGCGCCGTTGGTGAAGACCGCGATATAGTTGGCGAAAGTGAAATCCGGCACCATGCGGTAGCTGCGTGTGCGCCAGAAACTGATCACCAAAAGCAGGATGACGGGGACGACGAAGAAGACGAACTGCCAGAGCATGAGCGGCGCAATGCCCGCAGCTGCAAACCGTCGCCGGCGCTTCTCGGCCGATCCGGCACCGGCCTGCATCATCGTCCGACCCGCGCTTGCCATCACGCGAACTCGTATTCGCGACGATCGAAGGCCGGGCGCGGATAAGCCATCTTGGAATGGCTCAAGCCGGTCGCGACCATGGCACGAGCGAAATGGAGCGCAACCTTGCCCGGATCGATAACCGGGATATAGGCGCCGAAATGCGCCTTGAGGGCGTCTTCGATGGTGATCGCCATATCGAAGCCGGTGCCTGTGCAGCCCATGACGAAGGCCTCGGCGCCGTCACGCTCGACGCTGTCGATGCATTCCGCCACGATGTGGGCGACATGGCTTTCGTTGAGATCCATGACGCTCGCATCCGCCGAGCGCACCGAGGCGAGGTTCGACGACAGGCCGTAATGGGAAACCGTGCGGCGGATCAACGAGAAGAACGGCTTCTCCGTGATCACCACGGTAAAGCGCGTCGAGAGCATGGCGGCCATGTGCAGCGCCGCCTCGCCCTCCCCGACGACCGGAATGGACACCAGTTCGCGCGCGCCGACGAGGCCAGGATCGGTGAAACAGGCGATGGTGCAGGCGTCGACGCCATCGGCCTCGGCCTCTTGCGCCAGCTTCATCACCTCGGGCGCGGCCAGCGTCGAATCGAAGCCGCATTCGATGGAGTTGGTGCCGCGCCTGAGCGGCACGGCCGAGATTGTCACCCCGTCGCCTGCGAAGGATCGATACTCCTTCTCGGCCTTCCCAACCAGTTCGTCGCTATCGAGAACCGGGACGATCACACGGATATGCATGGCAAATTCCCTTATGCGCCGTCTGTTCAGCCGGCCTTGAATGTCTGCCAGGCATCGGCCCAGGCCATGTCGTCGACGGGCGCCTGGCTCATCGTGCATTTGGAAACCCATTCCTCCATCATGTCGAGGCCAAGCGCCTTGACCTGATCGGCGGTGAGCAGATCCTTGACCTTGGAATTGGTGACCGCGAACTTGTCGGCCCCCCATGCCATCTGTTTCATGGCCTTGGCGCTCGTCATGTAGTCGATATAGGCCAGGGCAGACGCAAGGTGCTCCGTGCCGCGCACGATCTGAAGCGTTTCCATCCACATCGCGCCGCCCTGCTTGGGAATGGCGAGATCGACATTGCCGCCGGACAGGCGGGCCGTCGTGCGCACGTTGTCGCTCGACGAACCCCAGACCATCCAGGCCTCGCGGTTGGCCAGGTCTGTCTTGACCGTACCCATGTCGCTCTGCAGGGCACGCATGTTCGGACGGAAGGCGATCATCTTGTCGAGGATCTTCTGCAGATCGTCGCCGGTCGCGGTTTCCGGCGTCTCCATGCCCAGCCATTTGCCGGTCATCCAGAGATAGAGTTCCGGCCAGTCGATGATCTCCACCCGGCCCTTCAGCGAAGGATCCCATGCAAGCTCTGCGTCGAGTGCGGCTTCCGCGGAGATCTTGTCGGGCCAGTAGACGAAGCCGTTCACGCCGAAACGGGTCGGGATGGCGTAAACCTGACCGTCATACATGGTCTCGGGCCGATTGCGGAACATCGGCATGGTCTCTTCGATCGAGGCAAGCTTGGCCGTCTCGATGGGCAGGGTCAGGCCCGCTTCCGCGAACTTCGAGGTCCAGACAGCGTCCGGGTTGATGACGTCGAACTTAACCGTGCCGGCCTGTACGAGGCTGAGCTGGGCACCGTTGCTCTCGGCTTCCTTGACGTTGAGCTCGACGCCGGTGAGCTCGGTGAAGCCCTTCATCAATTCGGGATCATTGTAGCCGGACCATGCCAGCACGTTGAGCGGGCCCGTCAGCTTCTGCTCGTTCGCGAAAGCGGGCCTGGTCAGGTCGACCTGCGAGGCGATGGTCGCGAACAGTGCGGCATTGGCACCGTGACGCAGGAGCTCCCGGCGCGAGAGGTTGAACGGCTTTGCGCGCTTGCTGTCATCGATCATCTGGACATTCCCCTGAGCTGGCGCCTTTTGGCGACCTTAATTGATTAGAAATCGCGCACTCACAATAGACAATTGCCCATTCCGGTATCCATAGTGACCGCAGTCACCGCCCGTCGCCCGGGTGGCGTGCCTGTGCAGGAGCCGGCATGAAAATTGCGTCGATGGATGAAACACCGCTGAAAGACCCGTTCATGTCCAAGAGCATGCCCCTATCGACAGCGTCCGGCCTGCCCCAGGGTTTCGGCGCATTGATGGCCGCCGCGCTTCGCAATCTCGGTCATCCCAACTTCTACGAAAGCATGGTCGAATTCGTGCGGCAGATGATCCCGTGCGACCTCTGGATCATCGCCCGTTACGATGCGCTGAGCAAACCGCTGATCGTCTCCGAAAACGGCATGAACGTGAACGCCAAGGCGCTGTATTCCGACAGGATGTGGCAGCGCGATCCGCTCTCCAAGAGAACGGACCAGGCCGATGCGCGGGTGTTCAGCCTGGGCCAACTGCGCAGCAACGGTACCCTCGACAGGGTCTATGCCCGCTATGTCGATTCCACGCTCGGCATCGAGGATGAGCTGGCTTTGCTCTTTCCGATCAGCGACGGAAGCTTTCTCGCTCTTTGCCTCGACCGGCAGGGCAATCTCTTCTCGCAGGAGGAACTGGCGCTGGCGCGCGAGTTGCAGACCATGCTGGTGGAGATGCACAACCAGCATATCCTGCGTGCGATCGATCGTCAGGTTTCGCTGTTCCTGCATCACAACACCAGCGGCAAGCCCGAAGTCATGATCATGAACGCCAACAACACGGTGCTCTACCAGTCGGATACCTGGTCGCTCGCCGCCGCCCAGGCCTTCGACCGGGAGCCCCAGCCGGCGGAAATCGGTTCCGTCCGCATCGCCGAAACGTCCGGCCGCGATGGCTGGTCGCTGACACGGCTGAATGACGACTGCCCAGACGCGATCCTGGCCGGCGCCGAGGTCTATCTGCTCCGACGCAATAGCTTCGGGCTCGACGAGCGCCTCTCCCATTTCGCGCGCGTTCATCAGCTGACCCAGCGGCAACAGGAAATTCTCGCCCTTTCCTTGAAGGGATATTCCAACGCCGCGATCGCCGCGCAGCTCAACATCACCACCGGCGGTGTCAAGAACCACAAGCTCAGGCTTTACGAGAAGCTGGACATCACCACCGAACGCGAGCTGATCTCGGCCGTGCTCTCCCATCTGTGACCCCGCATCCGCGGTATCATGTGGCCGCTGGTGACTGCGGGCATCATTGCCTATCGATGTCTGCCATGCCGATCTGCGCGTCGAACGCAATCATCGGAAGCGACGCGCGATGACCATCGACACAGCATTCCTCTCGGTCGGCGAACTGGCGGCCGGCTACAGGTCCGGCGCCTTCACGCCGCTCGATGCCTGCCGCCAGGCGCAGGACCGGCTTGCCCGCTTGGAACCTGATCTCAACGCCTTCATCGAGCCGATGACCACGGAGGTTCTCGACCAGGCGAAGCGGTTGATGGAGGAGCTGCGGCAGGGGCGGGACCGCGGGCCGCTGCATGGCATCCCGGTCGCAATCAAGGACATCATCGACGTCGCCGATGTCAGGACGACCTTTGCCACAAAGGCCGTGCCGCCGCGGCATGCCGCGCGCGATGCCGAATGCGTGGCGCGCCTGCGCGCGGCCGGTGCGATCCTCTTCGGCAAGACCAACCTCTTGGAATTCGCCGCCGGCGTGGCGCATCCTGCTTTCGGCCAGACGAACAATCCGCACGATCCAAACCGCACGGCCGGCGGATCGAGCGGTGGATCGGCGGCGGCCGTTGCCGCCGGCATCGTGCCCCTGGCGCTTGGGACGGATACCGGCGGCTCCGTCCGGGCTCCTGCCGCCTATTGCGGCGTCATCGGCTTCAAGCCGAGCTTTGCGGCCTTATCTCTGGACGGCGTCTATCCGCTTTCTCCCTCTCTCGATCACCTCGGCCTGTTTGCCCGAAGCAGCGCCGACGCAAGCATCGCCCTTTCCGTCCTCAACCCCGGCGTGGCCCCCGCCCGCCCGAGTCCGAAGCCGTTGCGCCTCGGGATCGTTGGGAACCAATGGAACCATCGCGCCGTGCAGGCCGATGTGCGCGCCGCCCTTGATGCGGCACGCCTGTCGCTCGAGCGGGCCGGCGTGGCGCTGACAGAAATCCAGCTTCCCGATCCTGCCGAGATGGCGACCGCCCTGCTTGATATCCTGATGCCGGAAGCGGCCGTCATCCACAGGACGACGATGGCCAAGAGGGCGGACGGCTTTGCGCCGGGAACACGCGATCTCCTTGAGACCGGAATGACGGTACCGGCAACGCGCTATATCGAAGCCATCGAAAAACAGCGCCGCTGGTTCGGCGCATTCGAAAGCGTGATGGCCGATCTCGATGCCGTGATCGCCCCGACCGTGCCATTCACGGCGCCAGACACGGACCCTGCCCTCTCGACGGAAGGGGATGACGAGATCATCTCGCTGACGCACGCCAACCTGACGGGCGCTCCCAGCGTTTCCTTGCCTGTGCGCAACCAAGGCGCCATGCCCGTAGGGCTTATGGTGACTGCCGCACGCAATCGCGACAGCGATCTGCTGTCGATCTGCGAGACCATCGAAGGAATCCTCTCGCACACGGCCTGAAACGGCGATCGACGGACCCGGCGGCGCTTCCTGGCCATGACTTTTACCGCTCGTTAACCATGATTGCTTAGGGATTGTTATCTATCCGCCGATGGATGGCGGCGCTACAAGCATCGGCGGCCCCATGAAACGTCAACCGCTCCAGGCCTATTCCCGACGTATCGGCTTGTTCACGGCACTGGCATCCGTCGCCCTGGTCACGCCGTCCCACGCCCAGTCGGTCTGGTCCGGCAGCACGAACAACGAGTTCAGCACCGGATCGAACTGGACCCCGTCCCCGCCAGGCGAGAACGACACGGCCGAGGTCGATACCGGCTCGCCCCAGGTCACCGACAGTGCCACGGTCGGAAAGCTCGACATCGATGGCGGCAATGTCACGATCAGCAACACCGGCAGCCTGACCGTCAAGAACGACACGACGATCCAGTCCGGCAGCCTCGGCATCAATGCCGATGGCGTGATGAATTCGAATGTCGAGCTCAATGACGGCAGCCTGTTCATTGACGGCACTCTCAATGGGAAGCTGACCCTCAACAAGGGCAACGTCTCCGTCAACGGCGCGCTCGGCAGCGCCGCCGTCGGCGACACGACGGCGCTGACCAACAACGGCACGGTCGGCGATGTCTCGGTGTCCTCGGGCGGCACCTTCACCAACAACAATGGCGCATCCGCCGGCACGCTGACGAATGCGGGAACCGCGAGCAATGCCGGCACGCTCGACGCACTGAACAACACGGCCGGCACGTTCACGAACGATGGCGAGATCACCGGAAACGTCAGGGCGACCGGCGGGACGGTGACGAACAATTTCGTGATTACCGATGCCGATGTCGCCGCCGCCGCGATCTTCATCAACAACTCCAATGGTATCGCTGGGAATGTGCGCAACGCCGGCACTGCGTCGAATGCGGGCAGCATCGCCTCCCTCCGAAACGATGCGGGCTCCTTCACCAACAACAACGACGGCGAGGTCACGGGCGGAACGACCGTGACCGGCGGCGGCGTGACCAACAACGGAACGCTCGACGATGTCGTCGTGGGTTCGGGCGGCGTCTTCACCAATGCCAGCAATGCAACGGCGAGCGCGGTCACCAATGCCGGCAATGCGTCCAACGCCGGAACCATCGCCTCCCTGACCAACACGGCGGGAAGCTTCACCAACAACACCGACGGCGAGATTACCGGACAGACCAGGATCACCGGCGGAACGGTGACCAACAACTTCATCATCACCGATGCCGACGTCGCGGCGGCCGCTGCCTTCGTCAACAATACGAATGCACAGGCCGGCGCCATCAGGAATTCCGGCAGCGTCACGAATGCCGGAACGATCGCCTCCGTCCGCAACGATGCCGGCACCTTCACCAACAACAGCGGCGGGGAAGTGACGGGCACGACATCCGTGAACGGCGGCACGGTCATCAACAATGCCACGCTGGCGGACGTCAATATCGCCGCCCAAGGCACCTTCACCAACAACAACAGCGGCAGGACAGGCGCCGTCGTCAATGCGGGCATCGCCTCCAACGACGGCATCGTCGCCGGGCTCGCCAACAGCGGCGGCACATTCACGAATACGGGCGAAATCGCCGGGGCGGTCCAAATCACCGGCGGCGCGCTCGTCAACCATGGCACGGTGGACGGCACGATCGATGTTTTCGATGGCGGCCTGCTGTCCGGCACCGGAATTGTGGGCGGCATTACGGTGAATTCAGGCGGCGTGCTCTCGCCAGGACCCGGAATAGCCACGCTGACCGTCGACGGAGACCTGCGGTTTGGCACAGGCTCGTTCTACGATGTCGATATCACCGGCGCGGGCAGCGCCGACAGGGTGGACGTTGCCGGCGCCCTCACCATCGATGGCGGCACGGTGCGTTTGAACAATGCCGGCGGCACCTACGGTCTGACGACCCGCTACACAATCCTGACGGCGGACAGCGTCACGGGTCGTTTCGGCACCATCGAGAGCGATTTCGCCTTCCTTTCGCCGACACTCGTCTACAGCGCAAAGCAGGTGAACGTCGATCTCGACCGCAACGATGTCCGCTTCTCCGACGTTGCGCAGACCGGCAACGACCGCGCCACGGCAGCGGCCGTCGAAGCGCTGGGCGCTTCGAACCCGCTCTTCCTCTCCGTGCTGCCACTCGATGTCACGACCGCTGCGAACGCCTTTGCGCAGTTGAACGGCGAGGTGCACGCCTCCCTGCAAAGCCAGCTCCTATTGGAAAGCCGCTTTCCCCGCGAGGCGGTGCTCGATCGCGCGGGTTTCCTGATCAGCGACCGGCACATGCCGGATGATGGCGTTTCCTTCTGGAGCTCAGGCGCGCTTGCGGAAAACCACTTTTCGGCCGACGGCAATGCCAGAGGCGTGGACAGCCGGTTCACAGGCGGCATCGTCGGAGGCGATCTGGCTGTCGCCGACGACTGGCGTCTGGGCGGTCTCGTCGGTTATAGCCGTCTCTCCGTGCAGCCACAGGCGGATGCCGACACCTATCATGTCGGCGTCTACGCCGCCGGCTCGGTCGGGTCTGTCAACCTCACGGGAGGGGCAATTTACAGCCGCAACGCGATATCAACCCGACGCACGATCGCATTCAGCAATTTCGAAGATCGCGTCGAAGCCGATTATGACAGCGATAGCCTGCAGGCCTTCGCCGAGATGTCCGCCGATATGGACCTGTCGGCTGTCAGGCTCCAGCCCTTCGCCAACCTCGCCTATGTCAATCTCGATACCGATGCTTTCGGCGAAACGGGCGGGGCGGCCGCATTGACAGCCGGCAGCGGCTCAAGCGATCTGGTCATATCCACCATCGGTGCGCGCTTTTCGGCGGACCTGCCGGCCTACGACATTCCGGTAACCCTGACAGGAACGCTCGGCTGGCAGCATGCGGCCGGCGATCTGTCGCCACCCGCGACCCTTGCCTTTTCCGGCGGGTCACCTTTCATCCTGAAAGGCGTGTCCCTGCCCCGCGACGCCGCCGTCGTGAAAGCCGGCGTTACCGCAAGGCTCTCGAAATCGGCTCGCCTTACGCTCAGCTATTCAGGCGCGTTCGCCAATGGCCTGCATTCCCACACCGCCCAGGCAAACCTGCTCGTGAACTTCTAGTTTGCGATGGCATCGCCTCAATGCGGAGGTTTCGTCGAGGCAAGCCAGCGGGTTCACGCATCGAGCATGGAAAAGTTCATCGCCCGGAGGTCATCAAGCAGACCAGGCCCCGTCGGAACCCAGCCGAGTTTCTGCCGGGTCAGCACGCTGGTGGCGCTGATGTCAGCCACGGCGAAGAGGCTGAGCCAGCCGAAATGGCGTTCGGCCTCGTCCGGCGACAGCGAAACCACGGGAAGTCCGAGGCCGGCCGCAATCACGCCGACGATATCGCGCATGGCAATGCCCTCTTCCGCGACGGCATTGTAGCGGGCGCCGCGCTCGGCGCGCGCCAGTGCCAGGACATAGAGCGTCGCCACATCGCTTACATGTGCGGCCGCCCAGCGATTGGCGCCCTCGCCGACATAAGCGGCGACACCCTTTTCGCGCGCCGTCGCGATATAGGGCGAGATGAGGCCCTGCTTGACCGTGTCATGCACCTGCGGAAGCCGAACGACACCGATATTGACGCCGGCTTCCAGTTGCTCCTGGCCCGCCAGTTCCGAGGCGATGCGCGGATTGCGGTGGTGCGCGTCGAACACGTCCTCGCGCGCGGGCTCTCCGTTGCCGGGATTGCCGAGCCCGACGCCCGACGTGATGAGCATGGGCCGGTCCGAGCCCTTGAGCGCGGATCCAAGCGCCGTGATGACCCGACGATCCTTTTCGCAATTGGCCACGAAGTTCGTAAAATCGTGATCGAACGCCGTGTGGATGACGGCATCGGCGTTCTCCGCTCCACGCGCGAGGCGCGCCGGATCGTCCAGCGTTGCGATATGGGCGGAAGCGCCGGCGCGCGCAAGCTCGTTTGCTCCGGCATCGGAGCGCGTGAGGCCTATGACCTCATGACCCCCGGCCAGCAATTCACTGAGGATCCGGGAGCCGATGAACCCGGTGGCACCTGTCAGAAAAACACGCATGAAACATCTCCTGCATTGACGCGCACCGGGATCTCATGAAAAATTGTCCTGTTAAAGTAGTGACTTTATCCTAGTATAATGAGCAACAGGATCGCATGAGCGGCACCGCCAACGACAATGCGCTGGGGACCTTCCTGCGCGACCGACGCATGCGGCTTGATCCGGCGACCTTCGGCTTCCAGCCCGGGCGGCGGCGCACACCGGGCCTGCGCCGCGAAGAAGTCGCCCAGCGCGCCAATATCAGCCCGACATGGTACACCTGGCTGGAGCAGGGACGCGGCGGGGGCCCGTCCTCCCATGTGCTCGACCGTATCGCCGCGGGGCTCATGCTGACCGAGCCGGAACGCGATCACCTTCATGTTCTGGCATTCGGCCATCCCCCCGAGCCGCACTATCGCCAGCACGACGGCATCACGCCCCGGCTGCAACGCGTGCTGGACGCCATGCCCTTCAGCCCCGCCATCATCCGGACGGCAACATGGGACGTGGTGGCGTGGAACAAGGCGGCCGCGATCATCCTGACGGACTATGCCAAGCTGCCGCCGGACCAGCGCAACATCTTGCGCATGATCTTTTCAGACGAGCGGGTGCGCGCTGCGCAGGACGACTGGCGCAACGTCGCCCGTTATGTCGTCGGGGCCTTTCGTGCGGACGCCGCACGCGCCGGCGCGGGGATGGAAATCCGGCAGTTGGTCGATGAACTCTCCGCCAACAGTCCGGAATTCAAGGCAATGTGGGACGACAATGAAATTGCGGGCGCGCGCGAAGGCATCAAGCGCCTTCATCACCCTCACCTCGGATCAATCGAGCTGGAATTCTCGAGCTTTGCGGTCGAGGGCCGGCCGGACCTCAACATGATGGTCTACAATCCGGCCAATGCAGAGATCATGGCGCGGTTTCGCGCGCTGATCGCCGATCCTTCAGCCTAGAGCCGCGCCTGCCACGCGCTGGCATAGCGACGCAACGCAGCCTCGTGTCGCGGGCGTGGATTTGCCCTGTCCGTGGAGGGAGGTCGGCCGTCCGCATCCAGCAAGGCAGCGCCAACGCTGGTTCCGGTGCCGGCTACGGCTTCCACAGGCCGGCCGGTCGAGGCGGCCAGCATGTCGAGATAGGCCGCGTTTTGGGCGAACGGACCTTCGACCAGAACCGGGCCTTGCGCCCCGACGATCTCGAGCCCCGTCGCCGTCATCAGCGCGAGGTAGAAGGAGACCACGACGAACCGTTCCGCCGGCGCCAATGTCGCCGCGTCCACCGTCCATTCCGCCTTGCGCCCCTGAAACGGGCCGGACTGATTTTCGACCGCCGGCAGAAGCATGACACCACGCGCCAGAACGGCATCGACATCCGCGGCCGCATGGGCATTGCGGGCGTCGCCGATCAGGCGCTCGAATTCCCGACCGCCCATGAAGCGGGCGGAGGGAACGGCGTCACCGTGGGCGTTGACATTGACGAGTGTATCGCGCGCCGGGTCGAGTGTAACCTTGGCGCCTCCCATGGCCATCGAGATGACCCATGTCCCCGTCGAGACGACGGCAAAGGGTTCGTCGCGGGCAACGAGATGGGCATAGAGCGAGGCATTGGAATCGTGAATACCGCAGATGACAGGTGTCGCGGGCGCGAGCCCTGTCGCCGAAGCGATCTGAGGCAAGACCGGACCCAGCCGGTCGGACGCGCGCACCACCGGCGCCATCAACACCGCCCAGCCCTCACGTTCGACCAGCGTGGAATATCGTCCGGCCTCCGGATCCCAGAGATCGGTATGGCAACCAAGCGACGTCACCTCGTTGACCGCGACACCGCTCAGGCGGAAGGCCCAGTATTGCGGATAGGTCAGAATCGTTCGCGTCCGCTCCAGCAATCCCGGAACTGTCCTGAACAGCCAGAAGAGCTGGGCGCCGAGATTCAGGCCAAGCGGCAGGCGCGGCGAACCCGTCTCGGCAAACGGCGGGCGGGCGGCATCATATTCCGCGGCAAGGCCGTCAGGACCGTCGAATTCGTAGTCCAGCGCAGGCGCGGCAAGCTTGCCCTCGTCATCGAGAAGCACCGCCGAGGCGCCATGGGTTGTCATGGAAATGGCATCGACGCCGAACTGCGCCTGGAAGCGTCTCAGCGCGTCCAGAATGAAATCCCAAAGGCCCTCGATGTCATAATGCGGATAGGGCGGGCCCTTCAGCACCGCGTTCGGCCTGCGCATGACCGCGACTTCCGTCAGGCTCTCGCGTGCGACCAGCGCGACTTTCGCGTTGGTCTTGCCGATGTCGATGACGGCGATGTGGCGCATCGGGTTTCGGCTCATTCCATGTGGAAGACGGGCACGAGATCGATGGCGATCGGCTCGTTTCGGTCGTTCGTCGCCATGATGTCTGCCATGTGCGCCCACCATTTCTGCATGAGCGCCGTCTGCGGCAGCGCGGCCATCGTGTGATCCTTTCGCCGCCACAGCACGCCGAACAGCACATTGGTCTCCTCATCGAGAAAGATCGAGTAATCGGAGACGCCTGCGGCGTGCAGAAGACCCACGAGCTCCGGCCATATCGCATCGTGCCGGCGCTTGTACTCGTCCTTCATCCCGGAATTGAGCAGCATCTTGAAGGCGTGTTTCTCGAGACCGGCATGGCTCATCGGCGGCGGTTCCTGACCTTGCGGAAGACGATCGGCAGGGCGATGACGAAGATGAGCAGCAGGCCGATGAAGATCGACATCACGATGCCCGGAACGTTGAGGAGGCCAAGGCCGAAGGTGACGAGGCCCATGATGAGCGCGGCCAGAACCACGCCCTGGATCGTTCCCGCGCCGCCGAGAATGGAGACGCCGCCGAGCACGACCATGGTCACCGCTTCAAGCTCCCAGCCGGCCGCGATGGAGGGACGGGTGGAATCGAGCCGGGAGGTCAAAAGTACCGCCGCAATGCCAGACATGAGACCGGTCAGCAGGAAGAGGATGAATTTCACCCGCTCGACCCGGATGCCTGAAAAGCGGGCGGCCACGTCGTTGTTGCCGATGGCGAAGACCTGCCGGCCGAAATTCGTGCGGTGCAGGAGCACGTAGTAGAAGAGCGCGAAGAGGACGAAGAGCGCGAACTCGAAGGAGAAGACCCAGAAGACATAGCCCTGGCCGAAATAGGCGAAGCTCGCCGGATAGCCTTTGAAGGCCTGGTCGCCGAGCACGATGTAGGAAATGCCGCGAAAAAAGCTCATCGTGCCGATCGTCACGACGATGGACGGCAGGCCGAGCCCGGTCACCAGGAACCCGTTGAACGCACCGCAGACGATCCCGGTCGCAATCCCGATCAGCACCAGCTCGGGCGTGCCCGCGCCGTATTGCAGCGCCAGGCCCATCATGGTCGAGGCGAGCGCGATGATCGAGGCCACCGAGAGATCGATTTCGCCGGAGATGATCAGCAGCGCCATGGCGAGCGCAATCAGCGCCTTTTCCGTGAAGTTGAAGGTCGCGTCCGAGAGCGCCCACGGCGACAGGAAATAGGGGGAGGCGAACGAATTGACGACGAAAAGCACGATGCCGACCACCAGCAGCAGGCTCGGCCAGGAGAAGACCGCCGAGCGCAGCGGCGTGCCGAGCCGGTCGGGAATGCGGCGGGTTTCGGTGGATGGCACGCTCATGCGGCAGCCTCCGCGGTTCTGAGTATGAGGCGCTGGCTGCGCTTGGCGCCGCGCCCGTTGAGAACGACGGCAAGGATGATCGCCGCGCCCGAGATCGCCATCTGCCAGAAGGGCGAGATATTGATGACCGGCAAGGCACCGTTGATGACGCCGAGGAAGAGTGCGCCAAGCACCGCGCCCGCCACGGTGCCGACGCCGCCGGAAATCGAGATGCCGCCGATGACGCAGGCCGCGACCACGGTCAATTCGTAACCGCGCGCCACTTCGACCGAGCCGATGACATAGCGCGAAACCCAGAGATAGCCGCAGAAGCCGGACAGAAGGCCGGAGATACAGAAGGCAAGGAAGGTCGTGCGACCGACGTCGATGCCGGCATAGACCGCCGCCGTGGGATTGACGCCGACCGCATAGAAGGATCGGCCGAGCGCCGTGCGCGACATGAGGACCACAAAGGCGAGTATGATGGCGACCGCATACCAGACGAGCAGTGGCAGCCCCAAGACCTCGATGCGCGTGAAGGCCACGAAGGAGGGCGAAAACGCATCCGCATTCACCCATTGTCCGCCGGCGATCAGGAAGATGACGCCGCGATAGATGGTGAGCGAGCCGAGCGTCACGACGATGGCGGGAATACCGAGCCCCCAGATGAACACGCCGTTGAGCGCCCCGAGCAGCAGGCCGCTGAAAGCAGCCACCGCCATCAGCATCGGCACGGGAATGCCGGGAGCGGCCTGGTTGATCAGCGCCACGATCATGCCGGAAAGGGCAAGGTTGGACGCCATGGACAGGTCGATCGAGCGGGTGAGGATCACCACCATCTGGCCGAGCGCAAGGATCATGAGGATGGATGAATCCTCGACGATGCCGGAAAGGCGCGATGGCGACGCGAAGCCCGGCGCGCGCAGGTTGGCGGCGAAGACCAGCGCTGCGATAAGCACCGCCAGCCAGAATTCCCGCACTTTGACCATCGCGCTCATGCGGCCTCCCCGATGCCTGCGGCCGCCCTGACCAGCATCTCCGGTTTCAGGGTGGCATTGTTTTCGAATTCACCGACGATGCGGCCCTCGCGCATGACCACGATGCGGTCGCTCATCCCCATGATCTCGGGGAGTTCGGAGGAGACCATGATCACGGCGAGCCCCTGCGAGGCGAGCTCCGACATGAACTCGTGGACCGCCGCCTTCGAGCCGATATCGATGCCCTTGGTCGGCTCATCGAGGATGATGACGCGCGGCTTTGTCGCCAGCCACTTGGCGATCACCACTTTCTGCTGGTTGCCGCCAGAGAGGTTGCCGACATTCTGGTCGAGTGCGGCAGCACGCAGGTCCAGCCGCTCGGTATATTCGCGCGCCAGCTTGAACTCCTCCGCCAGCCGCAGGAAACCGTGCCGCGAGGTCTTTCTGAGCGAAGCGAGCGTCACGTTCTGGAAGATCGGCAGGCCGGTGACTGCGCCCTGCTTGCCGCGATCTTCCGGAACATAGACGATGCCCCTGTCGACAGCCTGGGCGGGCGAGCGGATGACGGCCACCTCGCCATCGATACGCACCGCGCCCTTGGACGGTTTCGTGATGCCGAACAGCGATTGCATGACTTCGCTTCGACCCGCGCCGACAAGGCCGTAGAAGCCGAGGATTTCTCCAGCCCGAAGCGAAAAGCCGATATCGGCGAACTCGGTCGGATGGCAATAGCCGACGACCTTGAGCACCTCGTCGCCGGGCGTCACCTCTTTCTTCGGAAACACCTGATCGACCGAGCGGCCGACCATCATGCGCACGATCTCCTGCTGCGAGGTGTCCTTCAACAGCCCCTCGCCCACCATCTCGCCATCGCGGAAGACCGTGTAGCGGTCGGCGATACGGTAGATCTCGTCGAACTTGTGGGAGATGAACAGGATCGCCTTGCCCTGCCGTTTCAAGAGCTCGACCAGTTCGAAGAGGTCCTGGATTTCCTTGTAGGACAAGGCGGCCGTCGGTTCGTCCATGATGACGACCTCGGCATTGACCGAAAGCGCACGCGCCACCGCCACCAGATGCTTGTTGGCGATGGACAAATCCTTCAGCTTCGTGTCGGACGCGATATGGCCGGCGCCGATTTCCGCAAGCAGCGTCCTGGCGCGCGCATTCATTCCCCGCCAGTCGATCAGGCCGAACGCGCCGCGGGGCGCATGGCCGAGGAAGATGTTTTCCGCCACCGACAGCTCGTCGAAGAGAACCGTTTCCTGGTGGATCGCGGTGATGCCGGCCTGGAAAGCGGCATGCGGCGACGACAGCACGACGGGCTTGCCGGAAACCCGGATCTCACCCTCGTCCGGCTGGTAGATGCCGGTCATGGTCTTGACCAGCGTCGACTTGCCGGCACCGTTCTCGCCGATCAGCGCGGTGACCTCCCCCGGATAGAGGCGCAGCCCCACCTTGTGGAGCGCACGCACGCCGGGAAAGGATTTGGAGATCCCCGACAGCTCGACCTTCGGCTCTTTTGGGATAGTCATCGGCTTCAGGACCCGACCTGTCTTCGAAGAAAGGAGTGTGCGACAACGCTGCCGGAAATCGCCGCCGGCGCGCAGGAGGAGCGCGGCGGAGACCATTGCTCCGCCGCGTCGCCTTTCAAGGCTTCAGTAGATCTTCGAGAATTTCTCGATATTCGACTTGTCGAACTGGTAGGGCGCGGCCATGGCCGCGGCATTTGTCTCATCGAGCGTGATCGAGCCGACCTTGCCCATGGAGAAGGTCGCGCCCGGCTCTGCCTTCTTGCCCTTGACGAGCTGGTCGGAGAGGTAGACGGCCGAATAGCCGAGGTCGATGGGGTTCCACAGCGCCACGCCTTCCGACGCGCCGTTATCGATGAACTTCTTGAACTCGGAAGGAAGCGCCAGGCCGGTCACGTTGATCTTGCCGATCAGCTTCTGATCGGTGACGACCTGTGCGGCCGCCACGACGCCGACCGTCGTCGGCGCGATGATAGCCTTGAGATCCGGATAGGACGAGATCAGGCCCTTGGCTTCGTTTGTGGATTTCACGGAGTCATCGTCGCCATAGACCACGGCGGCGAGCTTGATCTTCGGGAACTTGGTCGGCAGCACTTCCTTGGCGGCCTCGATCCAGGCGTTCTGGTTGGTCGCGGTGGACGACGCCGACAGGATCGCCACTTCACCGCCTTCAGGCAGGTGATCGGCGGCAAGCTTGATGATGGTCTCGCCGATCAGCTTCGTATCGGACGGGTTGAGATGCAGCATACGGCCATCCTTGGCGACGCCGGAATCCCAGGAGATGACCTTGATGCCGCGATCCATCGCCTTCTTGAGGACCGGAACGAGCGCGTCGGGATCGTTGGCCGAGATGGCGATCGCGTCGACCTGCTGGGCGATCAGCGAATTGATGATTTCGATCTGGCCTTCGGCCGTGGCCGAGGTGGGGCCGGTATAGATGACCTCGATGTCGCCGATTTCCTTGGCGGCCTCCTCCGCTCCCTTGGCGGCGGCATCAAAGAAGCCGTTGCCGAGCGACTTGACGACGAGCGCGATGCGCTCGGCAGCGGACGCGGGCCCCGCCATCAGGGCGGCGGCGATGGCCGTGGAAATTGCAAGCTTGTGCAGAAATTTCATGGTGGTTCCTCCCGTTGAAGTTTCCCCGACGGCGCTCACGCGACGATCGAGGCCTGATCCCTTGCTGTTTTATCCACGATGATCAGCCCGACACCTGCCTCCTCCAGCATCTGTCGGTCCTCGTCGCGAATTCCGTCATCGGTGATAACGGTAGTCACACGGTCCAGCGGGCAGAGCACAAGGCTGGACCGCTTGCCGAATTTCGATGAATCGGCGAGCACGACGAGTTCGTCGGCCTGGCCCATGAGCTTCTGCTCGGCCTGGATCAGCAGCGGATCGGCCTCCATGAGACCGAGCTTGCCGAGGCCCTGCGCGCCCATGAACATGCGCCGGGCGTAGAAATTGCGCGTCACATCGTTCTCGAAAGGGCTGAGGATGATGTTCTGCTCGCGATAGATGACGCCGCCGGACAGCATGATCGTGTTCTTGGAATGCTTCAGCAGGTGCTCGGCGATCGGAAAGGAGTTTGTGAAGATCTGCATGCGGCGCGCTGCCAGAAGATGCACCATCTGGAACGTCGTCGTGCCGCCGTTGATGATGATCGGGTCGCCGTCGACGCACAGTTCCACCGCCTTCAGCGCGATCGCGCGCTTCTGAGCGATATTGATCGTTTCATTGACGGAGAACGGCCGGCCGGCAAGACCTGGGAACTGCGGCGGATTGATCGCCTCGGCACCACCGCGCACCCTGCGCAGCTTCTTCTGCACATGCAGCGTCGCAATGTCCCGCCGGATCGTCGCTTCAGACGATTCCGTCAGTTCAACCATTTCGCCCACGGTCACGACAGGCTTTTCCTGGACCGCGGACAAAATGATGCGATGGCGCTCTTTCTCGTGCATGAAATCCTCCTTGCCTGAACTTTCCACTGAACGCGAAACTTGTCAATCATATTCAATCATAAATAATCATATCGCAGTGCAATATGATCGATTTTGATTGAATGCGATTGACTTGAAAACATTTCTGCCGCATCGATAGCGCAAAAGCCAAATATGCGCATCGCGCCGGGAGGAAGAGATGTCGACACAAGAGGCCGGTTCGCGGCTGACGAACCTGTGGGATAAGGCCCATGCGGCCGGCATGAGCGAGCCGGAGCTGCTTCTCTACCGCTCCAACCTTCTCGGATCCGACAAGCGCGTCACCAATTACGGCGGCGGGAACACCTCCGCGAAGGTCATGCAGAAGGACCCGCTCACCGGCGAAACGGTCGAGGTCCTCTGGGTGAAAGGCTCGGGCGGCGACGTCGGGACGATCAGGATGGACGGCTTCGCCACGCTCTATATGGACAAGCTGCGCGCGTTGAAGGGCCTTTATCGCGGCGTGGACTTCGAAGACGAGATGGTCGGCTACCTGCCCCATTGCACGTTCAATCTCAACGCCCGCGCCGCCTCCATCGATACGCCGCTGCATGCCTATGTGCCGAAAAAGCATGTCGACCACATGCATCCTGACGCCATCATCGCCATAGCGGCGTCCGCCAATTCGAAGGCGCTGACCCAGCAGATTTTCGGCGGCGAGATCGGCTGGCTGCCCTGGAAGCGTCCGGGCTTCGAACTCGGCCTCCGGCTGGAGACATTCTGCCTCGAAAACCCCGGCGCAAAGGGCGTGGTTCTTGAAAGCCACGGCCTCTTCACCTGGGCCGACGACGCCGAATCCTGCTACGGGCTCACCATCGACGTCATCAACCGGGCAATCGCCTGGTTCGAGACGGAAACGGCCGGCAAGGCGATTTTCGGCGGCGAAAAGCACAAGGCGCTTGCCCCTAGAGAACGCCGTGCCGTCGCCGCGCGTTTGATGCCGGCGATCCGCGGCATGGTTTCGGAAGAGGCCCATATGGTCGGGCATTTCGACGACAGCGACGCCGTGCTGCAATTCGTCTGCGGCAAGGATATGGAGGCGCTCGCCGCGCTCGGCACCTCCTGCCCCGACCATTTCCTGCGGACGAAAATCCGCCCGCTGGTCGTCGATTTCGATCCTGCGAAGCCGGATGTCGCGGCAACGCTGGAAAGCCTGAAGCCGGCTGTGGAAGGCTACCGGAAGGACTATGCCGCCTATTACGACCGTTGCAAACATGCCGACAGCCCGGCGCTGCGCGACCCCAACGCCATCGTCTATCTCGTGCCGGGCGTCGGCATGATCACGTTCGCCAAGGACAAGGCGACGGCGCGCATTTCCGGCGAATTCTACACCAACGCCATCAATGTCATGCGTGGCGCCTCGACCGTCTCGACCTATGTCGGCCTGCCCGAGCAGGAAGCCTTCGACATAGAATACTGGCTGCTTGAGGAAGCGAAATTGCAGCGCATGCCGAAGCCGAAGTCGCTCGCCGGCCGCATCGCCATCGTCACCGGCGGCGCCGGCGGTATCGGCTCGGCGACCGCCGCCCGGCTGCTTTCCGAAGGCGCATGCGTCGTGCTTGCCGATATCGACGAGACCGCCCTTGCCTCGGCCGCCGACAATCTTGCGGGCCGCCACGGCCGGGATGTCGTGCGCACCGTGCAAATGAACGTGACCGACGAAGCCGCCGTGATCGCTGCCTATGCGGAGATCGCGGTCGAATTCGGCGGTATCGACATCGTCGTTTCCAACGCCGGCATCGCCTCGTCCGCCCCGGTGGAGGAAACGTCGCTGGAACTCTGGAACCGGAACCTCGCCATTCTCTCCACCGGCTACTTCCTCGTCGCCCGTGAGGCATTCAAGGTGTTGCGCCAGCAGGCGATCGGTGGGTCGGTGATCTTCATCGCCTCCAAGAACGGCCTTGCCGCCTCTCCCAACGCATCGGCCTATTGCACGGCCAAGGCATCCGAAATCCATCTCGCACGCTGCCTGGCACTGGAAGGGGCGGATGCCGGCATCCGCGTCAACGTGGTCAATCCGGATGCCGTGCTGCGCGGCTCCAAGATCTGGTCCGGCGAATGGCTCGACCAGCGCGCCTCGACCTACAAGACGGACAAGGAGGGGCTGGAGGAAATGTACCGCCAGCGCTCCATGCTGAAGCGTTCCGTGCTGCCGGAGGACGTTGCGGAAGCGACCTACTTCTTCGCCTCGGAGGCCTCGTCCAAATCGACGGGCAACATCATCAACGTGGACGCCGGCAACGTCCAGGCGTTCACGCGCTGAGACCGGCCGCTCTGGGAGGACGATGATGACGGGAATCGAAAAGAGCGTCGTGGACGCACATAATGACGGGGCGGCGGCGGCGCTGAAGGCAGACTACGCCGCGCTCGGCGAGCATCTCAACCGCCGCGGCATCGATATCGATGCGATCAAGGCGAAGGTGGCGCACTATGGCGTTGCCGTCCCCTCATGGGGGGTGGGAACCGGCGGCACGCGTTTTGCGCGTTTTCCGGGCGCCGGCGAACCGCGCGACATCTTCGACAAAATGGACGACTGCGCCGTCATCCACCGGCTCACCGGCGCGACACCCTCGGTCTCGCTGCACATCCCGTGGGACAAGGCCGATCCGGCCGCGCTGAAGGCCAAGGCCGAAGAAACGGGTCTTACGTTCGATGCCATGAATTCCAACACGTTCCAGGACCAGGCGGACCAGACGCATTCCTACAAGTTCGGCTCGCTGTCGCATGCCAGCGCCGCGACGCGCCAGCAAGCCGCCGAGCACAACATCGAATGTATCGAAATCGGCAAGGCCATCGGTTCGAAGGCGTTAACGGTGTGGGTCGGCGACGGCTCCAACTTTCCCGGCCAGACGAATTTCACAAGGCAGTTCGAGCGCTACCTCGACGCGATGCGGACAGTCTACAAGGCGCTGCCCGACGACTGGCGGATCTTCACCGAGCACAAGATGTACGAGCCGGCCTTCTACTCGACCGTCGTGCAGGACTGGGGCACCAACTACATGATCGCCGAAGCGCTCGGGCCGAAGGCTTACTGCCTCGTCGACCTCGGTCACCATGCGCCCAACGTCAATATCGAGATGATCGTCGCGCGCCTGATCCAGGCGAAGAAGCTTGGCGGCTTCCACTTCAACGATTCGAAGTATGGTGACGACGACCTCGATACGGGTTCGATCGATCCCTATCGCCTCTTCCTCGTCTTCAACGAACTGGTCGACGCCGAGATCCGCGGCGCGGAAGGCTTCCGTCCCGCCCATATGCTCGACCAGTCGCACAACGTCACGGACCCGATCGAAAGCCTGATGGTTTCGGCCATGGAAGTGCAACGCGCCTATGCCACCGCCCTTCTCGTCGACCGAAAGGCGCTGGAGGGGTTTCAGGAAGACAACGATGCCCTGATGGCGACGACCACGCTGAAAAAAGCGTTCCGCACCGATGTCGAGCCGATCCTGGCGATGGCGCGGTTCGAGAAGGGCGCAGCGATCGATCCGGTCACCGTTTTCCGCGCCTCCGGTTATCGCGCCAAGGTCGCCACGCTACGCCCGGCAATATCCGGCGCGGGCGGCGGCATCGTCTGATGCAAGGTGCCAGCGGCCTGCACGCGCAAGCCACCGGCATTGTCTGCTCCGTCAGGCCGGAAGGTGCGCCTGGCGGACCAGCGCGTCCTTGAGCCGGGCCGTATCGAGGCCCAGTTCGATGAAGCGATGGGCGTGGCGGGCGAGCGCGACATTATCGTCCCACAGGTTGCGCCAGATCGCGGTCTTCAGCGACAGGTCCTTGTCGACGATGGTCGTCGAGAAGGATTCGAACGTCACATAGTCATCCCAGCCGATGGCCACCAGCGCATCGAAGATCGCGGCGAAATCGATCGTGCCCGTTCCAAGATAGCCACGGTGGCTTTCACCGATATGGATGTAGCCGATCTTGTCGGCGGCGTGACGGATCGCGAGGCCGACATCCGCCTCTTCGATGTTCATGTGGAACGTATCGAGGTGCAGCAGCACGTTCGATGCACCGGTATCGCGGATATAAGCCATGCCCTGCGCTGCGGTGTTGAGCATGTTGCTCTCGAAGCGGTTGACGATCTCCAGATTGAGGGTCACGCCGGCCGCCTTGGCGCGCTCTGCGACCTTGGTCAGCGCCGCGACACTGGTATCCCAGCTCTTGCGTGTGAGCGCGTGTTCCTGCTTGCCATGGGCGGAGCTCAGGATGCCGGCGAGCTTCGTGCCGCCGAGATCGCGCACCAGCGCCACCGCCCTGTCGAGAATATCGGTGCCGTTGGCGACGACGGAGGCATCATCGCTGGAAATGTCGCCTTCCGGCGGCAGGCCCATGCTGATTGCCACGTCGAGCTCGAGCTCCCGCAACCGGCTGGCGAGCCAGTTCACATCGACCTGCCTGGGATCGAGATAGGAAAACTCGATGAGCTTGTAGCCGAGCCTGTGCGTGTTCTCGAGCGCCTTTTCGAGCTCGTTACGCGAAGAGCCTGCGCTCCAGACGAAGGAGTGAACACCGATTTTCGACATGATCCCGGCTGCTTTCTGAAAGGAAGGAATGAAACACGGTCGGCCGGACACGCCGCTTTCGCAAGACGCGCCCGGCCGTCGGGGAGGAAGGCTTAGCGGGCTGCGGTCCAGCCCTTGTAATCCTTGACGTTGTCGGCCGTGATGAGCTGCGGATCGAGCAGCACGACGGGTTCGGCCGGCTTCTTGCCGTTCAGAACCTCGACGCCGAGCTTCAGCGCCTCACCGGCCATGACATAGGGATCCTGCGAGGCGGATGCCTTGATCATCGAATTGCCGCTGGCAAGCGCCTTCTCGATATCCGGCGCGCCATCGACCGCGGTGAAGAAGAACTCGCTGCGGTTCAGCTGCTTGGCGGCAAGTTCGGCGCCGATCGCGGTCGGGTCGTTGATCGCGAAGACGGCATCGATCTTGTCGAAGCGGGTGAGCAGGCCCTGCATCACGGCAAGGCCGCCATCGCGCGAGCCCTGACCGTTCTGGTCGTCGGAGAGGATCTTGATATCGGCATGCTTGCCGAGCGCTTCCTTGCAGCCCTGCACGCGCTCGAGGATCGACGAGGAGGCCGGGCCGTTGATGATGACCACGTCGCCCTTGTTGCCAAGCTTCTCGGCGATGTAGTTGCAGGCCTCTTCGCCGGCCTTGACGTTGTTGGTCATGACGGTGACGTCGGCGCCGGGAGCGGAAACGTCGAACGCCGCGACGACGACGCCGGCAGCCTGGGCCTTCTTGACGGCAGGCGCGATCGCCTTCGCGTCGACGGCGTTCAGCATGATGATGTCGACGCCGGCGGCGATGAAGCTGTCGATCTGCGAAACCTGCTTGTTGAGGTCATAGTCGGCCGAAACCGAGGTGACTTCGACATTCGGGTTGATTTCCTTGGCGCGGTCCTCGATGCCTTTGATCGTGGCGACGAAGAACGGGTTGCCGAGCAGGCCGACCGAGATACCGATCTTATTGAGGTCCTTGGCGGCGGCAGGCATGGCGAGTGCGGCAACCATGGCGGTGCCGACGAGCAACTTGGACATAAGACGCATGTTTTCCTCCTTTGGTGGCGCTTGTCGCGCCGTTGTCTCCGGTTGTGACCGGTTCTTTCAGCCGGACCTCACGTCCGGCTAAGCCCTTTGAGCCTGTAGCGATCAAGGCCGACGGCGACGATGATGACCAAGCCCTTGATGATGTATTGCCAGATGTCCGAGACCCCCACGAGAATAAGGCCGTTGGAGAGCACGGCGATGATGAGCGCCCCGATCAACGTGCCCCAGATCGAGCCGACGCCGCCGACGAAACTGGTGCCCCCGAGAATGACGGCCGCGATGGCATCGAGTTCATAGGCCTGGCCGAGTTGCAGGCCGTTGGCCGCATAGAGGCGGGCAGCCGACATGGCACCGCCAAGGCCGGAAAGCAGGCCGGACATGGAATAGACGAAGAGCAGCACCAGCGGCACCTTGATGCCGGTCAGACGCGCGGCCTCGGAGTTGCCGCCGACGGCATAGATCCAGGTGCCCAGCACGGTTCGCTTCAGGATGAACCAGGAGACGATGATCGTGGCGATGGCGATGATGGCGAGCCAGGGAACACCGAACAGCGAGCCGTTGCCGATGAAGTCGAACGGCAGGTCCGGGTTGAACACGGTCGTGTCGCTGCCGAGCAGGCGTGCCACGCCGCGGATGGCGGTGAGCGAGCCGAGCGTCACGATGAAGGGCGGCAGCTTCAGCCAGGCGATGATGGCGCCGTTGAGGAAACCGCAGGCAAGGCCGGCAGCGATTGCCGCGGGAACGCCGAGCATGCCGAGGTCAGGCACGAGCGAGACGATGACGGCGATCATGGCCGAGGCCGCGAGGATGGACCCGACCGAGAGGTCGATGCCGCCGGTCAGGATGACGAAGGTCATGCCGGCAGCCAGCACCGTGTTGATCGATGCCTGCTGCATGACGATCGACAGGTTGTTGACGGAAAGGAACCGGCCGCTCAGCACATGAAAGCCGATGGCCAGCAGCACGAGCACCGGCAGCATGCCAAGCGCCGTCAGCGTCGAGCGGAACTTCAGCTTGTCCATCCGGGTCTGTTCGGTTTCGCCTGCAGTCATGATGTCCGTTCCCGTCTTCGTCTGTCTGGTTTCTGCTTCAGGCCGCGGTGCCGGTCGTACCGGTGGCAAATGCCATGATCGCTTCCTGCTCGATCGGCTGGTTCACCTCGCCGGCAATGCGCCCTTCCCGCATGACGAGCACACGGTCGGCGATGCCCAGGATCTCCGGCAGGTCGCTGGAGATGACGACGATGGCGATGCCGTTCTGGGCGAGTTCGTCGATGATGCGGTAGATCTCGGATTTCGCGCCGACATCCACGCCGCGCGTCGGTTCGTCGAGGATGATGGCCCTCGGCCTGGTTTCCAGCAGGCGGGCAAGCAGCGCCTTCTGCTGGTTGCCGCCAGACAGCGCGCCGACATTGATCTGCGTGCCGGCAGTGCGGATGGAAAGTGACTTCACCGCCTGCGCTGCGCGCTCCCTGGCCCGCGCAAAATCCAGAACGCCTCCGGCCTTCGCATCCGCCGCGATGACGCCGATATTGATGTTGTCGCTGATCGACATGTCGAGAAACAGGCCGAGCGCCTTGCGGTCCTCTGTGAGATAGGCGATGCCCGCGTCCAACGCGTCGCGCGGCGATGTGACCGAAATCGGTTTGCCGTTCAGCATCACGTCGCCTGTGGCCCGACGATCGGCACCGTAGACCAACCGCGCCAGTTCGGTGCGCCCGGATCCGACAAGGCCGGCAATGCCAAGCACTTCGCCCGCGCGCACCTCGAAGGAGCAGTCGTGCACCTTGACGCCGTCGCCGATGTTCCTGACGGCGAGCACCGCCGCCCGTTCGCCCGTAACCTGACGGTGCTCCTTCTTGTAGAAGGAGGACAGATCGCGGCCGACCATCATCGAGACCAGCTTGCTGGCGGAAAGATCGGCGCGGTCCAGCGTTCCGACATAGGCGCCGTCGCGCAGCACACTCACCCGGTCGGAGAGCTGGTAGATCTCCTCCATGCGGTGGCTGATATAGATGATGGCAATGCCATCGGCCTTGAGCCGCGCGATGACATCGAACAGCTTTTCCGTTTCCCGGCTGGTGAGCGAGGTGGTCGGCTCATCCATGACGATGATGCGGGCATTGGTCGTCAGCGCCCGTGCGATCTCCACCATCTGCCGCTCGCCGAGCGACAGCTCCGCGACACGGCGGGAGGCATCGAAATCGATGCCGAGCTGCTTGAGGATGGGATCGGCGCGACGGCGCATCTCCGCACGGTCGGCCAGGCCGAAGCGCGACGGCTCGTTGCCGAGGAACATGTTCTGCGCGACGGTCAGGTTCGGCGCGAGTGAAAGCTCCTGGTAGATGACGGCAATGCCATAGGCCTTTGCCTTCAGCGGATCGCCGAGCGTCGCCGGCACGCCCTCAATCAGCACCGAGCCGCCGGGATCGGCCGTGTAGGCGCCCGACAGGATCTTCATCAGCGTCGATTTACCCGCCCCGTTCTCGCCCATCAGCGCGTGAACCTCGCCGGCACGAACCGTCAGGCTCACCTGCGACAGCGCCTTCGAGGCTCCGAAGGTCTTGCTGATGTCGCGCATCTCCAGAAGCGGACGTTGTTCGTTGACCGTCGCCGTCATGCGCGCTTCTCCTCTCGCGAAACCGCCTCAGCCGATGCCATCGCATCCACATGGTTCCGCCATTGCCGGCGATATTCATCAAGACCGGGAATGGATGCCGGTTCGGCCACGGCGCAATCGTTGACGAAGGGATTGTCACCGATGGCATCGAAGACGAGCGCCGCTGCGCCGAAGGCGCTGCCTTCCGGGTTGGCGCTCGTGTGCACCGTCTGCCCCGGCCGAAGGGCGGCAAGCACGGACGCATAAAGCCCCGTCTTCACCAGGCCGCCATCGATGACGATGGCATTTTCAGACCCGATGAGATCGAGCGACAGGTCGGTCATCAGCGCCACATAGAGCATCGCGACGGCTGCGCGCTCCTCGCCCGCGACGGCCGGGCCGACAAAGCGGCCCTCGTGTCCCGGCATCGGCCCGCCCGGCGCGAAGGACGGCAGAGCGAACGCCTTTGCGGCGATGACCCTGGCAACGGCTTCGGCCGAGACAGGTTTCGTCCAGCCGCCGCTGGCGACATCGTACTCCCGGCCGCCCATGAAGCGGATGGTCGCGACCGGCTGGTGATCGACCGTGACATTGGCCAGCATGTCCCTGTCGGCATCGAGCCTTTCCAGCGGACTTGCGGGATTGAAGATGATCACCCAGGTACCGGTCGAGACCAGGGTGAAATCCGTGAAACCGAGCGAGCGGTAGAAGTAGAGCGCCGCGTTGCTGTCATGCACGCCGTTATGGACGGCGATCTCCACGCTGCGCCCGTCGTCGCGCGTCACCTTGTGGGTGCCGACGACCTCACCGGCTTTTGCGAATTCCGGCATCCGGCTGCGCCAGCCCATGCGGTCGACGAGACTGCTGAAATCATCCCGCAGCGGCGCCCACAGGTTGGAATGGCAACCGAGATAGGAGACTTCCGAGACGGGACGGCCGGAGAATTTCCAGGTCCAGAATTGCGGATAGGCGAGAATGGCTTCCGCCTTTGCGATCAGGTCCCCATCGCGTTCGTTCAGCCAGAGCAGGTGTCGCCCATAGTTGAAGCCCAAGGGCAGCGGTGGCGAGAACGTCTCCTGGAAGTCCGGCGCCATTGCATCGATGCGCGCGGCGATCTCTGCGGGCGGCTCCTGCTCATAGTCCAGTATGGGGTGGACGAGCGACCCGCCGGCAACGAGCGCGAAGGTGCAGCCGTGACCGGAAAACGTCATGCGGTCGACACCGTGCGCTGCGACGGCCCGGGCCAGTTCAGCCGTCATCCAGCCGAACAGCGCCGCGTCATCCAGCACGCGCAGATCCCCTTCGTCACGCCAGACGGGGCGTGTTCGCGCCTCGTCGATGACCCGTCCCTCCGACGAGACGACGAACAGCTTGGAATTGGTCTTGCCGAGATCGAAGACGGCGATGGGGGACCCGCTCAATTCACGCCTCCCGTCTTTGCGATCTGGATCGTGACGCCCGCATCTTCCAGTATCTTGGCCGCCGCGTCCGTCAGGCCGTCATCCGTGATGATCGTGCCGATGCGCGACAGAGGCAGAGCCACGTTTCGCGGCTGGATCGAGAATTTGCGGCTGTCGGCAAGAAGCACGATCTCGTCCGCGCAGGCCGCCAGTTCACCGATCACCTTGACGAGCAGCGGATGGGATTCGAGCAGCCCCTTGCTGCTGATGCCCTGCGTGCCGACGAAGAAACGCGATGCGAAAAAGCTCGGGGAGCCCCCCGACGGATCATGGATGATACCAGGCTCGCGGTAGAGCTCGCCGCCGGCCACGGAAAGCTGGCAGGTGCCATGCTCGCCCAGGTAAGCGGCGAGCGGCATCGAATTGGTCCAGACGCGCAGATTGCGCCGCGCAAGCAGTGTGCCCAGCTGATAGCAGGTCGAACCTGCATGAATGATGAGGGAATCGCCGTCGCGCACCAGATCCGCTGCGGCTGCGGCGATGGCGCGCTTTGCCTCGACCGCGATATCGCGGTTCTCGTCATAGGGCCTGGCCGAGAGCCGGCCGCTATCGCCCGCCTCGCTGGCGGAAATACCGCCATAGACCTTCCGGGCCCGGCCCAGTTCGTGGAGCTTGTCGATATCGCGGCGGATGGTGGCGGGAGAGGCGCCGAGGCGTTCCTGAAGGTCGCGCACGGATGCGAACGGCGTCTCGCGCAAAAGCTCAATGATGGCCTTGTGGCGTTGCGTGTCGTTCACGAATGCTCCTCCCGGCGTCTCCAGCGCCGATGAACGAAGATAATCATACTAATCCAAAACGATCAAGCATCATGACGTATTTTCTTCACAGTTGACGATGTGCGATCATAGCAATACCATCAGCCAAAAAGTTTGATCACCTTTCATCGCGATCTGCGGTGAGCGGTGGCGCAGGGTCGTCTAGAGGAGGAGGCTGGCATGGCTTCGGGCAATCGGTCGGACGGTGATCCGGCCTTCGACGCGTTTCTCGCGCTTTCAAGGGACATCGGCAGCGACATCCTGAAGACCCAGGGCGCCGGCGGGAATACCTCGTTCAAGCGCGACGGCGTGATGTGGGTCAAGGCTTCGGGGACATGGCTTGCCCATGCCGGCGAACGCGACATCATGGTGCCGGTGACGGCAGCACCCCTGGTGACGGCGCTGCGGGCCGGCGAGCCGAGCGCGGAGAAGGCAACCGACTTCATCGTCACCGAGCTGAATGCCTCCGGTCTGCGCCCATCGATCGAGACCAGCTTTCACGCGGCCCTTCCCCAGGCCGTCGTCGCGCATTATCACTGCGTCAATGCCATCGCGCTCTCGGTCCTCACCGACCGGGACGTCGTGATTGCCAAACTGATGGCGAAGCTCCCCGACCTGCGCTGGGCGACCATACCCTATCACCGCCCCGGCACGCCGCTCGCGCTGGAAATCGACCGCGTCGCCGCGACGCGGCCGGACGTGCTGGTCCTCTACAATCACGGCATCATCATCACCGGCGAGACCGTCGAAGAGGTGCGCGAGCGCATCGCGCGCGTCACCGAAGCGCTCTCCGTCGCCGTCCGCGCGGAGGCGACAGCCGACACCGCCGCCTTGCGGGCGTTGGCGGAAGGCTCCGATTTCCATGTGGCTGACGATGCCGAGAGCCACAAGACGGCGCTCAACCCGGCCAATGTGGCGTTTGCGGCGGGCGGTTCACTTTACCCGGATCATGTCATCTTCCTGGGTACGGAAATCGGCGTGCTTTCCCCCGGCGAAACGGTGAATGCCTATGTCGACGCGCGGCGCGCGCGCGATCTTTCCATCCCGAAGATGCTGCTCGCGCCAGGGCTTGGCGTGCTGCTCTCGAACGAACTCACCGCAGGTGGCCGCGTCATGGCGCGCTGCCTTGCCGAAGTCGTTTCCCGCATACCGGATGGTGCGTCCGTGGCCTATCTCAGCGCCGATGAGGAGCATGAACTGACCCATTGGGAGGCCGAGCAGTACCGCCAGGCACTCGACCGCAAGGCGAGCCGGCAGGCATGAGCACCGGCACACAGCCCGCTATCGCGCTTGGCATCGACCTCGGCACGTCGGGCGTGCGCGCCGCGCTGCTTTCGAAAGACGGAGAACCGGTCGATATCGCGGCGTGCCCCTTCCCCGATGCCGCGGCCGCACGCCTGCCCTCGACCTGGTGGAACGGCGTCACGTCATGTCTTACGGAACTCGCCTCCCGCAACACCTTCTCGTCCCTTGAGGGGGTCGCCGTCGACGGGACGTCCGGGACCGTGCTTGGCGTGGACGAAGCCGGCGTTCCGGTGGGCGAGGTGCTGATGTACAACGACCCATGCCCCGATCGCGCCATCGTCGAGCGCATCGCCGCGGTGGCACCTTCGGATAGTCCCGCACGCGGTGCCACGTCGGCGCTGGCACGCGCAATCTACCTCTCACGCAGGCCGGGCGTGCACACCATCCTGCACCAGGCCGACTGGATCCTGATGCAGCTTGGCCTTGCCGCCGCAACCAGCGACGAGAACAATGCGCTGAAGACCGGATACGATCTCGACGCCGAGCGCTGGCCCGACTGGCTGGAAGCATGCGGCATGGACATAGCCCTGCTGCCGTCCGTCGCACGGGCCGGCGCGCCGCTCTCGACGGTGACGGCGCATGGGCGCGCACTCGGTTTGCCGCCGCAATGCCGCTATCATGCGGGCACGACAGACGGCTGCGCCTCGTTCCTGGCGACCGGCGCCGCGGCTATCGGCGACGGCGTGACCGCGCTTGGATCCACACTGGTGGTGAAGCTCGCCTGCGCACGACCGATCAGTGCTGCCAATTATGGTATCTATTCCCACCGCATCCTCGACTTCTGGCTTGCGGGCGGCGCGTCGAATTCCGGCGGCACCGTCATCCGCACGTTCTTCGACGGCGAACAGTTGAAATCGATGACGCCCAAATTGCGCCCGGATGTGCCGACAGGCCTGTCCTACTATCCTCTGCCGGCGCCCGGCGAGCGCTTCCCCATCAACGATCCCGCCTACCCGCCGCGACTTGAGCCGCGCCCGGTCGACGACCTCCTGTTCTTCCAGGCAATCCTCGAGGGCATTACCGCAATCGAGAAATCCGGCTACGACCGGCTGGCGGAGCTGGGCGGCCCCAAGGTGCTTTCCGTGCGCACGGTCGGCGGGGGCGCTGTCAACGAGGCCTGGACGCGGATGCGGGAAACGGCGCTCGGCGTGCCCTTCCTTGCAGCGCGCTCGGCGGAAGCATCCGTCGGCACCGCCTCGCTTGTGCTTGCCGGAAAGGAGCGCTGGCCTTGAGCATTGCGCCGCACACCACGCTTGCCGCCCTGGCGGATCGTTACGATGCCTTCTTCGTCGACCAGTTCGGCGTGCTGCGCGACGACGACGGCGCCTATCCGGGCGCCAACGCCGCCCTGCTTCGCCTGAAGGCCCTGGGCAAAACAATCGTGATCCTGTCGAATTCTGGCCGCAGCGGCGCCTATAATGGCGACCGCCTGGTCAAACTTGGCTTCGATCGTTCCGGCTTCGACCACTTCCTCACCTCCGGCGACGTCGCCCACCACATTCTGGCTGAGGAGAACGCCGGAAAGGCGCGGATCACGCGGTGCCTGACGATTTCAAGCGGCGGCGACCGCAATCTCGCCGAGCGTCTCGGTTTCGAAAGCGTCGAGGACGCAGCGCTTGCGGATATCGTGATCATCTCGGGAAGCGAAGCGGAGCGCATTCCGCTGTCGGCCTATCGTGACCGGCTGAGGCCCGCGGCGGAGCGCGGCATCCCCTGCTACTGCACCAACCCCGACCGGCATAAGCTCGTGAAAGGCGGCGGGACCGCCCCGGGTGCCGGCAGCATCGCCCTTGCCTATGAGGCGCTCGGCGGCCCGGTTCGCTGGTTCGGCAAGCCCCATCCCGCAATATACCGGCAGGCGCAATCCCTGCTTGGCAACATGGAAGCCGACCGCATCGTCTGCGTCGGCGACAGCATCGAGCACGATATCGCCGGCGCCGCCGGCGCGGGACTGGCGTCGTGCCTCGTGCGAACCGGCATCCTCGCGTCCACGCCCGACAGCGCCCTTGCCCCGATCTGCGAAACGCACGGCGCGCGCCCCGACTTCGTGATGGCGCGTTTCACGATCTGAGCGCCGCTCTTCGCTTGCCGCAGGCCTGCTTGAGCGCTACGCACGTCCTGTTATCCTGCCATCACATCGGGCCAGACGGGGACGCGAATTGCAATGCTCATTCATGAAGGCGACACGCGGACACCGGCCGTGGATCTGCTGCTGGCAACCATTCTTGCCTTCGTCGCGGGCGGCGTAAACAGCGTCGGCTTTCTGGCTTACGGCTACTTTTCCGCCAACATGACTGGCAACGTGTCCCTCGTGTCAGAGCTTCTGTCCGATTGGAAGCTGCGCGCTGCGGCTGCGTTTTTCACCATCGTCCTGATGTTCATTACGGGCGCCTTCCTGGCCTCCCTGTTCATTCAGATGGGCAAGCGCCACCGGCTCAAGACGGTTTACGCCCTGACCCTGGGTTTCGAGGGCGCCATCCTGATGCTCGTCGGGATCTACGTCTCGGCACTGCCCGACACCGTAAACGGCTTCACCATCGTCAGCCTGCTTGCGCTATCCATGGGCATCCAGAACGCGGCCTCCACGCGCATATCGGGCGCCCGGGTGCGGACGACACATGTGTCGGGACTTGCAACCGATATCGGCGTCGGCCTCGCGCTGTTGTGGGGTGCGAAGGGAGATGTCCAGCGCGAGGAGATCGCCACGCGCCTTCGGCTTCACGCGGCGACGATTCTGGCCTTCGCTGTCGGCGGGGTCGCCGGCGCGCTGATGTATACCAGCTTCCAGGGGCTCGCATTCTGCCTCCTTGCCGCCTTGCTGTTCGCGTTGTGCGCGATCTACTCGAGCGGCATTGTCGCGGCTGACTGAATGGCGATCACAAATGCGTTTGCCATGTGTGAAGGCCATGGTAGGCAGGCCGCACCTGAGAGTAGAGCCGGATGGTAGCCATGACAGTTTCGTTTTATGCCGACTATATTGCGGAGTTGCGCACGCTTTTTGCGGAACTGAACAACGAGAGCGACCTCTTCCAGACCTTCGATGTGCATATCGAACTGATCGCCGCCGGAAGCCTTGTGGTCTATGAAACGAAGCGGCGAAAAGGCCAGACCGACACCCTCTTTTACGGCCGCCCGGCTGAGGCGACATCCAACCGCCAGATTTCGCGGGAAACAGCGTCGGCCGCGATCACGCACTTCCTCTCGCTCGGTCAATTCATCGCCTTGACCGGCCAGACACGGCAGCCCCTCGAAATGCAGTATCCGCACTGTGCCGTCAATTTTTCCTATCGCAAGAAAGGGCAGCCAGCCGGACGTTCCATGTTGATGGTGTTCGTGGGCTTCAATGACGATGCGGACGCATCCGCTTATGCCGCTTCCGCCAACGATCCGGCGGCCTTCGTTTCCGCACGGCCATATCGCACGTCAAAGGCCTATGAATGGACGTGAGCGGGGCTCGCCGGGCGAACTCTGCTTCGATATCCCATATGCCTTCCAGGCGTAGGGACGCTCAGGCGCGAATGCCCGATACCTTTTGATCGCCCGCGGCAAGCGTGATGGCGGTCGAGCGTGGCAGAGGTTTCGACAACAGGAAACCCTGCAGATGGTCACAGCCGAAATCCTGCAATGCGCTTCGCTGCTCGTCTGTTTCCACGCCCTCTGCCGTCACCAGCAGCCCCTTCGCTTTCGCCATGCTGATCATGGCGGAGACAACGGCCCTGCTGGCGCCTTGATGCATCTCGCCGATGAACGATTTGTCGATCTTTATGCGGTCGACCTCGATGCGTTGTATGCGGGAGAACGTCGAGTAACCGGTTCCGAAATCGTCGATCGCAAACCGGACGCCAGCCGAGCGCAGGGTCGATATCGTCGTTTCCAGCTCGCTCTTCTCCGGCGCCATGGCACTTTCCGTCAATTCGATTTCCAGCCTGTTCGGCTGGACCTGCCATCTGGCGAGGATGCCGAGAACGCGCAGGGCATAACCGGGCGAGGCTAGCTCGAGAGCCGACGCATTGACCGCGATGTGAATACCGGGAACTTCCGCAAGCATCCGGCACGCATCCTCAAGAACGAGCGCGCTGATCTCGTGGATCAGGCCGCTTTCCTCGGCAAGGGGGATGAACTGGTCAGGGCTGACATAACCCAATGTCGGATGCTTCCACCGTGCAAGCGCCTCAAGCGAACTCAAGGCACCGGTGTCGGCTGCATAAACGGGCTGGTAGAACGTTTCCAGCTGCGAATGGGTTTGAAGGGCCAGGCGCAGGTCCGCTTCCAATGCCCTTCGATTGCTCAGCAGCTCATCCATGTGGCTGCCGAAGATGGCGTGCGTATTTCTGCCCGCCGCTTTGGCGTGATACAGGGCTATGTCCGCTTTTCGGGTCAGCTCGATGGGGTCGCAAGGCCCCGTTGTCACGGCGGCGCCGACGCTGGCGCCGATCGCGATCTGGACGGTGTCGATTTCAAACGGCGCCCTGACCGCGGCCACGATGTTCCTGGCGATCTCGTCTACGTTATGCGCGTCGGCATCGCTCAGGAGTATGTTGAATTCGTCACCGCCGACACGCGCGATCAGCGACTTCGGCAACAGGTCCCGCATGCGAGCCGCTGCCATCATGATCAGCCTGTCGCCAACGGGATGGCCAAAGGTGTCATTGACCGTCTTGAACCGATCGAGATCGACAAAGAGAATGCAGTGGCGCTGATCCGCGGCCGCGTTGGCCAGCGTGGATGCGAGCCTGATTGCAAAGAAGTTCCTGTTGGCCAGTCCCGTCAGGGCGTCGTGCGATGCCTGATGTTCCAGTTCCGCGCGGCTTGCGGCCAGACGGACCGAGCGGCGGAACAGGGCATGACCGGCAAGGCTCGCGCCTGTAAAAAGGGTCACGAATGCCAGCACGAGAGCGGGAGCGGTGGCGCGAAGAACGTAGTTTCCGGGTTGAAAGGGCTCCCAGCGAAAGAACCCCACAGGCGCGCCGTCGCGCGATGTCACCGGAATAAAGGTGGCGTTTCGTTCGCTCGGCTCATCTCGCGTGAAGCGAAGGTTGGTGAACGCGTATTCCTGACCGATATCCGCCGGCAGGTCTCCATCCAGAAACCGGATGGCGACGTGAAGGAATTCAGCGCCGGGCGCCTGCACGACGTTTCCCGTGTCCGATATAAGCGGCTTGATGCTGACGATCGCGGACCGGTTCCCGATGCGCGCCAGATCCGACTCCCCGATTGAAAGGACCTTAGCGCTCGTGCCCTGCGTATCGCCGCGCGCGAGACGGGCCTGCAGTTTGGTCGCAAGCGGAAGGTAGGCGTCGCGGAACTGCTGCGCGTCAGGCGAACCTTCGCGATCTTCAATGAACTGATAAACGAGCGATAAATCAGGCGACAGCAGCAGGGATGCATCATGGCCAAAATAGGTGTGCATCCAGGATCCGAGGTTGGCGTCGATCCAGGCCATGTCGCCACGTTGGCTTTTGCCCACGGCGTCGTCCCAGACTGTGACGCTTTCCTGATCATGGGCAATCGCCGACTGTAGCTTCGTCACCGCACGCGTGATGAAACCCCGCTGGCGCGATGAAGCCGCCTCGTCCGCCTTGCCCGCCGCCCAGGTCAGTGTCAGGAACAGGATGCCGCAGATTGCGAGCGACGCGCTGGCCGGCAAGATCCATTTCAACAGAGATGAAGACTGGAACTTTAGGGTCATCGCCAGGTCCTGATTGTCTCTGGGATATTAGAGCAATCGAACTTAAGCCGATGGCAAGGAATGCGGTTAAGCAGCGGTTAAAACCGAAGCTTGGGTCGTAGCTGCTTACAGTTCAGCGCGCCGCCTGAGCCATATGGTGATCTGCGGCTGCAGCAACGCCGCCCGGCGGTGGTAAGAGCTCTCGGGCCGGACGGCGTCGTCACTGATTTTTCCTCAGGCAGATGCGTGCGAGGCGTCCTTCCGCTTCAGGTTGAAAGATGGCTCTCCTTCATGCGGAGTGTCACGACAACGCCGCCATCGACCCAGTTGTAATTGATCGATCCACCGAGCTGCCCCGAGATCGTTCGCTGCAAGAGCTTGCTTCCGTAGCCTTCCATCGATTGTGGCGAGCGAGCATCCGCACCGCCATGCTCGCTCCAGACGATCTCGACATCGTCCTCGACGAGCGCGCCGGAGATATCGAGCAATCCCTTGTCATTCGACAATGCGCCGTATTTCAGCGAATTCGTTGCGAGCTCATGGATGACGAGCGCAAGGCTCGTGGCGGACTTTTCTCCCAAGCCCATGCGCGGAACGGCCACCCGGATGCGGCCGGCAAATGCGCCCACGTCGTCGTAGGGCGCCAACAGCACCGTGAAGAGGTCGCCCAGCAAGGCTGCTTCTCCCTGACCATCCGGCAGGGGGCGCACCAGTTCGTGGGCGCGCCCGAGCGCCGTCAGCCGCTGTGTCAGCTGCTTGGCCATCTCCTCCTTCGTGTCGGTCGACCGCGACGTGATATTCGTGAGGCCTGCTGCCAGCGCAAGCAGGTTCTTGACGCGATGGCTCATCTCGCCGGCAAGAAGCTCATGGCCCTCCTCGGCCTGCTTGCGTCCTGTGACATCGAGGAAGATGCCCGTCATTTTCTGGGTTGCGGCATCGCCCTCGTTGCCCTCGCCGCGGGCGGAAATCCATCGGACGTCGGAAGCGTTCGTCAGAATGCGAAAGTCGATTTCGAACGGGCCATCAACCGCCCGGGTCGCGACGAACGCCGCCCTCACGCGGTCCCGGTCGGCGGGATGGACCTTGGCGGAAAGATGTTCGAAGGTCAGGTCCGTCTCGTGAGAGATATCCCAGAGTTCGTACGCCTTGGCATCCATGACGAATGTGTCGTCATCGACGATCCAGGTCCACAGCGCCACTCCTGCCGACTTGATAGCACGCCTGAGTTCCTCAGCGCTCCACTCAGGCTGCGACTTGGCTTGGCTCATTGATCATCTCTTCCATTAGACGCGAAAACTGGCCTCGCCCCAAAATTAGCGGGTTGGTGCGCGTTATCAATGGCTGAGGGCCGGTCTAGCGGCTGGCGGTCAGGAACTTGCGCTCGAGATGGGCGCCATAGATCGTCAGCGGGCAGCACATCAGGAAGTAAAGCGCTCCGACGATGCCGAAGACGGTCAATGGCTGGAAGATCTGGTTCGAGATGATGTTGCCGGCACGGGTGAGTTCAGTGAAGCCGACGATTGAGGCGAGCGACGTTCCCTTGATGAGCTGCACCAGGAAGCCGATCGTGGCCGGCAGCGAAATCCGTATCGCCTGGGGAAGCACGACGTCCTTCATACGCGAGACATAACCGAGGCCAAGCGCCTTTGCCGCCTCCGTCTGCCCGCGCGGGACGGCCTCGATCGAGCCGCGCCAGATTTCTCCCAGGAAGGCGCTGGCGTGAAGCGTCAGGCCGACGGAGACCGCAGCCCACGCATCCATCTGGATACCAATCAGGGCAAGGCCGTAATACACCACGAAAAGCTGCATCAGGAGCGGCGTGCCCTGGAAAACTGCAATGTACCCGGCCGTCAGACGCTCGACGATGGCGACGCCGGACGTGCGCAGCAAGGCCACCATCAGCCCGGCAACACAGCCGCACACGAAGGCGACCGCAGACAGCGCAACCGTCCATTTCAGGCCTGTCAGAAGAAAGAGGAATTCTTCGCGTCCCATTCGTTTTCCTCCTATCTGAGTGGATAGCTGAAGTAGCGGGCGGAGAAGAACGCGAAGATGCGCATCATCACCCAGGAAATGACGAGATAGAACGCCGTCACGGTGAAATAGACCTCGAAGCTGCGGAAGCTGTCGGACTCGATCCGCTGCGATACCGATGTCAGTTCGTAAGCCGAGATGGCGGACGCGATGCTCGTCGTCAGCGTCAGCAGGATGAACTGGCTCGTCAGCGAGGGATAGATCGTCCTCAGCGCGGGCTTGAGGATGATCAGGCGGAAGACCTGGGCCTTGTGCAGCCCGAGCGCCAGTCCCGCCTCCGTCTGCCCTTTCGAAATCGATTGCACCCCGCCCCGGATGATCTCGATGGCATAGGCGCCGCCGTTGATGCCGAGCGCGATGATGGCGGTCGGCGTCGGATCGAGCCGGATACCCGCCAGCGGCAGCGCGAAGTAGATGAAGAAGATCTGCACCAGGAACGGCGTGTTGCGGATCAGTTCGACGAAGCCGATCACCAGCCAACGCAGCGGTTTGAACTGTGACTGTCGCAGAATGACGCCGCCGATCCCGATGACGATCGCCAAGAACATGCCGCAGATGGCCAGCGTGAATGTCCCGAGGCAGGCCCAGAGAAGGTTGGGAAGGCCGTCGAGGACCGGGGTGAAATCAAGCGTGTAATTCATGACATCTCCTGCGGCGCACCCTTCAGGACGGCGTTGCCAGACCTGCCATGGCCTCGATGGCCAACTCGTATCCGGCCGCCCCGAAACCGAGCATGACCCCGGTCGCGGTGCGGGAAATCAGGGAATTGTGATAGATGCTCTCGCGCGCATGCACATTGGATATGTGCAGTTCGATCTTCGGGCCGTCGAAAGTCTTCAAGGCGTCAAGAAGAGCGATGGATGTGAATGTATAGGCCGCCGGATTGATGATGATGCCGCACGCATCCTTGCGCGCCTGATGGACGAATTCCACCAGTTCACCCTCAAAATTCGTCTGGCGGAAATCGACCGCAAAACCGAGGGAGGCGGCTTTCGCGTCGCATCTGGCCTTGATGTCCCGCAGGGTCGTGGTGCCATAGATGGAAGGCTCCCGCTCACCCAGAAGGTTGAGATTGGGGCCGTTAAGGACAAAGATCGTCTTGGTCATGGACATACTCCAGGCAGCATCGGCGCACGGATGAACGGCGCCGATGCCTGCACCTTGACCGGTGCCGCCTCGCGAATTCAGGCTTTACGAAGAGCGGAAGCTCAGTTCGCGGTGAACGGAATGCCTTCGAGGCTGGTCGGAAATTCCGGCACCGGAACCTTCATCCACTTGTCGTAGATCGTCTTCAGCTCGCCATTGGCCTTGATCTTGTCGATGAACGCGTTCACTGCGGCATTCAGCTCTTTCTCGCCCAGGCGCGTGCATGCGCCATTGTACAGCTTCTGGAATTCCAGCTTGTTTTCGAACTTGCCGGGAACGGCCTTCTCGACACGGTCAAGATAGAAGATGTTGCCGCCAAGCGCGTCGGTCTGGCCGGAGATCAGCGCCTGGACACTCGCCGCGTCGCCGTCATAACGCCGGATGGTGGCGGTGGACGGCGCATTCTTCGTCACTTGCGTGTCCTGAGCCGCTCCCTTTGCGACGCTGATGGTCAAGCCGGCCATATCCTCGTTCGACTTGATGGATTTGTCCTTGGGGCCGATCAGGACGATGGCGTTCGCGTTGTATGGCTGGCTGAACTGCACGGCCTTGGCGCGATCCGGCAGCATGGCCATCGTCGCGAACAGGATGTCGACACGCCCGGAGGTCAATGCGGGAATACGATTGTTCACCTCGAGCGGAACGAATTCCACCTCGACGCCGAGCTCCTTGGCGAACAGGGCGCCCATATCCGCATCGAAACCATCCTGTTTGCCGGCGCTGGTGACGAAGCCCCATGGCGGGTTATCGCCCTGAATGCCGACGACCAACTTGCCCCTTGCCTTGATTTCCTCGGGCGTGATCGCCGAAGCGGGTTGCGAAAATGATACCGCGGCGACAATTGCCGCAGCGCCCAGCAGGGCATGGCGCCGGTTCAACTTGAACTCAAACATAGGTTCTCCTCCTCTGATAGCGCAAAAGGCCGTCCAGCTCTCCTCCAGCTGGCACTACAGCAAAGCTGACATAAGGCTATTTTCAAATCAACTGAGTTTTTACAAAATCTCCGATAAAACATGTTTCAGCGTTTGCTTGTAAAATTGCGATATGAACCTTCTCGTCACGAAGGAAAGGAACAGGAACACCAATGGCAATGGGGTGAGTCCGGGGCACGTGTCTCCAAGATGCAGTTGATCAAGCTCGATATGGCAGAATGGAGGTCTTGAACGACATCTCAACCTGTCAATGGTCACCCCAAGCCGGGACCACATGTGAGACAGACAGACGTCGGCCTCACCCGACTGCTTTCAGACAGGTTTCAATCACTCGACAGAATATGTATGAGGAATTAGAAAATCTCCGAGATGCGTCCATGTACTCTGACCTAGCGACCGAAACCATTGCCGAAAGCAGCTACAAGCGCATTCGGGCCGATATCATTTTCGGACGCCTTGCTCCCGGCCAGAAGCTGAAGCTTGAAAAGCTCAAGGAAGCTTACGACACGAGCGTCAGCACGCTGAGGGAGATCCTGAGCCGCCTTGCCTCGGAAGGATTGGTCGTTGCCGAAGGCCAGCGCGGCTTTCACGTGGCGCCGATGTCGTCAACCGACCTGAAGGAGATTGCCGCTCTGCGCCTGCTGCTGGAAACGCACGCGCTGGAGCAATCCTTCGACCGGGGCGACGTCGACTGGGAGGCCCGGCTCGCCTCGGCCCATCACAAGCTGGCGCGCATGGAAGAAGTCATGGCAAGCGGAGACACCAGCCAGACGGAAGCCTGGAAGCGTTACGACTGGGAGTTCCATCAGGCGCTCATTTCGGCCTGCGGGTCGAGACTGCTGATGGAAACCCATGCCGCCGTCTTCGATAAATATCTCCGTTACCAGATGGTCGCCCTCTCCTATCGCGGCAAGATCGCCGAGGACGAGCACAGGCAGCTCCTCGACGCCGCCCTCAAGCGCGACCAGGAGACGGGGAAGAAGATCCTCGGCCTGCACATTCAGGGCGGCGTGGAACATGCATTGGCGGGGAAGTCGCCCCTTCGGGATTGATCATGCGGGAAGAACGCTCAGGCGAACATGAACGGACAAACGACAGCGAAACCGTCAGCGATGCGGTCTTCCGGCGGTTGCGACATGATATCATCATGGGAATCCTGTTGCCCGGCTCGAAGATCAAGCTTGAAAAGGCGCGCGAGCGATACTCGATCAGCATTTCCTCACTGCGCGAAATCCTTTCCAGGTTATCGGCAGAAAACCTCGTGCTTGCGGAAGGGCAGCGTGGTTTCGAGGTCAGCCCCGTGTCCAGGCAGGAACTGACGGAGCTGGCCGACCTGCGCACCGTGTTGGAATGCCATGCCATCGGTCTTTCCTTCGCCGCCGGCGATCTGGAATGGGAAGGCTCGATCGTTGCGGCCCACCATCGGCTGGCCGCCGTGGAGCGCAGGCTTCTTGCGGGAGATGTCGCCCGAACCATCGACTGGGTCCGATGCGATTGGGAATTCCACCGGGCGATCGTTGCCGCAAGCAATTCGGCGACACTTCTGCAGAGCCTGTCGTCCGTGTTCGACCGATTTCTTCGGTATCATATGCTCGCCGGAAGTTTCCGGGGTAAAGCGGTCGTCGATGATCACAAGTTGCTGTTCGAACGCGCGCTCGCACGCGATGCCGATGGCGCAAAAGAGATCATAACAAGCCACGTGCAGAAGGGTATCGACCACATAATGAAGGACCCGAAGTTCCTTTCAGGCCGGTGAGTTTCGCGCGTTGAGTTCCTGGGGCAGGAGCGACAAGCCCAGTAGCCCGGTGCGCAACTGCATGGTGCCGCCGATCACCGCATCAGCACAGTCTCCAGCCACTCTCAAATCGACAGCAGTCTGGAACAGTTTACCGTGTTCGTGGTTGGCGAAGGCCGGTCCTGAAGTCCCGGCCGGCAAGCCGGCGCTCTCCTTGTGAACCGCCGGCTCCAGTGAGCGGCTGCTCGTTTTATTCGTGCTCCCAGCGAGCAGCCGCTCAAGGCCACCCGTTTGGTTGCGATGAGGCCCCATGGAAATGCCACCCGCGCAAGGTTCCGGTTGAGTGGCCTCGGCCCACAACAGGAAGCCATACGGTGAAACGCGAGCGACAGTTCATCGCCTCGATGATCCCGCACCATTCGGGCGCTATCCTCATGTGCAGAAACGCCGCGCTGAGCGATCCTGAATTAATGACACTGTGCGAGGATCACCCGCGGCCAGCGAGCGGAAATCGACAAGATGAATGCCATCGGCACGCGCCTCGGTGCCAACTGAGGAAGCCGATATGATACCCCCGAAGGAAATGGGCGATGTACTGCGGATCGACGCCTATGTTTCCGACGACATGCCCGGAGGCTCCGGACGCGATGAGGTCCCGCGCAGCGAGAAGGCGACGCGTTCAACCTATCGCTATCGGTCGTCGGGAGCGCTGATCGGCGCTGATCGTTCACCGGCTCCGGCGATCTCCAACCGGCACCCGTTGGAAATCTGGCTCTGCCATGCGACGAGCCGTTCGCGATCCGGCATTGCCCGCCGCTCGGCCACCACAGGTGCGAACCACAGCACGGTATCGGCGCCGAGCGTCCAGCGCCCTTGAAGGTCGACCGGGCGTATTCCGCCGCCGCCGTAGACAAGGTTCTCGCTTGACCAGACGAGTGCCCATTGCATGCCCTCCGGGGGAGCGTGCAACGGATCCGCTATGCTGTCGACCGCGATATCCGGCCCCAGATTGACCACCATAAGGCGTTCGTCTTTCGGATCGCGCGCAAAATGTCGGAGCAGGAACGCAGAGGGTTCGAGAACGCTGCCATCCACGCGGCCACATGTGCCCTGCGCGAGAACATAGGATTGGCGACGCAACGCGATCAGGTCCCTGTGAAGCGCGACGATGTGGGTATTCGTCTTGTATTGCGACCAGTCGAGCTTCGAGCGCTCGAATGTCGCGCGGTCGGCCGGCGCTGGCATCCAGCGGGCGAACGCATCATCGCTCAGGCTGGGAAACTGCTTGAGGAACTCGATCCGGCCCTCACGAACCGTCTCGGCAAGACCGCCGGCCTGGTCTGCGAAATAGAAGAATGGGCTGGAGGCCCCGAACTCCTGTCCCTGGAACAGCAGAGGCGTCTGCGGTCCCAGAAGCAGGAGCGCGGTGATCGCTCTCACTCTCGCGGGCGAGGCCAGCCTGTCCATACGGCAGCCGCTTCCGGAATTTGCGATCTGATCGTGGTTCTGCAGGAAGTGGACGAAGGTCTCCGGCGCGAGGTCAAGGCCGGGCTGCCCGCGCGGCGCATCCTGCCAGTCGTAGCGCTGCCCCTGGAACAGATAGCCGTATTTCGCAGAGGACACGAACTCCTGCGCCCTGCCGCGGTGGTCATGGTAATAGGCCTCGCTTCTGCCCGTCAGCGCGACCATTGCAGAATGATGGAAGTCATCGTTCCAGAGCGCATCCAGTCCATAACCGGACCGGCCATGCGGTCGCACGAGGCGCGTATCTTGTGGCTCGTTTTCGGCAACGAGATAGATCGACCTGCTCCTTGCCGCCGCACGCGCCTCCCGCGCGACAAGAGCCATGATGTGCTCATCGCTTGCGTCGTTCAGCGCCTGTGTCGCGTCGAGCCGCAGCCCGTCAAAATGATATTCATCGATCCAGTAAGCGGCATTTTTCGCGAAGAACGCGCGCACGCCGGCACTGTTCTCGCCGTCGAAATTAACCGAGCAACCCCACTCATTCCAGTAGCGTTCGGTAAAGTAATCCGGTGAGAAGGCCTTGAACCGCCCGCCGGCGCCGAGGTGGTTATAGACGACGTCGAGGATCACGCCCAATTCGAGCCTGTGCGCCGTATCGATGAAGGACCGGAGCTCATCGGGTGTGCCATAGAGCCGGGTGGGGGCATAGGGCAGAACCCCGTCGTAGCCCCAACCGAAGGCTCCGTAGAATTCGTTCAGCGGCATGACCTCGATGCAGGTGATACCGATGTCCTTGAGGATGCCGAGGCGCTCTGTGGCGGCCGCATAGGTGCCCTCCTGCGTGAAGGTCCCGATATGCATCTCGTAGAGAACCTGGCCTCGAGCCTTGAGGCCCCGCCATCCATCGTCCGTCCACGCGAACCGTTGCGGATCCACGACCGCCGAATATCCGTCGGGCCCTTCGGGCTGATAGCGGGAAGCCGGGTCGGCCACCGGTTCCGCCTCGCTTCCAAGACGCAGCCGATAGAGCGTGCCGGGACCTATCCCGTCGAGATCGATGCGAAAATACCCGCCCGGCTCGGCACGCATCGCATGCATGCGCCCGTCGGCCAGAAGAACGCTGACGCTATCCTGCGCGGGCGCCCAGACACGGAAGGATACGCCAGCACCCAGACACTCGGCTCCGACCGGATAACGCCGTTCCGGCCGTGGAGAAAAATTGCTGGTAGGGACATCGTCTGACGCGGGCATGGATCGTTCCAAGACCAGGATTGCGGCGCACGGATCGAAATATCAGCGCCGTCTGATACAAACCGCGGCTTCTCGCCTTTGTTCCCTCGTTCAATCCTGGACGGACACCCGGTATCGCGCCCGCATCGCTGACGCCGTCACATAGACGCCAGCGCGGCGAGCTGCTTCGCCATGTCCTGACCGCAGTCCAGCCGGGCCGCTCACTCGAAGAGATCGGGATTGTCGGCCTCGATCTGCGGCAGGTCGGCGAGGATGCCATTAAGATGACCGCGCATGGCGGCCTCGGCCGCATCGGCGTTGCGCGTGTCGATGGCGTTTATGATCGCCTCGTGCTCGGCAATCAGCCGGACCATGGAATCGGGATGGCGGAGCTGAAGATTGCAGACCCTGTCCATATGCGCCTTGATGTCGGATATGGCGCTCCAGGCAAGGCCGCAACCGGCGCCCTCGGCGATCGCGATGTGGAATTGCTCATCCTCGCGGCGGAAGGCATTGTGATCGTGCGCCGCCATTGCGGCCTTCTGGCGGTCGAGGATCGTATCGATCTTGCGGCGGGTCCAGCTGTCGAAGGCCTCGCTTGCGCGGCGGGCGACGGCGGTCTCTATCGCTTCTCTCACGAATCGTGCCTCCATCATCTTACGCGCCGAAATCCGTACGACGACCGTGCCGCGATTGGGGCGGATATCCACCAGCTTCGATTTGCCAAGCGCGATCAGTGCCTCGCGCACGGGCTGACGTGAAACACCCATGCGTGTGGCGATTTCCTGTTCGGACAGGCGCATGCCGGGGGTGAGTTCAAGCTGGATGATGGATTCGCGCAGATCTCGTTCCACCTGCGCTGCGGCGGTTTCACCGGTGTCGATCTTCAGGGATTCAAGGTTCACGTCTTTTCCCGCCGTCATGCGTTGACATCCATTTTGGGCCACCATACAGTACCATACAATTCATGCGCAACAGAAATCCGGTGGCCTTAGAACCGGATCAACAGGGAGGGGCTGGCGCGCTGCCGCCGGCCGGAAGACGATATTGCTGTCCAATTTCATAGCACCCGATTCCCGTGACCCGCGGCTGAACAGTAAAGCCCGCTATCAGATGCTTGTCGATGGCAAGTCCGTCGATGCGGCATCCGGCAAGACGATCGAACGCGTGAGCCCGGGCCACGCAGGCGCAGTCGTCGGTGTCTGGCCGGAAGCCTCGGCGGATGACGTGCGGCTGGCGGTTGCCGCCGCACGCCGCGCCTTCGATACCGGCCCGTGGCCGCGCATGTCGGGCGCCGAGCGCTCGCGCCTGATGTTCAAGGTGGCGGACCTCATCCTTGCGCATCAGGAAGAACTGGCGCTGACCGAGAGCCTGGAGGTCGGCAAGCCGATCAATCAGGCACGCGGCGAAATCGGCTTCTGCGCCGACCTCTGGTCGTATGCCGCAGGTCAGGCGCGGGCGCTGGAAGGCCAGAGCCACAACAATATCGGCGATGACCGTCTTGGCCTTGTGCTGCGCGAACCGGTCGGCGTCGTCGGCATCATCACACCGTGGAATTTCCCCTTCATCATTGCTTCCGAGCGCGTGCCGTGGGCGATTGGCGCAGGTTGCACGGTGGTGCTGAAACCATCGGAATTCACCTCCGGCACATCGATCCGCATGGCGGAACTGGCGCGCGAGGCCGGCATCCCGGACGGCGTGTTCAACGTCGTCACCGGCTACGGCGATCCAGCCGGCCAGGTGCTGGCGGAAGACCCTGATATCGACATGGTGGCCTTCACCGGTTCCGTGCGTGTCGGCACCAAACTCGGCGAGATCGCGGCGCGCAGTGTCAAGCGCGTCGGGCTGGAACTCGGCGGCAAGGGGCCCCAGATCGTCTTTGCCGATGCGGACCTCGAAGCCGCCGCCGACGGCATCGCATACGGCGTTTATCACAATGCCGGCCAGTGCTGCATTTCCGGCAGCCGTCTGCTGGTCGAGGAAAGCGTCCGCGACGCGCTGATGGAACACCTGCTCGAGATCTCGCGCAAGGTCACCTTCGGCGATCCGCTGAACGAGCGCACCAAGATCGGTGCGATGATATCGGAGGCCCATGCGCAGAAGGTGCATTCCTATGTCGAGGCCGGCGTCGCCTCCGGCGCGAAACTTCTGCTCGGTGGCGAACGGGTCGGCAGGGAGGCCGGTCTCTATTACGCACCGACGGTTTTCGCCGGGGTTACGCCGGACATGTCGATTGCCCGCGAGGAAATTTTCGGGCCGGTGCTTTCGACGCTGACCTTCAAGACGGCGGATGAGGCCGTGGCGATGGCAAACGCCACCGAATTCGGCCTGTCGGCCTCCGTCTGGTCCACCAATCTCGAAAACGCGCTGCAAAGCATCCGCCGTATCCGCGCCGGCCGCTGCTGGATCAACAGCGTCATCGACGGCACACCGGAAATGCCGATCGGCGGCTACAAGAAGAGCGGCCTCGGGCGCGAGCTCGGCCGCTACGGCTTCGACGAATATTCGCAGTTCAAGGGCGTGCATGTCACGCTCGGGCGCCCGGCGCCCTGGTTCGGTTAGCAGGGCCGCATCCTGCGGTCATGAGGAGGAAAACCTCGGCTGGCGGAATCTTTGGTCGGAGCCCGCCAGCCGAGACTTGGGTCTTTTGGACCCGTATTGCACATCCAAAGGGAGGATACGCAAATGAAGTTGACCAGGTTGAAAGCCGCGGCAATGGCCGCCAGCGTTGCCACCATGATGGCATCGACGGCGCTCGCCGCAGACGTCAAGGCCACGATGATCATCTACCTCGATCCAAGTGTCCAGTTCTTTAATCCCGTGGTGAAGGGTGCACAAGACGCCGCCAGCCAGTTCGGCGTCGATCTCGACGTGCAATATGCCAACAACGATCCGGTGCGCCAGAACGACCTGATCGAAAGCGCAACCGCCAGCGGCGTCGATGGAATCGCGGTGGCGATCTCCTCTTCCGACGCGTTTGACGAAAGCATCTGCGCAGCCACAAAGGCCGGAATCATCGTGATCGGCTTCAACAACGATGACCTCGATGGCGCCAAGGGCAATTGCCGGCAGGCCTATGTCGGCATGGATGAGTTCGCTTCGGGCTACGAGCTCGGCAATCGCATGATCAAGGAGTTCGGCCTGAAGTCCGGCGACGTCGTCTTCAACCCGCGCGAAATCCCGGAGGCAAGTTTCGCCGTGGCGCGTGGCGGCGGCATCGAGAAGGCGATGACGGAGGCCGGCATCAAGGTCGAGACGGTGCGTGCCGGTCTCGACCCGGCCGAAGCGCAGAACATCATCGCGCAGTTCCTGATCGCCAATCCGAACGTGAAGGCGCTGTTCGGCACGGGCTCGGTCACCTCGACGGTCGGTGCGGGCGCCATCAAGGATGCCGGCGTCAACATCCCGTTCGGCGGCTTCGATCTCGCCGTCGAGATCGTCAATGCAGTCGAATCCGGTGCGATGTTCGCGACCATGGACCAGCAGCCCTACCTTCAGGGCTACTATCCGATCGCCCAGATCGCGCTTGCCAAGAAGTATGGCCTGACGCCGACGGACGTCGACACCGGACAGGGCGCCTTCCTCGACAAGTCGCGCATCAGCTCGGTCAAGCCGCTCATCGGCAGCTACCGCTAACCGGATGTTGCGGGAGCCTGTCGAAGACCCCGGCCGGCTCCCAACGCCCCAAAATCGAGTGCCAGACCGTGACACCTATCCTTGCTGACAACGCCGTGCACCGTTCGCGCACGCAAAGGCAATCCGTTCTCAAGCAGATCATGGCGATGCCCGCCGGAGCGATCTTCCTCGTCTTCATGACGTTGCAGATCGTCTGTATCGCCGGTGCGCTGCTTTATCCGAACGAGTTTCGCTATCTTTCACCGCAGAACCTGACGATCCTCATGAAGGCAATCCCCGTGCTCGGCTGCCTGGCGCTCGGCGCCGGCGTGCTGATGATCGCGGGTGAATTCGACTTGTCCATCGGCTCCGTCTACACCTTTACCGCCGTGCTTATGGCGAGCTTGGTCGGGGCCGGCGTCAGCGCCTTTCTTGCCGCCCCGCTCGGCATCGTCACCGGCCTGCTGATCGGGCTGCTCAACGGCCAGATCACGATCCGCTTCGGATTGCCGTCCTTCATCGTGACGCTCGGCGGCCTGCTGTTCTGGCGCGGCGCGGTGCTTCTCTACAATGGTGCGGTGCAGGTGCGTTTCGATCCCGAGCCGGTCTTCACCAGCCTGTTTTCCGGCACGCTGTTCGGCATCAATGCCGCCTTCATCTGGATCGTGCTGTTGGTGGTCGGCTTTCATTTTCTGCTGCATCGCCACCGCTTCGGCAACCACGTGTTCGCGACGGGCGGCAATCGCGCTGCGGCCGAGGCCATCGGCATCAATACCAGGCGCGTGAAACTGATTGCCTTTGCCGTCGCCGGCGGCATGGCAGCCATGGCCGGCATCCTCGCCACCGCACGCGTCGGCAGCGTCCAGCCGGGCCAAGGTGCCGGTCTCGAACTCCAGGCGATTGCCGCCTGCGTTATCGGCGGGCTTTCGCTGCGCGGCGGTCGTGGCTCGATCATCGGCATCTTTCTTGGTGTGCTGCTCATTCACACCATCACGGATGTTCTGCTTCTCCTGCGGGCGCCCGGCTTCTATCTCGACATGTTCATCGCGACGCTGATCGTGCTGGCCGCCATCTTCAATCATCTCATCGAGCGGCGAGGCGTGGCGTGATGTCCAATCTTCTCGAACTGCACAACATTTCCAAGAGTTTTGGTGCCCTGACGGCGCTGCGTAACCTCAGCTTCCACATTGGCGAGGGCGAGGTGGTCGGGCTGCTCGGCGACAACGGCGCGGGCAAGTCGACGACGGTCAATCTGATTTCCGGCATCCACAAGCCGACCGAGGGCTATCTCAGCGTGGACGGCAAAAAGACGCTCTTCACCTGCCGGTCCGATTCCGCGGATGCCGGCATCGAGACGATCTACCAGCACACCGCCCTCGTCGACAGTCTCTCGATCACCCGCAATATCTTCATGGGCCGCGAACTCACCGACCGTTTCGGTCTTCTCCGGCAGTCCGAAATGCGGGAAATCGCCATGGAGGTCCTGCAGAACGCCGTGCATATCTCGGGCATCGACAGCCCGGACACCCTGGTCGGCAATCTCTCCGGCGGCCAGAAGCAGGCGGTCGCCATCGCGCGTGCCGTGCACTTCAAGAAGCGCATCCTGCTGCTTGACGAGCCAACCTCCGCACTCTCCGTGCGCGAAACCGAGGCGCTGTTGAACCAGGTGTTGAAGCTCAAGGCCGAGAACGTTTCGAGCGTCCTTGTGACGCACAATATCTACCACGCCTACCAGGTCTGTGACCGGTTCGTGATCATGAGCCACGGCACCAAGGTCTTCGATGTCGACAAGGCCGACACGACGATCAACCAGCTCACCGAATATGTCGTGCTCAACTGATGTTCATTCCCGAAAGAAAGAGGCAGACGCCGTGACACTCTCCGTATCCACTCGCCAGGTCGTCGGGCCTGAAGACGCCGCAAGGCGCAACACCCAGGGTCTGCGCGATGGCTTCATCATCGAGTCGATGTTCCATCCGGGCCGGATCAATCTCACCTATAGCCATCTCGACCGTATGATCGTCGGGGGCGTGGTGCCAGCCGGTGGCACGCTCACAATCGACCGTGTCGCCGAGACCGGCACGGATCAGTTTCTCGAACGCCGCGAGGCCGCGATCCTCAATATCGGTGGCGCGGGAACGATCAGCGTCGGCGGAAAGGACTACGCGCTCGGCTTTCAGGAAGCCATCTATGTCGGAAAGGGCTCGGGCGCGCTTAGCTTTGCGAGCGATAACGAGGCCGAGCCGGCGCTGTTCTATGTCCTGAGCGCGCCGGCCCACCGCGTCTGCCCGACCGTGCATATCACCCGCGACATGGCGAAGAAGGTGCATCTGGGTTCGGCGGAGGAATGCAACCACCGCACCATCAACCAGTATGTTCATCCCGATGTCTGCGAAAGCTGCCAGCTGGTGGTCGGGCTCACGACATTCGAGCCTGGTTCGGTGTGGAACACCATGCCGGCGCATGTGCACGACCGGCGCATGGAGGTCTATCTCTATTTCGGCATGCAGGAGGCAACGCGCATTTTCCATTTCATGGGCGAACCGGGCGAAACGCGCCATGTCGTTCTGAAGAACCACGAAGCGGTGCTATCGCCCGGCTGGTCGATCCATTCGGGCGCGGGAACCGGACGCTACGCCTTCATCTGGGCGATGGCCGGCGATAACATCAGCTTCACCGACATGGACAAGGTACCGATGGAAGCCCTGCGATGAACCCGTTCGATCTCTCCGGCCGATGGGCCATTGTCACCGGTGCGAATACCGGCATCGGGCAGGCCATCTCCATCGGGCTGGCGAAGGCCGGTGCGGATATCGTCGGTGTCGGCCGCTCCGCCATGACGGACACGGAAGCGGCGGTGAAGGCAGCAGGACGGACATTTGTCGCCGTATCGGCCGATCTTTCGCAGATCGGCAGTGCTGCAAGCGTCATGGCCGCCGCGCTGCAAGCCGGCGCGGCGCCGGATATTCTGGTCAACAATGCCGGCATCATCCGGCGTGCCGACTCGCTCGACTTTACCGAGGAGGACTGGGACACGGTCCTCGACACCAATCTCAAGTCCGTCTTCTTTCTTTGCCAGGCGTTTGCAAAGGCGGCGCTTGCCGCCGAACGCAAGGCCAAAATCATCAATATCGCCTCGATGCTGTCCTTTCAGGGCGGCATTCGCGTGCCGTCTTACACCGCGGCGAAGAGTGGTCTCGCCGGAATCACCAAGCTTCTAGCGAACGAATGGGCCGCGCGCGGCATCAACGTGAACGCCATCGCGCCCGGTTATGTCGAGACCAACAACACGGCGGCGCTGCGCGCGGATGCCGATCGCAACGCCGATATCCTGAAGCGGATACCGGCCGGCCGATGGGCGCGGCCGGAAGACATGGTGGGCGCCGCAGTCTTTCTTGCGAGTGCCGCATCCGATTACGTCCATGGAACCATCCTGCCGGTCGATGGCGGCTGGCTTGCCCGATGAGAGGCTGAAATGTCCTTCTATTCCCTGCCCCAGCATACGACCTGGACCGAAGTCGCACCTGGAAATCGCCGCGCGGTCTTGAGCGAGCGTCCGGAAATGATGCTCGTCGCCTTCAGCTTCGAGGCAGGTGCGATCGGCGCGCCGCATTCCCACCCGCATACGCAGGTCAGCTATGTCGCCGAGGGCACGTTCGACGTCACGGTCGACGGCGCCACGGCGCGGCTAGGCGCGGGAAGCAGCTTCATCGTCGCTCCGAACCTCGTTCACGGCGTCGTCGCGCTGACGAAAGGCCTGCTGATCGACACATTCACACCGCGACGAGACGATTTCCTGTAACGCCGGCGGGCCGCCGCGATACCGAGGTTTGGATCACGGCAGCCCGTCAGGTCACGGCTTGCCGAGGAACTCGATCAGATCACGATTGAGGCGATCCGGCGCGGTCGCGAAGAGACCGTGCGGTTCGCCTTCGTACTCAATCAGTTGCGCCCCGGAAATACCCTTCGCGGCAGCGCGCCCGGCGGGATCGATCGGTACAGTCTTGTCCGACGTGCCGTGAATAATGAGCGTCGGGACTGTGAAGGACTTGAGATCCGGCCGGAAGTCCGTGCGCCCGAATGCATCGATGCAGTCGATCGTGGCCTTGGGGCTCGCCATCACGGCGAGGATGAACGACCAGTCCAGAACGCCTTGGCTGACGGGTTTGCTGACAAGGCCGACACCGTAGAATGTCTTGGCAAAGCTCTGGAGGAAGGCAAAGCGGTCTTCCCGCACCTGCTTCTTCATGTCGGCGAAAACACTGGAGTCGACACCGTCAGGGTTGGTGGAGTCCTTGAGAAGGTAAGGCACGACGGAGGCAATCAAAACGGCCTTGGAAACGCGACCTGCGCCATGACGCGTCAGATACCGGGCGATCTCCCCGCCCCCCATGGAAAAGCCGACCAGATGCGCCTTGTCGATGTCGAGGCCCTCCAGGGCGGCGCCGAGATCGTCAGCGAAGACGTCATAGTTGTACGTGTCCGCCGGATGTCCGGACTGGCCGAAGCCGCGGCGATCATAGGTGATGACACGGTAGCCGGCCTCGAGAAGTGCCAGAGACTGGTACTCGAACATATCGCCTGTCAGCGGCCAGCCATGGATCAGCACCACGGGATGGCCCGATCCGATATCCTTCACATGAAGCTGCGTGCCGTCCTTTGCCTCGATATAAGCCATTCCTGAATCCTCGGTTTCGTGGAATGACCAAACGAAGGCAGCCGGGCGATCGTTCCCAGTGACGCGAATCGCGGGATCGATGTCATAGCGGTCCTCGGCTGTTTCTACGCGCGTGCATCCGCGACGATCCAGCCGGCCGCCTTTTCGGCGATCATCAGCGTCGGCGCGTTGGTATTGCCGCTGGTGATCTTCGGCATGATGCCTGCATCGACGACCCGCAGGCCCTCGATACCGCGCACTTTCAGCCGGCTGTCCACCACCGCCATCGGATCGTCGTCGCTGCCCATCTTCGTCGTTCCGACGGGATGGAAAATGGTGTTGGCGATATCGCCCGCGAGGCGCGCCAGTTCCTCGTCGCTCTGGAACTGCACGCCGGGCTTCCATTCCTGCGGCTTATATTTCGCGAGCGCCGGCTGCGACACGATCTTGCGCACCTGCCGCAGGCTCTCGGCGGCAATTTTGCGATCGTCTTCCGTGCTGAGATAGTTCGGCGCAATGGCCGGGGCATCCGACGCCCTGTCGGAACGAATGCGCACGCTTCCGACGCTGGTCGGGTTGAGATTGCACACACTCGCGGTGAAGGCGGGTACGTCGTGCAAAGGCTCGCCGAAGGCGTCGAGGCTGAGCGGCTGGACGTGATATTCCAGGTTGGCGTGGGCCTGGCTGTCGTCCGACCGCGTGAAGGCGCCGAGCTGCGAGGGAGACATACTCATGGGACCGCTGCGCTTCAACGCATATTCGAGCCCGATCATCGCTTTGCCGAAAAGGCTGTTGGCGAGAGTGTTGAGCGTCCTGGCATTGCCGACCTTGAAGACCGCGCGGATCTGCAGATGGTCCTGAAGGTTTTCTCCGACACCCGGCAGATCGTGCACAACCGGGACGCCATGACGCTTCAGTAGCCCGGCCGGACCGATACCCGACAGTTGCAGGATTTGCGGCGAGCCGATCGCGCCGGCGGAAAGAATGACTTCCCGGCGCGCCCGGACCTCCACGCGCTGCCCCTGGCGCTGGACCACGGCACCGGCGCATCGCGTGCCGCCGGATGCCCCGGTCTCAAGGACCAGCCGTTCGACATGGGCTTGTGTCCAGATCGTCAGGTTCGGACGGTTGCGCGCCGGGCGCAGGAAAGCTTTCGACGTGTTCCAGCGCCACCCGGAGCGCTGGTTGACCTCGAAATAGCCGACGCCTTCATTGTCGCCGCTGTTGAAATCGTCCGAGCGTGGAATGCCCGCCTCGACTGCGGCCTCGGCGAAAGATTCCAGGATATCCCATTTGAGCCGCTGCTTCTCGATCCGCCATTCGCCACCATGGCCGTGCATGTCGGAAAAACGGCTGTTGTCGCCAGTCTTCGGGTCCGCGCCTTTGTCCAGCCGGTAATGGTCTTCATGCGCCTTGAAATCGGGCAGGCAATTCTGCCAGGACCAGGCATCATCACCCGTCATCGCCGCCCAACCGTCGAAGTCGCGTGCCTGACCGCGCATATAGATCATGCCGTTGATCGAGGAGCAGCCACCGAGCGTCTTGCCACGCGGATAGCGCAGCGATCGCCCGTTCAGGCCGGCATCCGGCTCGGTTTTATAAAGCCAGTCGGTCCGCGGATTGCCGATGCAATAGAGATAGCCGACCGGGATGTGGATCCACGGATAGTCGTCCTTGCGGCCGGCTTCCAACAGCAGAACGCGCAGCGCGGGATCGCGGCTGAGGCGGTTGGCAAGCAGGCAGCCGGCGGAGCCGCCGCCGACGATGATATAATCGAACGCATGATCGGACGGCGGGGACGGTGCGCGTGTCATCGGGCCACCCGCCCGTTCCGGCGGACCGGCCTATGGACACAATATTCGCTGGCACCTTCAATCATTTCAGCCGTCTCCTCGTTTCCACATCAGGAAATTGCGGAGAAATGAAACGAAAATCCAATGACAAATCACATGATGCATTATAAGTAAAACTAATATGCTTCATACCGTCGATCTGAAAACATTGAGGGCATTCGTGACCGTCGCACGGGCCGGAAACGTCACGCGCGCCGCCGAGGAACTGTACGTCACCCAGCCTGCCGTGACGCTGCAGTTGAAACGCCTCGCTAGGGAGACCGGGCTCACCTTGTTCCGGCGGACGTCGACCGGATTGGAAATGACGCAGGAAGGCGCCCTGCTTGCCGCCAAGGCGGAGCAGGTCCTCGCGGCACTCACGGACTTCGGGCAGACGGCCGGACATTTGGCGACCCGTGTGCGCGGAAAGCTCAGGATCGGCACGATCATCGACCCGGAATTTACCCGCCTGGGTGCGTTTCTGAACGCGCTGATCGAGAGCGGACCGGGTATCGAGACGACGCTACGGCATGGCATGAGCGGAGATGTGGCGGAAGGCTTGCGGCGGAACGAGCTGGACGCCGGTTTCTATCTTGGCGATCCCAGAGATCACGACCCATCATCAGACATGTCGGCAGAGGGTGCTGCATCCTTGTTTCACGCACGCGAACTGGCTCAACTGACCTATCGCGTCGTCGCGCCACCATCCCTTGCCGGCTTCGTAAGGGAGGCTGACTGGACGCAACTGGCATCCCTCCCCTGGATCGGAACGCCGCAAGCTTCCGTGCACAGCCGCTTACTGACGCGCCTGTTCACCAATCTCGGCCTTCGGCAAAACATCGTCGCCGAAGTCGACCAGGAGGCATCGATGGTTGCCATGGTGCGGACCGGGATCGGTTTGAGCCTTTGTCGAGAATCGATTGCCCTTCATGAACAACAATCCCATGGCCTCGTGATCGCTGAAAACGTCAGAATCTCGACGAAACTGAGCTTCCTTTGCCTGGAGGCCCGCACGAAAGACCCCGCGATATCGGCCGCATTGGACGCAATCCGGCGGGTGTGGGGCTGACCGCGACGGCGCTTGGGCAGCAATTTCCGACATTCGCTTCCCGCTGGAAGGGAGCTTCCGGCGAACGGCGCGCATGTAAACCCCCGCGTGATCCGCGTCGACGCCCTACGGCGGCGTTACCGGCGGGATGAATCGCCAAGCTTCCACGCGACCATCTTGACGACATTTCGGTGCGGTGATTGGATAAGTGGATACAAAAATCCATGATGTGTTTCCATGACCTTCCTGAGCGCCTCTTTAGAGCAGAGCCCGTCCACAGCCGAAGAAGAAGCTTATCTCTACCTCCAGAGGGGCCTCAGGCTTTGCCGCTACAAGCCCGGTGATCGCCTGATACCCGAGGAAATCGCGGCTGAGATTGGCATGAGCCGCATGCCCGTGCGCGAAGCTTTCCGACGCCTGGCTGCGGAAGGGCTAGTGACGCTTCGCCCGAACCGTGGATGCATTGTCACGGGTCTGACGCTCGACGAGATCTACGAGACGTTCGAAATCAGGTCCGTTCTCGAGGGCTTGGCGGTGCGTCTGGCAGTGCCGAAAATGGACGCCGACGCCTTTCTCGATCTGGAACGGCTTTTGGATCGCATGGAACGCGCCGGCCAGACGGGCAGCAGCGACTGGGTCGTCCGGCACCAGGAGTTCCATGCACTCATCTACACGCTAAGCGGTCGGCCAAACCTGATCCGAAAGATCAACGCGCTGCATGTCGTGATCGAGCCCTATATGCGCTTCTGGTTCGACTATGTCGACAAGCCGCTGTCGGCGCGCGAGGAACATGAGCGCTTGATCCGTGCCTTGGCGACGGGCGATGCGGTTCATGCAGATCAGATCATGCAGGAGCACATTCTCGGCACGGCGCCCTTGCTGGCCGAATTTGCAAGTCCCGTCCGGCGCTGAGCGTCGTGCGTCTACATGTACGAAGGTGGTGAAACATCCGGCAAGGTGAAACGCGACGCCCCTGCCAACGAGGAGATAACGTAAGAATGCGCAACTTCGAGAAGCCGACACGCTCGGTTGCCGTCGCCCGCCATGCGATGGCGGCGACATCGCACCCCTCCGCAACGCTCGTCGCGCTGCAGATCCTGGCGGCCGGGGGCAATGCGATGGATGCGGCGATTGCGGCATCTGCCGTGCAATGCGTCGTCGAGCCGGGCTCGACCGGCATCGGCGGCGATTGCTTCGTGCTATACGCAGCCGGCGGCTCCGACAAGGTCGTCGCCTATAACGGCTCCGGCCGCACGCCAGCGGCGTTGACGCTCGACTGGTTCACCGAACGCGGACTTGCCGAAGTGCCGCGGCACTCGCCCTCGGCGGTGACCGTTCCAGGCGCCATCGATGCATGGACGAGGCTGCATGTCGATCACGGCCGCATGCCCTTCGCCGACGTCCTGGCGCCGGCCATCCGCTTTGCCGAGGAAGGCTATGCGATCAGCCCGCGGGTTCATCACGACTGGCTGCTGGAGGAGGAACTGCTCTCCTCGGAGCCGACCGCGGCGCGCATCTTTCTGCCGAAGGGGCGAGCACCCGGGATCGGCGAGGTACACCATCAGCCGGAACTTGCCGCGACGTTGAAGCGCATCGCGGCCGAGGGGCGTGACGGTTTCTACACGGGGGCGGTTGCGGAAGACATCGTGTCCTATCTGCGTTCTCTCGGCGGGCTGCACACGCTGGAGGATTTCGCCGCTGCGCAGGGCGACTATGTGACGCCCGTCACAACGGATTTTCGAGGCCATACCATCCACGAATGCCCGCCGAACGGCCAGGGCATCATCGCGCTGCTGATCCTCAACGTCCTCTCGCGCTTCGACGCCAAGGGCGATCCGCAGTCGCCCGACAGGCTCCATCTGGAAATCGAGGCGACACGGCTTGCCTATGCGGCGCGCGACGCCTGGATTGCGGACCCGGAGAAAGCGCACGTGCCTGTCGAGGAGCTGCTGTCGGACGCCCTCGCCGACCGGCTCGCCGGCATGATCGACCTGAAGCGCGCGATGACGGACCTGCCGGCCTTCGACATGCCACTGCACCGTGACACGGTCTATATTTCCGTGGTGGACCGCGACCGCAATGCCGTCAGCTTCATCAACTCGGTCTTCGACAGCTTCGGCACCGGCCTTGTCGCGCCGCGGTCCGGTGTGGTGCTGCACAATCGTGGTCAGAGTTTCTCCCTGAAGCCAGGCCATCCCAATGTGGTGGCGCCTGGCAAGAGGCCGCTGCACACCATCATCCCCGGCATGGTCACGCGCGGCGGCCGGGTGGAAATGCCCTTCGGCGTCATGGGCGGCTACTATCAGGCGATGGGCCACGCCCATCTCATCTCCAAGGTCTTCGACTATGGCATGGACCTGCAGGAGGCGATCGACCTTCCGCGTCTCATTCCAAAGTCCGAAGGCACGCTCGTTGAAGCCGAACACACGCTGCCGGCGGCCACCGCAAGCGAACTCGAACGACGCGGCTTCTCGCTCGTTCCGGCCGAAGGACCGATCGGCGGGGCACAGGCAATCCGCATCGATTGGGAGAACGGCACGCTGATCGGCGGCTCGGAATCGCGCAAGGACGGCATCGCGCTGGGTCTGTAGGAACGCCGTACCGAAGGCAGGATTCCGTGGTTCAGTCTATGCCTTTTGCAGGGAGCTGAAGACGTCCTACGGAGCCGCCGCGCCAGACGTGGTTTCAGCGCAGGACGGCATCGCCCATGGCAGGCTTGCTGCGATAATGGCTGGGTGGCGCTCCCATCATCTTGCGGAAGGCGCGGCTGAAGGAGGCCTCGGAATCGTAACCCAGACGATTGGCGACGGAGGCGACGCGCTGCCCCTCCTTCAGCCATTGATGCGCCTGATGCATGCGCATGCTTGCGATGTAACGCGCCGGCGTCTCGCCCACCACATCGACGAAACGCTGGGCAAAGCCGGAGCGCGACGCACCCATGAGTTTTGCCAGCTCGGCAATCGTCCAGCCGCGAGCCGGCTCCAGATGGATGGCGGCAAGGACACGGCCGATGTCCGGATTGCGCACCGCGGCCAGCCAACCCGTCGCTGTGCCGCAGCCATGTTCGACCCAGGTGCGGATGATCGTTGCCGTCAACACGTCGGCCAACCGCGCCAGAATGCCGCCGGAGCCGACGCGGTTCATCTCAACCTCTCGCATCATGGCGTCGAGAAGCGGTGGGATGGACGGCTCGCTCGACGAGAGGTCGCTGGTGCGCATGACCGAAGGCATAAGCTGCAGGAGCGGATGCATCCGGTCCACATTGAAGCGCATGACGGCAAAGAACAGGAGATTGTTCTTGTCGCTGCACGGACATTGCAGATCGATGATGCCGTCGCAAAGCTGGCGTTTCGGCAGGTCGTTGACAGGGACCGGCGGAACGCCCGGCTTGCTGGCCAGCACATGGGCATCGCCCTTCGGCAACAGGACCGCATCGCCGGCTGCAAGTTCCATCCACTCGCCATCCGGTGTCTGGAGATAGGCGGAGCCAGCGGCAAGAAAATGAAACCGGGCAGGTTCCTGCGACGGATAGGCCGTTGCCCAAGGCGCCGAAGGCTGGCATCGGCCGTATTCCACACCGTCCAGGCGCAGGCCGCGCAAAATTTCGCTCAAGGCATCACTCAAGGCACACTCCGCAATTTGGAGAAACGGCATAGTTTTATGGATTTCTTAGCATAGAAACTCCGATCCGTCACGCCTACCTTTTTGCCACCTTCATTGGAGATGGAAAAATGGATTTTGTATCAACGCCCTCGCACACGAGCGGTGACGAGCGGGCGGCCCGTTGGGGAGCCGTGCTGTCCCTGTCGCTTGGCGTCTTCGGCCTGGTGACGGCGGAATTCCTGCCGGCGAGCCTTCTGACGCCGATGTCGGCGGACCTCGGTGTCAGCATCGGTGCGGCCGGACAATCCGTCACCACGACGGCCGTCGTCGGCGCATTTGCGGGACCGGCGATCGTCATCGGCACGGGGCGCTTCGACAGGCGCACCGTTCTGCTGGCGCTGACCGGCCTGCTCGTCATATCGAGCCTGATCGCAGGCTTTGCCTCCAGCCTGTTTGTCCTGCTGGTCGCGCGCGTCCTGCTGGGGATCGCACTCGGCGGCTTCTGGGCCATGTCACTGGCACTCGCCATGCGGCTCGTGCCCGACCGGCTGATGCCGCGCGCCATGGCGATCGTGATGTCCGGCGTATCGCTGGCCACCGTCTGCGCGGCACCGCTCGGCGCCTGGATCGGCGCCACCCTCGGCTGGCGGTATGCCTTTCTTCTGGCAGCCGCGGTCGGGGTCGTTACCTTCATCGCGCAGTTGCTGACCGTGCCGCCGCTGCCGCCGAAGGGGACGACGAGCCTCGGCACGATCCTGCGCGTCATCAGGCGGCCCGCCGTGCGGCTCGGGCTTGCCACCATCCTGCTGGTCGTTACCGGACACTTTGCCGGCTTCACCTACATCCGCCCCTACCTCGAACTCGTGCCGCACTTCGGCGTCGAAATGATCACCGCCATCCTGCTTGCCTTCGGCATTGGCGGCTTCTTCGGCAACATTGCCGGCGGCTTCATCGCCGAGCGCAGCACACGTCTGTCGATCACGCTTGCGGCAAGCGGCGTCGCGGTGACAGCGCTGATACTTGCCTTGTTCGGCGTATCACCGGTCATCGCTGCCGTCGCTACGGCGGCCTGGGGTTTCGCATTCGGCGCCCTGCCGGTCAGCGTCCAGTCCTTCATCAGCCGTGCTGCCGGTGACGAGGCGGAAGGCGCTGGTGCGGCAACCCTGACGACCTTCCAGATCGCCATCTCGACGGGGGCGATCCTCGGCGGCCTGATCGTCGAACTGCAAGGCCCTGCCGGCGTGTTTCTCTTCTCGGCACTCGCCGCGCTGCTCGGCGCCTCGCTGGTCACCGTCTCTCGCAAGATGCTGGTTCAGGTCGGCTGAAACAACAAACGATATCCAGCTTCCGAGCCCGGCTCTTGAAAAGGCGCCGGGTTCGGATTGGCATTCGATGAGCGTGGTTCAGACGATCACGGCCCCTGCCCGTCTTCACACCGCCGAGGCGTAAACGGCGCGAAGAAGGCTATCCCCATACCGCGCAAAGCACAGCTGGGCCCAATCGCCGATCAGCCGTTCTTCGGGTGTGACAGCGCGTCGGTACTCGACCGTCCTTACGACGCCCCCATCGTCTGCCTTGACGTCCGCAAGGGTCTTCTTCGGAGTTGCGTCGGAGAAATAAAGATACATGTACGCGAACACGATGAGGTGCCGCTTGCCCAGCGCGTTTGCGCGCCCGTCTATTGTCTTTACGGCGCGTTGCACGGCGTCGAAATCGGCAATCCTGACCGCGCGCTCAAGACGAACGAAGCCCAAAAAGAGGTGTTTGTTCTCAATCGCAACCCGCCCGTCCGGCGTCCGATCAACGCCATGGCTAATCAGCTTTCGCTTCACGAATATGTAGATCGAGCCCTGCATCCCGCATGCTTACACCGCAAGAACGCGCGTCGCCAGCATCACTCGCCTCGATCCGCCCGCCGTCATGGCGGGCAGCGCGCGTATGCGGTTCATCTTGGGTTCGTGGATCGACGCCGCCACCCGCGCCGGAAAGTGTGATGGCGGCGTCGGCACCGTCAGGCGTAGCGCGCGACGGCGAGGTCGGTGGCGTCGATCTCCGGCTTTTTGCCGGAGACGAGATCGGCGATCACACGGGCCGAGCCGGAGCTCATCGTCCATCCGAGCGTGCCGTGGCCCGTGTTGAGGTAGAGGCCAGCGACCTTCGTCGGGCCGATGACGGGCGTGCCATCGGGGGTCATCGGGCGCAAACCCGACCAGAAGCTCGCCTTGGAAACGTCTCCGCCGGGGAAGAGATCGGTGACGGAATGCTGCAGCGTCAGGCGGCGCGGCTCACCGAGATCGTTGGTATAGCCGGAGATTTCCGCCATGCCGCCCACACGGATGCGGTCGCCGAGCCGCGTGATGGCGATCTTGTAGGTCTCGTCCATTACGGTTGAGGCCGGCGCGCGCGTCTCGTCGGTGATCGGGATGGTCAGCGAATAGCCCTTGACCGGATAGACCGGCAGGCGGATGCCGTGCGGGCGCACGAGCAGGGGAGAGAAGCTGCCGAGCGCCACGACAACCGCATCGGCCTCGATGCGGCCATGCGCGGTAACGACGCCGGTCACGCGTCCCGCCTCCACATCGAGCCCGCGGATGATGCTGCCATAGTTGAAGCGAACGCCGAGTGCGGCGGCCTTGGCAGCAAGAGCATTGGCGAACTTGAAGCAGTCACCGGTCTCGTCCTTCGGTGTCAGCAGTCCGCCCACGATCTTTTCGCGGACGTGCCCGAGCGCCGGCTCGACGCGGATGCAGCCTGCGGAGTCGAGCACCTCATAGGGAATGCCATCGGCAGCGAGCGCCTTGACGTCCTTCGCCGACGCGTCGAGCTGGGCTTGCGTGCGGAAGAGCTGCAGCGTGCCCTGCATGCGCTCGTCATAGGAGATGCCCGTCTCCTCGCGCAGTGCGGCAAGCGCGACGCGGCTGTAATCGGCAAGGCGCAGCATGCGGCTCTTGTTGAGCGCGTAGCGAGCGGACGTGCAGTTGCGCAGCATCTGCGCCATCCAGGACAGCATGGCCATGTCGACCTTGGGGCGCAGGATAAGCGGTGCATGCTGCATGAACAGCCATTTCATCGCCTTCATCGGGATGCCCGGCGCGGCCCAGGGCGAGCAGTAGCCGAAGGAGACCTCGCCGGCATTGGCGAAACTGGTCTCGAGCGCCGGGCCGGGCTGGCGGTCGACGACCGTCACGTCGTGACCGGCGCGCGCAAGCTGGTAGGCGGATGTGACACCGACGATGCCGGCGCCGAGAACGATGACTTTCATGATGCCCTCGAAGGAAAGAGACGGTGTCAGCGATAGATGCGCTGGTAGCGGTTTCCGAGACCGGTCAGGATCTCGTAGGAAATGGTGCCGGCGTCGCGGGCCACACCCTCCAGCGTCTGGTTGGGGCCGAGCAGTTCGACACGGCTGCCGAGTGTGAGGCGGCCCTGCGGCAGTGCGGAGATGTCGATGGTGATGCTGTCCATCGAGACGCGCCCCACGATGGGCAGCCGGATCCCGTCGCAATAGACGGCGCCGCGGCCCGAGAGACTGCGCGGCAGGCCATCCGCATAACCGGCGGCGATGGTGGCAAGACGCGTCTCGCCCGTCACGACATGGGTGCCGCTGTAGCCGACGCGCGCGCCGGCCTGCACCGTGCGGGTCTGCACCACCGATATGTCGAGGCTGACGACGGGCTCCATCGGGTTCGCCCGGCCGGAAACGGGCGCACCGCCGTAAAGCGCGATACCGGGGCGGGCGAGCACGCCGTGATAGGGCTGGCCCAGGAAGATGCCGCCGGAATTGGCAAAGCACAGGTCGAATTGCGGGAAGGCGGCGGCGGCGGCCTGCATCTCGGCAAGCTGGCTGGCATTCTGCGCGCTCTCGGCGTCGTCGGCGCTGGCAAGATGGCTCATCACGAACAGCACGGCGATCCCCGCTTCGGCTTTCACCAGAGCCGCGAGCGCTTCGCGCTCCTCCGGCGGCACGCCGAGGCGCGACATGCCGGTGTCGAACTGGAGGACGGCGGGAAGGATGCGGCCCGCAGCCTTCGCCGCGTCAGCCCATCGCCGCCACTGCTCGAGCGAGTTGATGACAGGCACGATGCCGTGGCGCGCGCAGGCGCTTTCATTGCCGGGCAAGAGGCCGTTCAGGACGAAGATGCGCGCATCATCTGCCAGCAGAGGACGCAGCCGCAACGCCTCGACGAACTGGGCGACGAAGAAGTGGCGGCAGCCTTCCGCATAGAGCCGCGGCGCGACCCGGTCGGCGCCGAGCCCATATGCATCGGCCTTGACCACCGCCGCCGCGCGCGCCGGGGCGACGTCGCCCGCAAGCCGCGCGTAATTGCGGGCAAGCGCGGCCAGATCGATGGTGAGATAGCCGGAGGCGCCGTCGATCTCCGCGCTGATGTCTCGTGATGTCATGCCGTCCATACCCGTCCCCCGAGCTTTTTTCGAAGCCTAGTGAAACGATCGCAGAATTTCCGGTCGATCTGCGCTTGAATGTTGCGTGCGTGCATGATTGTTGGAAGGAACGGTGACTTTTCGGAACAATCTGCCATGGCCGCTCTTGATACGATCGATCGCAATATCCTGCGGCTTCTCCGGCTCGATGCCCGCATGAGCAACGCGGCACTCGCTGCCGAGGTCGGGCTGTCGCCCTCCGCCTGCCTGCGGCGCATCCGGCTGATGGAAAAGGCCGGCGTCATCAGGGGCTACACGGCGCTTGTCGATACCGGAAACGCCGAGGCGACCATCGCCGTCATCATCAATATCACGCTGGAGCGCCAGACGGAGGATCATCTGGATCGCTTCGAGGCAGCGGTGCGCCGCCACCCGGAAATCCGCGAATGTTTCCTGATGACGGGTGGTTCGGACTATCTCCTGCGCGTCGAGGTGGCCAATGCCGGCGACTTCGAGCGCATTCACAAGGAAATCCTGTCTGCGCTGCCCGGTGTTCAGCGCATTCATTCCAGCTTCTCGATCCGCAATGTGCTGGCCACGCGCCCACGGGGCCGGCGCTGAGGCATTTCCGGCCGAAGCGGGATCGCCTCGACTCATGGCGAGATGATCAGTCCGTGAGCGCCATGCGCAACTCTGCCTCCCGGCCGAGCATGGTCATCCATTCCGTATATTTCGGCTGGACGCGAAGCTGCCTTCCGTAGTGACGGCGCAGGGCGGCTGTCAGATCGCCGCCACGGCCGAGCTGCTCGTCGGCAAAGCTGATCATCTGCGAATTCGGCCAGGCCTGCGGCCGGATCTCGACGAGCCGCCGGAACAGGTCCTCCGCTTCCTCATCCGGGTTCGCTTGCGCCATCAGGGTCAGCATGGCGGCCGTGGAGCGCGATATGCCCATATGGCAATGAACGAGGAGGTGGCTCTGCGCATCCTGTTCCTGCCGGGCGAGGAAATCGCTGCCGAAAGCGAGCACAGCCGCGACGTGATCGGGGTGTGGCATCACCCGGTCGGGTATCGCGGATATGATGTCGTGGAAGCGCAGCGTCGTGCGATGATGCTGCGCATAGCTCGCAAAAGCTTCAAGCTCCGGCAGATCGGGGTCGACGATGGACAGGACATGGGTGACGGCACGGTCGCGCTGCCCGGGCAGTTCATCGATGCCGCACACCGTCAGCACGGGTGAAAAGATCATGTCCATAGCCGTATCCTCGCAAATTCCTGCCGTGACCGACAAAGCGTCGGAGGACGATAGATAGTCAAATGCGGGCTGCGCGACAACGGAGCGTTTTGCCGATGAACGGCAATCTGCATGTCGCGGCCACGACCATCTTGCAAAATGCCGGTCCGGGGCGCACTGATCCGTCTTGCCCGGGCAGGGATGGCCCGGTGGCGAACCGCGACATTTGAGGTATGACGCATGGAAATTCTGACGGCTGCCGGGCTGACGGCGCTTTTGCAGGTGATTGCAATCGATCTCGTGCTGGCGGGGGACAACGCCGTGGTGATCGGTCTGGCGGCGGCGGGGCTTGATCCCGCCCAGCGCAAGAAGGCCATTCTCGTCGGCATCATCGCAGCGACGGTGCTGCGCATCATCTTCGCCACCGTGGCGGTGCATCTTCTGGCCATCATCGGCCTGCTTCTGGCCGGCGGGCTTCTTCTCCTGTGGGTCTGCTGGAAGATGTGGCGCGAACTGCGCAGCGGCCACACGGATGCCGAAGGCCTGCCGGCCGAAGGCGCGCCGAAGAAGACGTTCTTTCAGGCGGCGACGCAGATCGTCGTTGCGGATGTCTCGATGTCGCTGGACAATGTGCTGGCCGTCGCGGGTGCGGCCCGTGAACATCCAAGCGTTCTGATCGTCGGCCTTGCGCTCTCCATCGCGCTGATGGGCATTGCCGCCAACTTCATCGCCCGCCTGCTCAACAAGCACCGCTGGATCGCCTATGTCGGCCTGGCCATCATCCTCTATGTCTCGCTCGACATGATCTATCGCGGCGCGATCGAGGTGCTGCCCTACGTTCCGATCGACTGAGGCGGACGCAAAAAGGCCGGGATGAACCCGGCCTTTTCGTTTGCGCTCAGTGCTGGACCGCGGGCGTTCCTTCCGGTTCGTCCCCGGACATGGTCGATCGTCCGTGCTGGACAAGCGGGCGATTGCCCGCGATCCGGCGCAGCAGCACGTAGAAGACCGGCGTCATGAAGATGCCGAAGAAGGTGACGCCGATCATGCCGCAGAACACGGCAAGGCCCATGGCGGCGCGCATCTCCGCGCCCGCGCCGGTCGACAGGACCAGCGGCACGACACCCATGATGAAGGCCATGGACGTCATGAGGATCGGGCGAAGGCGAAGGCGGCTCGCCTCGATGGCCGCCTGCACCGGGGTTCGGCCCTCGAATTCCAGCTCGCGGGCGAATTCCACGATGAGGATGGCGTTCTTCGCCGATAGCCCCACCAGCACGACAAGGCCGATCTGGGTGAAGACGTTGTTGTCGCCGCCCGTGTACCAGACCCCGGCAAGCGCCGCGAGTACGCCCATCGGCACGATCATGATGATGGCGATCGGCAATGTCAGGCTCTCATACTGCGCTGCGAGCACGAGATAAACGAGCAGCAGCGCCAGCGGGAAGACGACAATGCTCGAATTGCCGGCCAGGATCTGCTGGTAGGTCAGGTCCGTCCATTCGAAGTCGATGCCCGCGGGAAGCGTTTCCGCCGCGATCTTCTCGATGGCAGCCTGCGCCTGGCCGGAGGAGAAGCCCGGTGCGGGTCCGCCGTTGATGTCGGCGGCGAGGAAGCCGTTGTACCGCGTCGTGCGTTCGGGCCCCGTCGTCGCGTCCACCTTCAGGAGGGCCGACAGCGGGATCATCTCGCCCGACTGCGACCGCACCTTCAACTGGCCGATATCTTCCGGCTTGGCGCGAAAGGCGGAATCCGCCTGTACACGTACGCTGTAGGTCCGGCCGAAGGCGTTGAAGTCGTTGACATAGAGCGAGCCGAGATAGATCTGCAGCGTCTCGAACACATCCGTCACCCGCACGCCGAGCTGCTGGGCCTTGGCCCGGTCGAGATCGGCATAGAGCTGCGGCACGTTGATCTGGAAGCTGGAGAACAGGCCCGCCAGTTCCGGCGTCTGGTATGCCTTGCCGAGGAAGGCCTGCGTCGCTTCGTTCAGGGCCGCATAGCCGAGACCTGCGCGGTCCTCGATCTGCAGCTTGAAGCCGCCCGTCGTGCCGAGACCGTTGACCGGCGGCGGCGGGAACATGGCGATGAAGGCGTCCTGGATGCCGGCGAATTTCTGGTTCAGCTGCATGGCGATGGCGCCGCCGGAAAGATCCGGCGTCTTGCGCTTGTCGAAATCATCGAGAACCGCAAACACGATGCCGGAGTTCGAGCCGATGGTGAAGCCGTTGATCGACAGGCCCGGGAAGGCGATGGCATGCGCCACGCCCGGCTGCTCCAGCGCAATCGCGCTCATTCTCTTGATGACGTCTTCCGTGCGGTCGAGCGTCGCGCCGTCGGGCAACTGGGCGAAGCCGACGAGATACTGCTTGTCCTGCGCCGGCACGAAGCCGCCGGGCACGGCGTTGAACACGGTGTAGGTCGCGCCGACAAGCGCGAGATAGACCAGCATGACCAGTGACTTGCGGTTCACCAGCGCGCCGACGCCGCGGCCATAGCCGTTGCCGGCCGCACCGAATGCCCGGTTGAAGCCACGGAAGAACCAGCCGAACAGGCCGTCCATCACACGGGTCAGCCAATCCTTGGGCGCATGGTGATCCTTCAGGAGCAGCGCGGCAAGAGCGGGTGACAGCGTCAGCGAGTTGATGGCCGAGATGACCGTGGAGATGGCAATGGTGAGCGCGAACTGGCGGTAGAACTGGCCGGACAGGCCGCTGATGAACGCCAGCGGCACGAAGACGGCAACGAGCACCAGCGCAATCGCGATGATCGGGCCGGATACCTCGCGCATCGCCCGGTAGGTGGCGTCGCGCGGGCTCAGGCCGTTTTCGATGTTGCGCTCGACATTCTCGACGACGACGATCGCGTCGTCCACCACGATGCCGATCGCGAGAACCAGGCCGAACAGCGTCAGCGCGTTCACCGAAAAACCGAAGGCATACATGACGGCGAAGGTGCCGATGATCGAGACGGGTACGGCGAGCAGCGGGATGATCGAGGCGCGCCAGGTCTGGAGGAAGAGAATGACGACGAGCACGACGAGCGCGATGGCCTCCAGCAGCGTATCCACGACCTTGTCGATGGAGGCGCGCACGAATTCCGTCGTGTCGTAGACGATCTCGTACTTCACACCGTCGGGCATGGCGAGCTGGAGCTGGTCCATCGTGGCACGCACGCTGTCGGCGATTTCGATGGCGTTGGACCCCGGCGCCTGAAGCACGGCGACGGCGACGGCCGGCTGCCCGTCGAGCAGCGAGCGCAACGTATAGTCGGCGGCACCGAGTTCGACGCGCGCGACATCCCTCAGGCGGGTGATCTGTCCCTCAGGCCCGGCCTTGACGATGATGTTGCCGAATTCCTCCGGGGTGCGCAGGCGGCCCTGGGCATTGACGTTGAGCTGGAGGTTGACGTCATTTGGCGTCGGGGAAGCGCCGATGATGCCGGCGGCCGCCTGCACATTCTGTTCGCGGATGGCGTTGCTGATATCGCTCGCAGCCAGCGCATGCTCGGCGGCCTTCTGCGGATCGATCCACACGCGCATCGCATAGTCGCCGGCGCCGAAGACCTGCACCTGCCCGACGCCCTCGATGCGCGCGAGCCGGTCCTTGATGTTCAGCGTGGCGTAGTTGCGCAGATAGGTCACATCATAGCGGTCGGTCGTCGAGACGAGGTTCACCACCATGATGAAGTCGGGCGAGCTCTTGACCGTGGTCACGCCGAGCGACCGGACCTCCGCGGGCAGGCGCGGCTCGGCCTGCGAAACGCGGTTCTGGACGAGCTGCTGGGCCTTGTCGGGATCGGTGCCGAGCTTGAAGGTGACCGTCAGCGTCAGCACGCCATCCGACGTCGCCTGGCTGTTCATGTACAGCATGTCCTCCACACCGTTGATCTGCTCTTCAAGCGGCGTGGCGACGGTTTCGGCGATGACGACGGGGTTTGCGCCCGGATAGACGGCGCGCACCACGATCGATGGCGGAACGACTTCCGGATACTCGGAAATCGGCAGGGCGCGCATGCCGATCAGGCCTGCGACCACGATGAGGATCGATAGAACCCCGGCAAAGACCGGGCGATCCACGAAGAAACGGGAGATGTTCATTTTGCACCCTCTCCAGGATGAATTCGGACGAACAAGCCTACCCGGCGGGCAAGGCACCGCCGGCGGACATGGATTTGCATGCAACCAAGGCGGGGCCTTTACGTCGCCCCGCCGGCCGCCGTTACTTCACGGCGGCGACGTTTTCCTGCACCTGCGGGTCGACCACGACACCGGGGCGCACGCGCTGCAGGCCGTTGACGACCACCTTGTCGCCATTGGAAAGGCCGCTTTCGACGATACGCTCGTTGCCCGACAGGCTGCCGAGCACGACCGGCCGGTAGGCGACCTTGTTTTCCTTGTCGACGACGAAGACGAACTTCTTGTCCTGGTCGGTTCCGACGGCCTTCTCGCTGACGAGGATCTTGCTCTCGGCCTTCGGCTCGCCCATGCGGATGCGCACGAACTGGCCGGGGATCAGCCGGTTGCCCGGATTGTCGAAGACGGCGCGCACGGCGATCGTGCCGCTGGCCGCGTCCACCTCGTTGCCGATGAGCTGGAGCTTGCCGTGAATGGGCGTGCCCTCATCGGCGAGCGTGCCGACCTCTACCGGGATCTGCTCGATCGGCGGCAATGCGCCTTCGGAGGCAGGCAGGGCGGCGAGCGCGGCCGAGACCGTTTCCTCGCTGACATTGAAGCTGGCATAGATCGGATCGACGGAGACGAGCGTCGTCAGGGCCGGGGAGGCCGAGCCGCCCGCCACGAGGTTGCCCGTGGTGATCTCCACCTTGCCGACGCGACCGGCGACCGGGGCGCGCACATTCGTGTAGCTGAGTTCCAGCTCAGCGGCATCGAGCGTGGCGCGCGCGGTGGTCAGCGCCGCTTCTGCCTCTGCCACCGCGTTCAGGCGCTGGTCGATGTCGCTTTGCGAGATGCTGTTGCTCTGGGCGAGGCGTTCACCGCGATCAAGCTGGGTCTTGGCAAGCTTCACCCGGGCCTCGGCGGACGCGAACTGGCCCTTTGCCTGCGTCACCGCGGTCTGGAAGGGTTGTGGATCGATGGTGAAGAGCAGGTCGCCGGCCTTCACCAGCGCCCCCTCGCGGAAGTGAACCGACTGGATGGCGCCCGAAACGCGCGAGCGAACCTGCACGCGATCGATGGCCTCCAGGCGGCCGGAGAATTCCTGCCATGTCACCACGTCGCGGTTCTCGACCACGGTAACGGTGACCGGTACAGCGGGAACCTCCGCGGCGGCGGTCGCCTCGGCCTTGGCGGCGGTGGCGGGAAGTTGGAAGATCAGGGCTGCGGCAGAAGCAGACACAGCCAGTCCCAGGCCGGCGCCCGTGAGGGCCCAGCGTTTGCGCTTCGATATCATTGTTTTCTCCAGTGCGGCTTGGGTCCGCGTTATATTTTCAATTCAAATCAGGCAGTGCTTATCGTGTGAACGAAACCGGCAAACTGGTCGGCGACGACGCCTGCCCAGTGCTCGGCCCCATTGGGTGTCCCGCTATAGATCGTTGGCCAGCCTGTTCCCGCGGGAAGGACATGCTGCTGTACTTTGACATCGGCCGCACGCAGGCTTGCGGCATAGCCCAGGCCCTCGTCGAGAAGCGGATCGTCTTCGGACGATATGATGAGCGCCGGTGCAAGGCCCGACAGGCGCGAGCACATGGACGGCGCGGCATAGGGATGGCAGACGCCGCCGCTGAGATAGTGGTTCCAGCCGTCGGTCCAGCGATCGTGCATGCCGATGGTGTCCGCCTTGCGGAAGGACGGCGTGGCCATGAAGGGATCGAGCAGCGGCGACAGCAGAACCTGGCCGTCCAGTTCGTCGGCGAAGTGGTCGCGCGCCTTCAGCGCAACGCCGGCCGCGACGTTGCCGCCGGCTTCCTCGCCGCCGATCAGGAGAAGCGACTTGCGGTCGCCGAGGCCCGCGCGCTTCTTGGCCAGATAGGAGAAGATGGAAAAGCCGGCTTCGAGCGGCCTGGGGAAGACGCCACCCTCGTTATAGTTCGGCACGGCGACGATGGCGCCCGTGCCGGCAATGCATTCGGCGAGCGGGCAATGGGTGAGGCCTGACTGCGTGAACGCACCGCCGTGGAAATACAACAGGACCGGTGCACCCCTGGCGTAGTCGGCTCCCTGATAGACGCGCACCGACACGGGGCCGGAGGCCACCTTGTCGAACGTCATATCCTTGATTTCCACCGGCATCGATTTTGTCCTGCAGCCCCGTTTGAAATAGGAGGGGCCCTCACCATTTATATCGTTAGTCATTGCACCCAGATAAGTGTGGTAAAATCGATTTCACTGTTCGATAACTCGAACAATCATAGCTTCCATAGCGGGAATGTTCCATGGATCAGCTTTCTGCGATGCGCGTTTTCCTTCGCGTCGTCGAGATGGGAAATTTCACCCGGGCGGCGGACGCCATGGGCATGCCCAAGGCCACCGTCAGCAATCTCATTCATAATCTGGAAGCGCATCTTCAAACCAAGTTGCTGAACCGCACGACCCGGCGCGTCATGGTGACCACGGATGGTGCGCTCTACTACGAACGGGCCAACCAGATCATCACCGAGATCGATGAACTGGACGGCAGCCTTTCGCATTCCCGCACCAATCCAAGCGGCCGGCTGCGCGTGGAAATGTCCGGCGCCTTCGCGGATCTGGTCGTCATTCCGGCATTGAAGGATTTTCACGAGGCCTACCCCGATATCAGCATCGACCTGGGGGTCGGCGACCGGCCGGTGGATTATCTCGCGGAGAATGTCGACTGCGCGCTCAGGGCCGGCGCGCCGGGCAACACGTCGCTCATCGCGCGGCGGGTCGGCGAGGTCGACCTGCTCGCCTGCGCGGCACCGGACTACATCGCGGCCTTCGGCACGCCGCAGCATCCGTCGGAGCTTGAGACGGACCATCGCCTGGTGAACTACTTTTTCGCGCAGAACAACCGCATCATGCCCTTCGTGCTGACGCGGGGCGAGGAAAAGATGGAGATCAACGGCCGCTACACCGTATCGACCAACGACGCCCGCAGCTATTCCGCAGCCGCGCTTTCGGGATTGGGCATTGCCCTCCTCGCCCGCTTCATGGCGCGCGGGGCACTGGAAGACGGCCGGCTGGTTCCTGTGCTGACCGATTGGCAGGTCGAGCGCCTTCAGCTCTACATCGTCTATCCGCCCAACCGGCACCTGAGTAACAAGGTCCGGGTCTTCGTGGACTGGCTCGTGCGGCTCCTGGCGCGTTCGCAGCTGGCCCCGCCCGATTGAGCCTTTCGGTCGCCGCCGCGCGACCCTAACCCTGCCGCGGTTTCCAATCGGCAGACGGAATCGTATTGATCATCCACGGCACGCCGAACTTGTCGGTCAGGGAGCCAAACCCCGGGGACCAGAAGGTTTCTTCAAAAGGCATGCCCGGCCGTCCGCCGTCACAAAGCGCGTCATACCAGCGTTTCGCCTCGGCCTTGTCCGTTGTATGCAGGGTGACGTCGAAGCCGTTCTTGGGCTTGCCCACATTCGGCGCCCAGGCAACGTCCATGTCCGCGCCCATCAATGCCTGATCGCCGACTTGAAGCCAGCAATGCATCAGCCAGTCCTTGTACTTTTCGTCGCTGATGGGCATGTCCGGCGGCGCGGCACTATAGGGCATGGCAGCCGTGATGGTACCGCCGAGAACGTCGGCATAGAACTCGAAGGCTTCCCGGCACTGGCCCTGGAAACTCAGGCTGGTCACGATCTTCATGACGCTATCCCTCCTCCCTGGAGTGAGGCGTCACTATCCTCCCGATCGACATGGAGGTCAACCTGACGGCATCCCGGCACGCTCGCGGACACGGGGGAAGCCTATTGCGCGCCAGCCGCCAGCCGCTTCTTCAGCCCGTCGATGATGCGGCCGGCAAGGGCCTCGTAGTCACCGTCGAAATGGTGGCCGCCCTCGATCGAGATGGCTTCCACGCCCGAAGCCTTCAGTGTCGGGCACGGATCGTCGTCCTCCTCGCTGCCGTAGATGCATTGCACCATCTTCGGATCGATCTTGGCGATGTCCTTGACGGGATCGCCGCCTGCGCCCTCCCCGGCCACGCCGAGCCAGCCTGTCACCGATATCTCGTAGTCCACCTGGTGCGACAGCGCCATCAGCGTCACCTGCGGCACCCGCTTTCGGTCGTCGGCGGAGAGCAGGTTGTAGGTCGCCGGCAGCACATCGGCACCGAAGGAATAGCCGACGAGCAGCACATGCTTGACGTCCCATTCCTTGCTGAAGGCATCGACGATGCGCGAAAGATCGTCCGCCGTTTCCTGCGGCTTTCGCTCCGACCAGAAGTAGCGCAGCGAATCCACGCCGACGACGGGAATACCGCGCTCTTGCAGCGCGCCAGCCACCTGCTTGTCGATGTCGCGCCATCCGCCGTCGCCGGAATAGACCACAGCCATGGTGTCATAGGCCGGCGTCGCCTTCAGAACGCTGAGCGGCAAGCCAAGGGGCGTCTCGGTACCACCGGCCGCGTCGACGCGGTCGGCCAGAGCCTGAGAAAGCGCATCGGCGGCGCTCGCCGTCTCGTCACGCACCTCGATATCGGGATGCGCCGCCTGCAGCGTCGCCACATGGTCGCGGCCGGCCTGCGGGGCATCGGCGGTGAACAGCACCGTCACCGGCGCCGGCAGCGGCCCGTCCGTCAGGCCATAGAGCGTGCGGTCGCCGGCCTTTGTCTTGCTGGCCGGGGTGCAGAGCACCTTGTCCAGCGCGATGCCGGCTTCCGGATCGACGGCGATCGCCTGGTCGAGCGTGGCGGCGGGGCTCTGGGCGATCATGGCGAGCGCCAGGGCACCCCCCTCCCCAATGCCGGCGACAATGGGCGGATTGTACTGCGTCGCCCCGCCGGCGCGCTGCATCTGGTGGGCGAGCGCTTCCACGTCGGAGATCATGTAGACGCAGTCGCCGGTATCGGCCGAAAGCGTCTTGAGATAGGCCGGCAGGTCGATGCCGACGACGGCCGCCCCCTTGGCGGCCAGGTCCGCGGCCTGCTTGTCTTCCTGCGCGCCCCAGCCGTCCTTGCCGGAGATCAGGAACACGCTCGCCTCCGGCGCGCCATCGGGCATGGTGATATGATCGCCGGGGATCATGCCCGTATCGAAGTCCTGCGCCATGGCTGCGCATGGCAGGAGGCCGGCGAGCAGCGCGGCGGCCGTAAGACGGGATAGAACCTTCATTTCGAGATTACTCCTTTGACGCCGCCGCCGATCAGAAAGGTCACGTCCATCAGGGCCAGCACTGCCCCGGTACCGTTGGAGACCGCAAGATAGCGCGGTTCCCAGCGGGGATGAAACTTCGATTTGAAAGCCCGCAGGCCCTTGAAATTGTAGAACCGCTCGCCGTGTTCGAAGAGCGCGCCCCCGACGCGGTCCCAAACCGGTGCCGCCTCGCGCCGCGCCATGCCCGACAACGGCGCCATGCCGAGGTTGAACCGGGCATATTTTTCGTTGCGCAGATAGTCGAGAATGCTGGCGAAAAGGAAGTCCATCGTACCCTTTGGGGCGTCGGGCGCAAAGCGCATCAAATCGACCGTCGCCTCGGCTTTCGTATCCGTCACCATGAGCGTGGCGAAGGCCACGATGCGCTCGGCAAGCCGCACGACGGCAACGGGCTGGGACAGCACGTAATCGTCGGCGAAGGCCCCCAGCGAGAAGGTCTTTTCCTTGGCGTTGTGATGGTCCAGCCATCCATCCGAGACGGTACGAAGATCGTCCAGGATCGAGGCGACCTCGCCCGGCGGGACGACGCTGAACGTCAGGCCATCGCGCAGGCCCCGGTTATAGGACTGGCGCAGATTGGCGAAACGGCTGCCCTTGAGCTCGAACTCCGCGAGGTCGATGGTGGCGAGCTCGCCGAGCTTGAAAGCCCGCAGGCCGACATCCGCGCAGGCACCGAGCAAGGCCGGCGAAATCTGGTAGAAGGCGGCGCGTCCCCCGCCTGCCCGCGCCGCGCCGACGAATTGCCAGACGAGTTCGGGGAACTCCTCTTCGGCACCGATGGGATCGGCGAGCGCAATCCAGGAGCGGCCATGGATGCCGTACATGATATAGGAACGTCCCGAGGGCGAGAACATCAGCCGCTTGTCGCCCATGCGCACCAGATTGGCATCCGCCACATCCTGCTGCATCGTCACGGCGACGGCCTGGTTCAATTCCTCCGGCGTCGGCCCTTCCGTTCGGTAATGCGCAGGCCGGAGCAGACTGGACAGCGCCAGCGTCGACGCGGCGATGGCAAGGCCGAGCAGCGCACGCAATCCGCGTGGCGCCTCTTCCGAGAATTCGAACTGCCACCACAGGTCATGCGCATAGTTCGTGTCGCGATAGACGAAGAGCAGGATGAAGGTGGCCGTCACGATGATGACGGCGATGGCCATCAGCCAGGATGGACCAAGCGCCTGGCGCAGCAGCGAACTGTGCCGGTCGAAGGCGCGCGCATTGGCAAGCAGCGCGACAATGAACAGCGCCAGGAGTGCCGCCTCGAACACGGCGATGGCCTTCAGGAAGGCGAAGGCGAAGGCGATAGCGGCGCCTGCGAGCGCCACCCACCACGCGCCGTCGAGCCGCTGGCCGAGCCCGCGCGCGGCCACGATCAGAAGCAGGCCGATCAGGCTCGAGAGGAAATGCGCGCCTTCGACGATCGGCAACGGCAGGTAGCCCGACAGGAAGTCCAGATCGGTGTCGGGCGTCGGCACCACGCTCGAGAAGATCAGCATCGCACCGAGCAGCAGCGACAGCGTGGCGATCAGCGCAGGGGCTAGCTTTCCGGCAAGCTGGGCCGCCTCGGCGACGCCGGGCCGCAGCGCCAGCTGGCGCATTTCGGTCAGGAGCAGGAGAAGCGTGGCCAAAAGCAGCGGCAGCACATAGTAGATCAGCCGGTAGAGCACGAGACTACCGAGCAGTTGATCGATGCCGATGGCGTTGGACAGGCCCGCCATGATGACGGCTTCGAAGACCCCCAGCCCGGCGGGAACATGGCTGAGTACGCCGAAACCGATCGCGACTGCATAGATCGCGAGGAAGGTCGGCCAGCCGACATGGGTTTCGGGCAGGAGCACATAGAGCACGGAGGCCGCGGCGGCGATATCGAGTGCGGAGACGAGGAACTGGCGCGATGCAGTGCCGCTATCGGGCAGGCGAAGCCGAAAGCCCTTCATGGTGAGCACCCGGCCGTTGCGGCCGATATAGAAGACGGCGGCAAGCCCGGCCACCACCGCGCCGGCGATGACACGCAACCAGAGCGCATCGACGCCGATGATGCCGGCAACGCGCGGCGCCACGGCAAGCGTGGCAAGGGCGCTGACGCCAAGCAGCCCGAGGCCGAAGGACAGCGTGACGAAGGCGATGATGCGGGCGATCTCGCCCGGCGTGAGCCCGAGCCTGGAATAGGCGCGGAAGCGGATCGCCCCGCCGCTGAGCGGGCCGAACCCTACGGTATTGCCGACTGCATAGGCCATGAAGGCGGTGACGGCGACGGAGGGGAACGGCGCCTTGCGCCCCACATGGTCCAGCGCGTTGACGTCGTAGAGGATGAGCGCAAAGAAGCTGAGGCCGGTGAACAGCGCCGCAAGCGCGATGGCGCTCCATGAGGTCGCCGAAAGCGCGGCGAGCACCTCGTCGTAGCGGACCTCCGCGGTCAGGTGGTACAGCGCGAACGCGACGAGCGCGAAAACGAAAAGGCTGGCCGCGCCGAGAATATAAAGTCTGTATGTAAGGAACAGCACAACGAGCCGGGACGACGTGTCCTCGGAAACCACACCTGTTTTATCCGACATGCTCAAGCCCGCGCTAATGTTACGGCGCCGCATCCTAGCCGCGTCTGTGGCAAATATCGGGCTGATTTTTCGCAATCGTGCGACAATGCCGGAGCAACGCGGCCTGTGCATGGCTGCATTGCACAATAAATGTTTTCCATCTGGTCAAAAAAGGGGCATAGTGCACCCAGCTGATGCATATGGCGGCTTTTTTCCTCCCAGTGCCGCCGCAGCAGCTGTTCCCCTCTGGAGGTTTTTTGAACCTTCACACTTCATGGGCCGCGCAACTCGCCGGCCCATTTTTTTTGACCTGATAGTCCCTGCCCTCGACGGCGGCATATTCAGGGCCCGGCGGGAAAGCCGGCAGCCGGCCTAGGCGGGCAAGATCATCCAGCGGTTTCAAGGCAATGCCGGGCGCGAAGGGCGCCAGACGCGACCGGCCCGCCGCGCGCACTATCCAGCGGGCAGGCAGCCCGCAAATGTTGTCACGGAAACGGCTGAACCGACGGGCAAATCGTTGTCCGCCAGCTCAAGCCATATGTGCGGATTTTGCGGTTTTTCCTCCAATAACCGCACGGCATGTCGGCGACAGACAATGTCCGATAATCTCGCATCATCGTCATTATACTCTCTAAGAATAGAAATGCGCCGCAATTGCCACGTCGCCCCCGCCACCGCCGAAGGGCGGCGGCCCTGCCCAAGGATTCCATTGCCATGATGGATGCGATCGACAAGGTCCCGTTAGGGAAAAAAGCGGCCGCCCCTTGTTCCGCCATAGATGGCCCCGGGCGCGTTTTGTGAGTTTGCCACGTGGTGGGGGCAGTCTTTGCGAGAAATCCGCTGTAGGGCGGCGGCCAGCCATGATTTTGCCCGGGAGCCGCCCCGCTCAACCCGCTCCTGACGCAATCCAACCTGAGTAGCTCGATCGAGCTGGATACCGCGTCAGGCGGCGCGGTATCCCAAGACAAAGTCCCGGCAGGCAGGCCGCGCTCGGCTCAATGGGCGAGCATTTCCTCGAGGATCTGCTTGCCGTCGAGATTGGCCGGATAGTAGGTCGGCCAGTTCGTCAGTTCCTTCAGCACCACAGCGCGGTCGTCGCCCCAGTAGAGATGGTAGTGGCCGGCCTTTTCAGGGGCGATGATGTGGTCGCTGAACTGGATGAAGGCGGGTGCTGCCTCGTCCCCCGCCACCTTCTTGAAAATGAAGCGAACGCCGCGATTGCCCTTCTTGTAGGTCAGGATCTCGTGGCCATCGGTTTCATAATCGCCGCTGACGGCCGTCTCGCCGCGGAAGAAGGTAACCTTCGACCCGGCAATCAGGATGCGATCGACATCGGTCTTGTAGCCGACGTCGTAATAGGCCCGGTAATCGGCCGCACTCTTGTCGCCATGCTTGGCCTTGTCCGCCATCACGGGGTCGAGTGTTCCGTCGACGAGATAGGGATAGACGGACTGCCAGTCGCCTTCCCAGTCCGAAAGCGGACGTGCCTTTACCTGGTCATCCGCGAAATAACCCTCATGGACCTTCTTCTGCGCCTCGTCGGCATGGCTGTGGCTGTGTTTATGCTCCGATGCGGCATGGGCACTGACCAGCCCCGTAAGCCCGAGCGCCGTGGATATCGCCGCCACATAGCTGAGTTTTTTCAACACCTTGGTCATTGCCTTTTCCTTCCATTGTCTATTCCGGCGCTAACGTCCGAATCGAAACGTAATAACGTAACGCATCTCGATTAACTCGGCTCGAAGACGCTTTCAAGCGCAAAACGCCTCGAATTTTCACCCGTCCGCCACCAGCACGCATCAGGCTGGCGCTAGCTTGGTCGGGATAAATGCGTGCAGGCTGCGGTTGTGCGGCAGCTTCCGGTTGGTGCGTGAAGAGAGAAACGAGATGAGCGAGATCCAGAACAAGGCTGTTGCCCTTGCCACGCAGAACGAAGGCGACCTCGCATCGCAATCAGCCGCCGGACGGGCCCTTCCCTATCTCGAGAGCGCGCTCAACCTGTATTTCGCTCTGGGCGGCGATCAGGCGCAGGCCGTGGTTCTTGCCGGAGCTGAGCGGTCGCAAACACGCTGCGTGGACGTCTCCGTGGCCGATGTGATGGTGGAAATCGCCGTCGCCAGCCATCTGAGCGATATCGACATGATCCAGGCCACCTATAATCGCCTCGACCTCGAGCTGCTGCCCCGCGACAGGTAGGCAAACCCCGTCCGACCGGCGTATCTGGCGGCAACGAACGCCATTCGCCTCAACCGGTGAACGCACCGTTCTCACTGCCGGCCTTTTCAAGCGGGCGGCGAGCCTCCATCTTGCGCATCAACTTCCCATAAACGGACGCATGGTTTCGAGGCGGACTTACATGAAGAAAATCGGCTTTCTTTCCTTCGGTCACTGGACCCCTTCCCCGCAGTCGCAGACCCGGTCTGCGGGCGACACGTTGCTGCAATCGATCGATCTGGCGGTTGCGGCGGAGGAGCTGGGCGCCGACGGCGTCTATTACCGGGTGCATCACTTCGCGCGGCAGCTCGCCTCGCCCTTTCCGCTGCTGGCAGCCGTCGGTGCGCGGACCAAGAGCATCGAGATCGGCACGGCCGTCATCGATATGCGCTACGAAAACCCGCTCTACATGGCGGAAGACGCCGGCGCGGCCGATCTCATTTCGCAGGGTCGGCTTCAGCTTGGCATCAGCCGCGGCTCGCCTGAGCAGGTCATCGATGGCTGGCGCCATTTCGGTTATGCGCCGGCGGAGGGCATGAACGATGCCGATATGGGTCGCCAGCACACGGAAGTCTTCCTGGAGGTGCTGAAGGGCGAAGGCTTTGCCCAGGCCAATCCGCGCCCGATGTTTCCCAACCCGCCGGGCCTGCTGCGGCTTGAACCGCACTCGGAAGGCTTGCGTGAGCGCATCTGGTGGGGCGCCGGCTCCGATGCCACCGCCGTGTGGGCCGCCAAGCTCGGCATGAACCTGCAAAGCTCCACGCTCAAGAACGACGAAACCGGTGAACCCTTCCATGTCCAGCAGGCCAAGCAGATCCGGGCCTATCGCGAGGCCTGGAAGGAGGCCGGCCACACACGCACGCCACGCGTTTCGGTCAGCCGCAGCATCTTCGCCCTGGTCGATGACCGGGATCGCGCCTATTTCGGCCGCGGCGGCAAGGAAGAGGATTCCGTTGGTTTCATCGACGACAAGACGCGGGCGATCTTCGGGCGATCCTATGCCGACGAGCCTGACAGGCTGATCGCACAGCTTGCCGCCGACGAAGGCATTCAGGAGGCCGATACGCTGCTTCTGACCGTGCCGAACCAGCTCGGTGTGGATTACAACGCGCATGTCATCGAATCCATCCTGAAACATGTCGCTCCGGCGCTTGGTTGGCGCTGACACTGCATCGGGCGGGGGCAAATACCGCCATCCGCCCGGTCGTCCGGAGGTTTTTCCCGCGTCCGTCCATCATGCCCGTGACCGTTCCAGCGCCTGAAGCATCGGATAGATGCTGAAGGCCGCACGCTGGGCCTTTTCCGTCAGGTTTCGCAGATAGCCTCCGGGCGAGCGGACGGCCTCGCCCCGTTCCAGCAGCACCGTGATCACCACGGCCGCCGTCTGTTCACCCATCGCCGCTTTCGCCTTGCGCCACGCATCGGGCGTGATGCCGAGCATCGACCGTGCGAGGTCCGCAGCGGCGAAGAAATCGTTCCATGACCGGATGCCATCCTTCGTGTAATCGGCAATCTGCGGGCAAATCCGCATCAATCTGTCGAGACTGATCGCCATCTTCTGCTCCGGTACCGCCAAATTTGAGACCGTAACGCTGCCATCAGTGTTTTCCTGGCCGTTCAGTTCAAATGAGTGATCTGTCTTTGTATTCTGAATATGCTGCTCATTTTGAAGCTCATTGCCGCTCATTTCTCGTTCGGAAAGGCTTGAAAGATAAGCGTTTTCCACTTCAGCACGCAGGGTGATCAGTTTATCGCGCCGCCATGCCAGGAGATCGCGTCGCATGCGGCGGCCGAGGCCGGTGGTCATCGTTGCCAATCGGGCCTTGAAATCGAGCCAGTCGCCCGCCCTGCCCTCTTCCAATGCGCAGGCGATGATCTTGGTGATATCGCGCTGGTGCAGCGTCACCTCGCTCCGCAGCGCCCTGATTGCTCTTTCCTCGGCGCGTGCTGCTTCTGCCGCTTCCAGTATCTCTGTGGCCCGGAGCGCGAGCGGCGCAAGGTCGAAACCGAAGGCGTCCTCTATCACGCCGTTGTCGTCGCGCCGGCAGAAGCGCTTTCCGTTGGCGCTGTCGCGGCGGAAGATCATGCCGGCCTCGACCAGTGCTGCCAGGTGGCGTCGGATCGTCGCCGGCGAAATGCCGCGCGTGCGCACCGACAGTTCGCGATTTGACGGGAAGACAATGATCGGTGCCGAACCGTCGAGCTCCCGTGTGGTGGTAAAGGAGACGAGGGCTTCAAGCACGCTGATTGCGCGATCTCCGATGCCATAGGCCGCGCGTGCCTCGGTCAGGGCGCGCATCAGCTGCCACTTGTCGGCCCGGCCGGTATCGTTGCCGCCCTTGCCAGCCCGCAGTTTTTCCTGCCGGCCGGCCGTCTCGCGCTGTCTCTGGAACTGGCGCGCAGTTATCCGTCCGCCGCCAAAAGGCGTCGTTGCAATATGCTCCATCATTCGGGTCCCCTTTTCCGAGGCAAGGAGGTCCCGTCGACGCCATCCATCCGTCCTGTCGCATGATCGAGCGGGGATTCCGCTCCTGAGACAGGCCATTTGGCAGACGAAGTTTCACATTCGCACGACGCTGGCGTCGCACGACTCTTGACTTTGACTGTAGGAAGTGATTCTCTCGAATTGCTACATAGAAGAGGGCTTCCGAAATGGTGACGTTTTGGGGGCCTTTTTTCTTGTCTCTGCGCTTCCTTTCGCTGGTTTCTCAGGCGTTCTCCAACCGCTTACGCGGCCGAATCACAATAATATCCGTCAGGTCTTTCCCGCCTTCGCGTCTTTGCGCGCGGCTAGAAAGTCTGCGTAATCGTCCTTCATGCGTGCTGTGAAGGCCTCGATGAAGGCGGGATCGACTTCCGGGGCAAAGGCAATGCGCACGGCCTTGCCCTTTCGTTCGACATGGGCGAGTACGCCGCCGTCGGGACGGATAATCGCCTCGGTCGCTGGCGCCGCCTTGGGCGCGCGCCGCATCAGCCGGTCGAACAGCATCTGAAAACGCTCATCGCTCGTCGCCGACCGGAAACGCTCGGAATGGACCTCGTCCTCCGATTTCTCGATCTCCGCGCCATTGCCGTTCTCGAAAAGCGCGCCAAGCGCCATCCAGCGCTCACGGCCGGCCTTCGGCGCCGGACCGATCTCGCGCACGAAGCGGAAGGGCACGGCGTCTGCGACCTGGAGCAGGCGTGACAGCTCGCTCTTCTGCACCGCCAAGGCATCGCAGACGAGCTTGCGCTCGAAACCGCGCCGAACGAGCGTATGCGCAAACAGCGCGCGCTCGATGAAGCTCAGGTTACGGCGTTCGGCATTTTCCTTGCCCTGTGCCAGAACAAGTTCGTCGTCGCTCAGCGTCTTGACGATCGCCTTTACGGGCTGGCCGAGGCGGCGAGCGGCGCGCAGGCGGCGGTGACCATAGGCTACCTGATATCGGTCGCCTTCGCCTGTGTCGGCGCTTCCGGCGGGTGAGGGCCGCACCAGGATCGGAACCTGCTGTCCGCTCTCGCGGATGCTGTCGACGAGTGCGAGGAAATCCGGATCGTCACGCTCCTCGTCGCTCAGGCGGTCGTTGACGAAGGAGACGTCGATCTTGTCGGTATCGAGTGAAACGATGCGTTCGCCGTCCTGCAGCGCCTGTCGAAGCGCCCGTGCCTCCTCCGCCTCGCGGGTAATCGAGGTCAGCGAGAGGCCCATCGCCTTGACGGCACCGGATGACGTCCGCACGGGGGCGGCGGCCGGCTCGTTTGCCGTCGGCGCGGCTTTCGTTTCGGGTGCCGCCTCTCCGGCCGGCAGGATATCGCCGCCGAACAGCGCCTTGATGGAGTTCTTTCGATCGCGGCCGGCCATCACGTGCGTCCCCATGCGGTATGAATAAGCTGTTCAATCTCGTTGTTGACGGCGTCCAGCGCGTCCATCGCGCGGTCGTAGGTGCCGCGCGAGAAGTTCTCGCGGCCGACTTCGTAGAGCGTCTGCTTCGTCAGGCCGGCATCCGAGACGGCGGTGGATTTCAGCATCGGTGCCGTCAGAACGCGGCTGCCGAACAGCGAGCGAAGGAAGCCCGCGATCTGCGCCTGTGGCGCGTCATGCGGCTCGTAGCGTGTCACGAGGTAGCGCAGGAAATCGAAATTGAGCTGCCCACCCGCCTCACGCACCACACCGAGCAGATCCGCCGTCATGAAGAGGAACTGGCTCATCGAGGCGACATCCAGCATCTGCGGATGCACCGTCACGATGACGGACGTCGAGGCGCAGAGTGCAGACAGCGTCAGATAACCGAGCTGCGGCGGGCAATCGATGACGACGACGTCATAGTTGTCGGCCACCGTGGCAAGGGCCGCCTGGACGCGTGTGAAGAAGAAGCCATGCGCGTCGCCGGGGCGACGCTCGGCGAGCGCGCGGGGCGTAGCATGCTCGAACTCCTGGAGTTCGAGATTGCCGGGGACCAGGTCCAGATTATGGAAGTAGGTCTTGCGGATGATGGCCGAAAGCGGTCGCGCCTCGTCATCGTAGCGGATTGCACCATAGATCGTGTCGTTGCCAACCAGATCAAGTTCCGGCTGGTAGCCGAAGAGTGCGGAAAGCGAAGCCTGCGGATCGAGATCGATGGCCAGCACGCGATGGCCGGTCATGGCCAGGTGCTGGGCGAGGTGGACGGCCGATGTCGTCTTGCCCGAGCCGCCCTTGAAGTTGGTCACGGAGATGATCTGGAGATGCTCGCCGCGCGCCTCGTCACGCCATTTCAGATAGGAGCGGGCCTTGGCGATATTGCCCTTGGCGCGTGCCTGCTCGGCGAGGTGATGGCGAAGCGCATCGATATCGGAGAGCGAATACATGCGACGGCCACCGGGACCGGTGGCGAGTTCCGGTCCTTCTCCCGCCAGCGAAATCTGCCGAAGATAACCGTCGGACACGCCGATCAGCCGCGCGGCTTCTCCCGAGGTGAAGCTGCGCAAGGACTTTCGCGACGTCGGCGAGAACAACCGGTCGCGCATCGACTGGAGCTGCGTGGAGAGTGCCTGCGCATCTTCTGCAATGGTTTCGTCCGCCGGGCGAAGCGGCTCTTTATGTTCTTCCATGGCGGTATCCGAAGGCAAGGCCATCAAAGTCTCCGATTGTTATCCGGTCGAACCAGCGCCTCATGCGCAACCGACCGTGATGCTATTATCGTCCGATTCTCGGCACCGTGGATATGCGGCAGCCTGAAAATCTACAGATACGTCTAGCAGTTACGGCGAACTAACAATCCTTCGCCTTATTCCGTAGGAACGGTGGGCCAAGCTCTGAGTCGCGTCAAGCCTTTACGAGAAAGAAAAACGGCGGTTGACGAGGATGGAAATGCTGGAAAATGAATCGTTTGCGGGGATTTTTGGCGACGGGGGTTGGCGTGAGTTGACAGCTGTCAACGAGTGACCGAGGAGCACGTGAGCCGTTCGGCGTGGACCTGTTCAGAACGGTCGATGGAGTCGGCTCGTCGCCTGGCCGCTTCCGCGCATGAACTAGAGCCACCACAAGAGACATATTCCGACGCGACCCTATGCGCACCGTGGTCCGTCTCTTTTGCTATGGCAATCTTCTGACCGAGACGTGCTCGCTCGTGAGCAAGGAAACTCGGCTCGGGCGTCGCGTGTGACGCGACGAGCTTCCGCCAGTGTAAACAAGTGCCACCCCGAGATGTGGTTGACGAGCGGCCTGTTGACAGCTGTCAACAGGGATAGTGACCTCATCGGAGCGTGCCGGTGGCTATGTCGTACCAGTCATCCATCTGCCAGCTATGTAGCGGGCTCGTTGCCTCAACCTTCGCCGCAAATTGGTCGTGCCGCGAAAGCGGTCGCATTGTGGATGACCCAAGCGTGCCAACCACCGAATATCTCGGCGCGCAGCGGCGACATGCCTGGACCGGTCGAGCCACGACCCAGCCGGACATCGCCACGGGACCTCGTCGCGATGGCGCTCGAATTTCCGGACTGGGCTGCGATCTGGTTCAAGTGGGTGTTAGACGGCATCGACTTGGGTCGGCTCGATATCTGCGGCGAGCTGGTTCTCGCGTCCCACGCCCTTGCTCATCGACAGGTTCTCAACATTTCAGCAAGCGCTGGGGGGAGGGTAGGGGCGGCGGCGGGCACTCTCGTCAAATCGCCTTTGACGATGTCTTCGTTGAACTCTAGGCGAGTGCGAATGATCGTGAGCGCGACCGCTCGCTGTTTCCGTTATCCAGCCTCAGGGGCCTTGCGGCGCGTCTGCGGGCTTTTGCGAAAGGGTCTGCCGATTGGCAAACAGGTCCCGCAGGACGGTCGGGTCGGGCGCAGGCGCAGAGATCGAAACGTCTTTTTGCCGTTGGAGGGTTTGCCTCAAAGATACCGCGCCGCTTGGCGCGATATCCACTCGATTGCAGAAAGACTATGCGGCTCGCATCGCCCGAAGGCCATGCTCCGAGCCCTTTGAGCCACCAAGATTGAATTGCGCCAGGACTTGGTTGAGCGCAGCGGCTTCCCGGGCAAGGCCATGGCTGGCCGCCGTCGACTGCTCGACCATCGCCGCGTTCTGCTGCGTGCCCTGGTCCATCACGTTCACGGCGGTGTTGATCTCCTGAAGGCCGGTCGCCTGTTCCCGGGACGATTCCACGATGGCGTTCACGTGCAGGCTTATCTCCCGGACTTCCGCCACGATCGTCTCGAGCGAAACGCCGGTCTGCTTGACGAGCTCGACGCCGGTTTGAACCTGCGAGCCCGACGCCGCGATCAACGCCTTGATCTCCTTGGCGGCGTTCGCCGAGCGCTGTGCAAGTTCCCGAACCTCCTGCGCGACCACCGCAAAGCCTTTCCCCGCCTCGCCGGCGCGCGCCGCTTCCACGCCCGCATTCAATGCCAAGAGATTGGTCTGGAACGCGATTTCATCGATGACGGAGATGATGTTGCCCATCTCAGCCGCAGATTTCTCAATCGCCATCATCGCTTCGACAGCATTCTGCATCAAGGCACCAGACTGTTCCGCGCCTGTTCGTGCCTTCGATACGAGGCGGCCTGCATCATCCGCACGCTTGGCCGAATCCTTGACCGTCGTAGTGATCTGCTCCAGAGCTGCTGCGGTTTCCTCGACGGAGGCGGCCTGTTGTTCGGTACGTCTTGAAAGATCGTCGGCCGCCGCGCGGATCTCATTCGCACCGGCGTCGATCCCTTCCGCATTCTGCCCGACCGAGCGAAGCACGGAGTGAAGCTTCTCCACGGAACTGTTGAAGTTCGAGCGCAGTTCGTCGAGCGTGCCGGTAAAGGGCGTCAGGATGCGGTGGGAGACGTTGCCATTGGCGAGAGCTTCCAACCCGTCGCGCAGCGAATCGACGGCAAACTTGGTGTTGGCGGCGTCGGCGGCCTTCTGTTTTTCCCGCTCCAGTCTCTCATGTTCCGAAAGCGCTCGATCGGCGTCGCTCTGCTTTTCCAGGCGATCCTTTTCGATGGCGTTATCCCGGAAGACGGAGACGGCCGAAGCCATGCTTCCGAGCTCGTCCCGGCGGTCGACACCGGGCACAGCCTCATCCACCTGCCCGGAGGCAAGCGACATCATCCTGAGGCGAAGCCGCTCGATCGGATTGGAAATCTCGCGCTTCGTGACGATCACGGCGAGAAGCAGCAGGGACGAAAAAACAGCGGCCAGTGCCAGAAGGGTATACAGGATCGTGTTGTTGGTTTTCTCGGAAAGGACTGCGGCCTTCTCCTTGAGCCTGTCGCTCGTATTGTTGATCCATGCGCGCATCGCCTTGATCGTCTCGGCAGCCTTTTCATCGGCCTGGACGAGAAGGGCTTTGGCTTCCTCGTTACGGTCGGCGGATCCCGCAGCGACGGCTTTATCCGTGATCTCGATGACACTGTTGGATTGCGCCTGGAGAGACGCCAGCGCCTCGCGGTCTGCCGGCATCAACGTCCTCGCGTTATCGATCAGATCGTTGAGCCGCAACTTGCTGGCCGCGTAGTCGCCCTCCGCTCGTTTCATGCCTTCGGTTCCGGCGTCATAGAGAAACACTTGATAGGCGTCATAAACGATGGAAACGAGACGCTGGCTGGCAATGGCCATGTCTATCTCGGCGTTCCCGTCATTGCTGACGAAATCCGAATACTCGGTGTCCGCAGACTTGAATTTTCCCGAGACATAGAGCGTTCCGCCGATGCCGATAAGACAGGCGGGAAGGACGAGGGACAGGACCTTTGTTCTGATCCGCAGGTTTTGCAAGAGCGACATAGTATTTTCCGTAGAGGGAGTGGAACAAACGCTAAGACAGGGGGTGAACATGATCGTTCGCGTTATGGACCGAATACAATCGGCGCGCCTCTACCCCGGGATCTGCCACTTAATACTTTAGAAGAAAGCTTAAGGTCTTGTTAAGCTTATTGTGAGTTGCGTTCGCTGCGCGTTCTGGCGCAAAAATACAACCTTTATTCTGCGTTACATCGAATTTCCCTGGAATCGCGGCATTTAAAAGTTGTGTTCACTTCGCTCAGTTCGCCCCGAAGGTATGGGGCCTACGGAAAAGCAAACGCCGAGTGCGTGGTGAGACAAGTCCAGGCGGTCATGGGGAAACTGGCTTCCGGCGAACCTCGGCCGATCTCCACCTCCCGCCACGCGGTATCGCTGCGAAGCGTCGCAAGCGTCCCCTTGTCGGAGATCTTCATCTGCGAGCATGCTGCCGTGCCAGCCGATGAGCGACCGCGGCGCGCGATTTGTAGATCACGCAGGGCACTGCGCTCCAACGTCTTGGGCAGGGCGTTCAGATTTTAAGACAGGTCCGCCGTCTTCTGGTGCGGCGGGGCGGTTTGCGAGAAGTGGATGACGGCCAGTAGGGGCGTCGCGCGGCTGACCGGCTTGGGCATGGCACTCGGAACGTAAACAGTGCGGCCGTTCGATGGTCGGAGCCGTATTGGACCGAGGCGTTACGCGCCCTGATGATGCCGCCTCGCTGTTCGCAACCAAACCAGCAAGGCATAGTCCCGGCAATCAAAAAGTAAAAACGCCGAATTTTTCGACCCTCACAGATGGCCGTACAGAGGATTTCTCGCATGAGAATGACCCGTGACATGGAAAACGCAAAAAACGCGTCCTGGGCCATCTGTGGCCGAAAGAGAGGTGGTTGGCTTTTTCCGCCTAACGGCCAATCGATCTCCTCTCCAGTATGGAATGCAGATCCTCAGGCAGGGTCTTTCTTCGGGGCAGCGGGGTTAAGGGGGCTATTGCGGGAAAGCGGCGGCGATGGTGGCCATCGAGCGATCCTTACAGCCACAAGGCCGTTTGTATATGTCGCCAAGGGCCATGTCCGCTGCTCATCGGGCGGACACCGCGTTGGGCTTGCCGTCGCGCTTCAGGTATTCGGTTCCTTCGTCGATTTCAGACGGCTGAGGCGGGTCCGGCGCGCAAGGAGTGCCCGGCGAACTTCGCGCCACGCTCGGTTTCGGACAGGTCACCCCGCACGCCGGCGGCCAGAGCCGTCTTCTTGACCAGGCGGGCTACCTCCTGGTCGTTCAACCGGTCCGGTCCGACGTCCTTGCCCCGGCCGGTCACGCGACGGAAAAGCGGCCCTCTCGCCAGCCTGGCGAACCGGATCCATGCATTCACGGCGGCAACAGGGCAGCTAGCCTCCGACGAGCCGCGGCCGATCTCCACCTCGCGCCAGCCGGTCTTGCCGCGCAGCGTAACAAGCATGCCCTTGTCAGAGATCTCGACCCAGCCGCGGCCGTCTTGCGTTTGGTCGCGACCGAGATCGAGCCCCGTGATTTCCGAGCGCCGCAGGCCGCCAGCAAAGCCGATGAGCAGCATGGCGCGGTCGCGCAGGCCGCGGAGCGTGCCGCGCTCCAGCGTCTCGATCATGGCGACCAACTCGCCGGGCAGGACCGCCTCCTTCTGGCGCGGCGGAGCGGCTCGGGTGTTGCGGATGTCGGCCATGACACTGGCAATCGCCGGGTCGCTGCGGTCAAGCGGCAGACCTGCCTGGGAGTAACTCGAGGAGAGCGCTGAGAGCCGCCGCTCGATCGTCGAGACCGTGTTGGGCTTGCCGCCCCGCGCACCGGCACCGTTGCTGCTGCCGGAGGCACAAGCTCTTATGTAGAGCGCGACAACGGCGGGATCGGGCGGCATGAGCGGAAGACCCTGCCGCCGGCACCACGAGGAAAAATGCTTCCAGTCGGCAGCATAGGCGCGTCGTGTATTGGCGGAACTCGCCGCCTCTGCACGACCGACAACCGCGCTGTGAGGCGGTGCTGAACTGTCCTCGGGATGATTTTCGACGCTTTGTTCAACGATAGGGGGCATTGCTCTATTAAGGAGCATAATGACGAGAATGCAAGATTATCGGACGTCTTTATTAGGCGATACCCCGTGCGGTTACTGGGGAGAAGAACCGGCTTAAGCGCACATAAATCTTGGAATTTTCGTATCAGATCCTGCGTATAGGAGGCCCAAGGGCGATGTCACGTTGTTTCATCAATGATGAAGCAAGGTGTGTGTCTGAGAAATCAAGCACTCGCGC
>NZ_WUMM01000047.1:0-502 GCF_009826875.1 Shinella sp. AETb1-6 | reverse complement strand
TCGGTCAGTTTCAGCCGGATCGGACGGCCGAGCGCATCGACCAGCACATGTATCTTGGTGGTCAGCCCACCGCGCGAACGACCCATGCAACGGGATCGCCCCCCTTTTTCGAGCCATTCGCCCCATGCTGGTGAACCCGGATCGAAGAACTGTCGATCATCTGGATGTCGCCGTCGTAAGCCTTTGAGACAGCGTGCAGAATGCGCGCCCAATGACCAGCACGCCGCCAGCGGTTGAAGCGGTTAACGCACGTCGTGTAGGGGCCGTAACGTGCTGGAATGTCAGCCCAGGGCGCCCCTGTCCGCAGCCGCCAGAAGATGCCGTTCAACACCCGCCGGTCATCCACCCGTTTCACGCCGCGCACCTTCGACGGCAACAAAGGCTGGATAACGTCCCATTCAAAATCCGTCAGATCAAAGCGTGCCATAACCACCTCCTCTCAATGGGTGAAGTGAATCACAGCACACTAAAGGACGGAAGTGATTTATGGGTATGTGACCTA
>NZ_WUMM01000046.1:0-554 GCF_009826875.1 Shinella sp. AETb1-6 | reverse complement strand
GTCTCCAAGGGCTACCAGGAGACGCGCGAGCTGGTGCGCTCCCACAAGCTGGTGACGGTGTGCGAGGAGGCGGGTTGCCCGAATATCGGCGAATGCTGGGACAAGAAGCACGCCACCTTCATGATCATGGGCGAGATCTGCACCCGCGCCTGCGCCTTCTGCAATGTCGCGACCGGCAAGCCGAACGCGCTCGACATGGCCGAGCCGGAAAACGTCGCCAAGGCCGTCAGGCAGATGGGCCTTTCCCACGTCGTCATCACCTCGGTCGACCGTGACGATCTGGACGATGGCGGGGCCAAGCACTTCGAGAAGGTGATCTGGGCCATTCGCGCGGCGTCGCCGCTGACGACGATCGAAATCCTCACGCCCGATTTCCTGAAGAAGCCGGGCGCGCTGGAGCGTGTCGTCGCCGCAAAGCCCGACGTCTTCAACCACAATATGGAGACCGTGCCGGGCAATTACCTGACGGTGCGCCCGGGCGCGCGCTACTTCCACTCCGTGCGGCTTTTGCAGCGCGTGAAGGAGCTGGATCCGACCATGTTCACCAAGTCGGG
>NZ_WUMM01000045.1:0-612 GCF_009826875.1 Shinella sp. AETb1-6 | reverse complement strand
CAAGCACGTCAGAAACGGAATGCTGTCGCCCGTAGAGTTCGAGAGGCAGCAGAAAATCTAACCCGAGGGGGTCTACGAAACTCGGGGCTATTCATTGTTCCCGATCGTTAGGATGATCCTCACCCCCGAATTTTTGTTCATTATGGTTTAACATTAAGGCATCGCAGCAGCTGATCCGTCTTCCAACGATGAGGAGGAAATCCCGTCCCCGCGTCCCTATGAAAGATGTATGCCTCACCCGAAGCTGGCTGTTTTGATAGCGTCGTGAGCTCTTCTCCTTACAGGACGCGTTCGATCGCTCCCACGGTCGCGCGCACGATCTTGTCCACCTCCTCCCGCGTCAGGCACAGCGGCGGCGCAAAGCCAAGGGTCTCCCTGCGGGGCATTGTAAAGTTAACCGGAAAGAAGCAGTAGTAGGATCTGCCGCGTGCATCGCTCACGACAGCGCATCAAGTTTTCGTTCGCGAAAGACAGCAAGGGTTTCAACAACGTACGAGACTTTGTCGAGCAGTTGGAAAAGGCCGAAGTACCGTTGGTAGCAAAACCCTAAGCGGTGTGAACGTTGGCGGCTACCATCGACAGCAAGACAGCGAAGAGCTCATACTTTCAAAC
>NZ_WUMM01000044.1:0-632 GCF_009826875.1 Shinella sp. AETb1-6 | reverse complement strand
GGCTATTCAGCGCCATGGTTTCGTTAAGCGATTGTAACTTCTATTTTTTTGATGCTGCCGGATCAGGAGCTGCGCTGCGAGTGACTATCTGCTTCGTCACGCTCCTACACGCTTTTCCAGCTATCACCCAAAACTACAGCAATACCGTCTAAGCCAACCTTCCGACCTGGAACAAATTCCGGAGGCTGGTAGTCGGATGCGAGTTTCACGACAATCGCGGCGTCATCCGCTAGAAACGCCCGCGAAGCATTTCGCTGGCAGGGTGTTTAAGATCAATGCCAATCGATATGTCCAATCCGGGAACCTCACGTAGAAATAGACTGTCCCTTTGGAATGTCCGACCGAGCGATCCGACGTCGTCGTAGCGAAGGAAATCGCCTACCGTCTCATAGTAGCTGCCGATGAATACAGATTCCGGCAACTCCAGCGGTTCAGCCGACTCACTCGCCCCCGTCGGATCAATCCACTCGTGGATCAGCATTTGAGAAGCGCCGCTAAAGCTAGCAAATGACGCGTACCGCCAGTCAGGGGACAACGGGTTGATGGTACTTATCTTTCTCGTCTGCTCCTTGGCGGGGCGATGTCACGTTGTTTCATCAATGATGAAGCAAGGTGTGTGTCTGAGAAATCAA
>NZ_WUMM01000043.1:0-633 GCF_009826875.1 Shinella sp. AETb1-6 | reverse complement strand
TTTCAAACGGGTCTGGGTTTTTTGCTGAAGGACAGCGTTCCCTGCCCCATCCCCAAGTTCAGGAAGCGGACGAACAACCGCCCCTGCTTCCGAGGGTGAAAATACAAGACGCGGTTCGGTAAGCAATCATCAAACTGAAGCGAGGCAGGGTTTCTGTCAGCCTTCGCCCCGGCCTGTTGCGCAAAGGACACAAAATGGCAGGCGAGATCGCTAAAAGTTTATGGATCCTTAACAAAAAACCTTATGCAGCCGCCACTTAGCCCATGACGCCTTCCCGTTGGCTCCGTCACAATCCGGGCAGAAAGCCGGCACACAGGGCCTCTTCGCATGACGGGAGCGCGGTTTTTATGGGGCACTTCACCGACCACGTCATCGTCGCATCGCGGAAAATCGGGAATCGGCCCGGCATTTGAGTCGTGCGATTCGCCACCGAATCGTGATCGCTCATCGAGCCGCCTGCCGTCAGCTCGCTCCGGTACCCTGCTCGTCAAATGGCCCGGGGCGGCGCCGCTCTCGGAAAAGCGCGCGCTCTTCTATCCCGGCGACGTCCATCTGCGCGCAACCGCACACCCTATATATGGCCATATGGGAAGCCAGGGGTTGACCATCCGTCCGAAAGCCACACGCACGGCT
>NZ_WUMM01000042.1:0-809 GCF_009826875.1 Shinella sp. AETb1-6 | reverse complement strand
TTAATTTCGTTTGAGATGTGCTTCACGGCCTCCAATAGGAGGCCTTGATGGGTGATTTGTTTCTGCTAAGCGAGCGCCAGATGGCGCGGATATCGCCGTTCTTTCCGCTGTCCCACGGAGTGCCGAGGGTCGATGACCGCCGGGTGGTGAGCGGCATCGTCTACGTTATTCGCAACGGTCTCCAGTGGAAGGACGCGCCGACTGGCTACGGTCCGCATAAGACGCTCTACAACCGCTTCATTCGCTGGAGCCGGCTCGGCGTCTTCGACCGGATCTTCGCCGTTCTCGCCGGCAAAGGGCCGAAACCCGAGCGTATCATGATCGACGCGACGCATCTCAAGGCTCACCGCACCGCGGCGAGCCTGCTCAAAAAGGGGATGTTCCCCGCCGTATCGGGCGAACAAAAGGCGGGTTGAACTCGAAGCTCCACACCGTTTGCGACGGTGACGGACGGCCGATCATCCTGCTCCTATCGGAAGGCCAGATGAGCGACCACAAAGGCGCCCGTCTCGTCCTCGACGCCTTGCCGCCGGCCTCTCATCTGATCGCCGACCGCGGCTACGACAGCGCCTGGTTGCGCCAGGAACTGGAAGCACGAGACATCGAGCCGTGCATCCCCTCGAGCCGAAGCCGCAAAGTCCCATACGCCTACGACACCGCCCTTTACCGTCAGCGCCACAAGGTCGAGAACCTGTTCGCAAAACTCAAGGACTGGCGCCGCATCGCAACTCGCTACGACCGATGCGCCCACACCTTCTTCTCGGCCATCTGCATCGCTGCAGCCGTCATTTTCTGGCTCTAACGAGTCC
>NZ_WUMM01000041.1:0-821 GCF_009826875.1 Shinella sp. AETb1-6 | reverse complement strand
TCGTCGATCTTGTCGAGGAAGCCGGTGGTGGAGAGCCAGGGCTGGTCGGGACCGATGAGGAGCGCGAGATCCTTGGTCATGAAGCCGGATTCGACGGTCTCGACGCAGACCTTCTCCAGCGTTTCGGAGAACTTCGCCAGTTCCGCATTGCCATCCAGCTTGGCGCGGTGGGCAAGGCCACGCGTCCAGGCGAAGATCGAGGCGATCGAGTTGGTCGAGGTTTCCTCGCCCTTCTGGTGCTGGCGGTAGTGACGGGTCACCGTGCCGTGCGCGGCTTCCGCTTCCACCGTCTTGCCATCGGGCGTCATCAGGACGGAGGTCATCAGGCCAAGCGAGCCGAAGCCCTGCGCCACGATGTCGGACTGCACGTCGCCGTCGTAGTTCTTGCACGCCCAGACGTAACCGCCGGACCATTTCAGCGCCGAAGCGACCATGTCGTCGATCAGGCGGTGCTCGTACCAGATCTTGGCTTCCTTGAACTTCTCGGCGAATTCGGCGTCGAAGACCTGCTGGAAGATATCCTTGAAGCGGCCGTCATAGACCTTGAGGATGGTGTTCTTGGTCGAGAGATAGACCGGGACCTTGCGCTGCAGGCCGTAATTGAACGACGCGCGGGCGAATTCGGTGATCGAATCGTCGAGGTTGTACATGCCCATGGCCACGCCGGCCGACGGCGCGTCGAACACGTCGTATTCGATTTCCTTGCCGTCTTCGCCGACGAACTTCATCGTCAGCTTGCCCTTGCCGGGGAACTTGAAGTCGGTGGCGCGGTACTGGTCGCCGAAGGCATGGCGGCCGACGATGATCGGCTTGGTCCAGCC
>NZ_WUMM01000040.1:0-854 GCF_009826875.1 Shinella sp. AETb1-6 | reverse complement strand
TTAAAAAAAGCGGCCGCGTATTTCGCCAGGGATGCAAAGTGAAGTACGCGTTCATTGCTCTGCATCGCTTGCAGTTTTCGGTGCGGACGATGTGCCGCCTTCTACGGGTTCACCCGAGTGGATTTACACCTGGCTGAAGAACCCGCTGAGCAGGCGAGCCAAAGAGGACAAGCGACAGACCGATCTGCTCCTGAAGGCATGGGAAGAGAGCAGCAAGGTCTACGGTTATCGCAAGCTGCACGACGACCTTCTCGATCAGGGAGAGATGTGCTGCCCAAACCGGGTCGCGCGCCTGACGCGTCTCGCCGGGATCAAGGCGCAGATCGGCTACAAACGCCGTCCCGGCATCTATGGCGGCAGGCCTGCCGTCGCTATCGACAACACACTCGACCGGCAATTTGACGTCGCGGCTCCGGACAAGGCCTGGGTCACGGACATCACCTACATCCGAACCTGCGAGGGCTTCGCTTACCTTGCGGTCGTCATCGACCTCTATTCTCGCCGGGTCATCGGCTGGGCGATGCAGAGCCGACAGACCACGGACGTCGTATTGCAGGCTCTGCTCATGGCGGTGTGGAGGCGAAAGCCGAAGGACAAGGTGCTGGTTCATTCGGATCAGGGGGCGCAGTTCACCAGCATGGACTGGGCATCGTTCGTCAGGCACCACAATCTGGTTCACTCGATGAGCCGACGCGGCAACTGCCGTGACAATGCGGTGGCCGAGAGCTTCTTCAATCTTCTGAAGCGGGAGAGGATACGTCGCAGGGGCTACCGTTCACGCGATGAAGCTCGCCAGGATGTGTTCGACTACATCGAGATGTTCTACAACCCGAAACGCAAGCACGTCAGAAACG